>JBEVKC010000107.1:0-38536 GCA_040509895.1 Novosphingobium sp. | reverse complement strand
TGGCTCGAATTGGGCATAAGCACGCAATAACGGCCGGCGAGGCTGAGATAGGTAGTAAGCGCGGCGCCCTTGTTGCCGCGCTCTTCCTTTACGACCTGAACGAGCAGAACCTGGCGGCGCTGAATGACGTCTTGAATCTTGTAGCGGCGGCGCAGGGCCATGCGCTTGGCACGGATCTCGTCGGCTTCCTTGGCGCGGCCCCGACCGCCCTGACGGCGGCGGTCACCACGGCGTCCGCCGCGCTCTTCCCTGCCGTTCTCGTCTTCGTCGGTGCTTTCACCGTTTTCGTCGTCGCCGTTATCACCGGCGTATTCGAAGCCGTTCTCGACGTGTCCGTCTTCGATCGTGGCAACCTGGTCCTTGTCCGAGGTATCAACCTCGGTCACGCCTTCGTCACCGGCGAAATCGTCGGCAAGGCCTTCGCCCAGTTCGTCGTCCCCGACGAAATCTACCTCACCCTCGGCCTCGGCGCGGAGGGCAGCCTCTTCCTCGGCGTGGGCGGCTTCTTCAGCCAGTAGCGCCTCGCGGTCTTCCTTGGGGATTTGGTAGTAGTCGGGGTGGATTTCGCTGAAGGCCAGGAAGCCATGGCGATTTCCGCCGAAATCGACGAAGGCCGCCTGAAGCGACGGTTCGACCCTGGTTACCTTGGCGAGATAGATGTTACCCTTGATCTGCTTTCGATCGGCAGATTCAAAGTCGAATTCCTCAATACGATTGCCCTTGAGCACCGCCACCCGGGTTTCTTCCCGGTGGCGCGCATCGATCAGCATGCGCGTTGTCATTATAAAATCTCCAGTCGCGCCGCAGCTCGTCCCTTAGCGGCGAGGCAGCGCGAAAATGTGTGAAAATGCCGCCTAAACGGGCGCTTGCATTGGCAGGCGCGCGACGGCTGGCAGAGGGGACGATGCCGGAGCGAAGTTGCGCCACGGCGTTCGGGTTCGTGTCTGCGGGAAAGAGAATGCGCGGCGAAACCCTGCGCGCACAGCCTGCCATCCAAGCCGCGTGCGCCCCTTCGGGCAGCAGCGGACGGAACGGCAGTAGACTTCTCATAACCAGCATCAACCTGTTAGAATCCGGGCTTTTTACCCGAAGTCGGGCCGGGCCAATTGTCCGCCGGTTCCTTCTGGTTGCAGTTCGCTATCCGATCGGGACAGGTTAACTGCGGGAGGAACTGGGCAGGTTTTGCCAAGCAGGGGCGGGTTAGCATCACTTGGTATTATCGGCAAGTTTCTTGCGTCGCAAAGATGCAACAAGCCATCCGTGGGCAACACCGATCTGGGAATACCAGACCTGTTGCGCAAGCGCGCCGCTGGACTTAGTCAATGCGGGCCATGGGCCGCACCCTTAAAATATTGCTCTCTCTCGCTGCACCCTTCGCAGTATTCGGCGCCATGATTGGCGTCGATCGAGCCTTTGGCGCGCCCGGCCGGCACGATGGCTTTGTCCAAAGGCTGGAACTTCCGCCCGCCGCGCGCGAAGTTGGCTTGCCGCCCATACAGGGGCCATATGATGCGAGCCGCCCGTTGGTGGTGATCGACGCGGGCCACGGCGGGCACGACCCCGGTGCGGGGGAGGGTGCTCTGGAGGAAAAGCGGCTGACGCTTACCCTGGCGCAAGCGCTGCGTGACAAACTCCTCGAAGAGGGCGGCGTTCGCGTCGCTTTGACGCGAGACAGCGACCGTTACCTGTTGCTTGAGGAACGGTCTGGTATCGCCCGCCGCCTGAACGCTGACCTTTTCATCTCAATCCATGCCGACAGCGCCGAGCGGGCAGAGGCAAATGGTGCCAGCATCTACACCTTGTCGGAGCGGGGCACGAGCGAGACAGCGGCGCGTTATGCCGAACGTGAAAACCGCGCGGATCGCATCAATGGCGTGTTGCTGAAGGGACAGGAAGACGCGGTCAGCGCCATTCTTGTCGACTTGTCGCAACGTGACAGCCAGGGGCAGGCCAGTACCTTTGCCAAATTGCTGATTCGCGAGGGAGATGGGCATTTGCGCTTTCGGTCCCAGCCGCTGCAGTCAGCATCGCTTGCCGTATTGAAGGTGCCGGACATGCCTTCGGTGTTGATCGAGACCGGTTATCTCAGCAACGCCGGCGATGCGGGTTGGCTGGCTTCCGACGAGGGGCGTGATGCTTTTGCCGAGGTAACGGCGCGGGCAGTCAGGTTCTACTTTGCCCGGCAGTCGTCACGGTGATTGGGGCGGTGATCGGGATGAATGTCGCTGGCGCTGCGCGAAGACCGCATGCTAGAGGCGTGTGAGCAATGCCTGAATCAAATCCGCCCGAAGACCAGCATTACCGCATCCGCCGTGAGGCGGAGAGCATCGGCGCATCACTGGCAAAGGCAGGTGATTGGGCGCGTGAAAGCTGGCGCGAAAAGCGCTGGTTCCGCTGGGCAGGCTATGCGCTTGGCGCGCTCCTTGTCTTCTGGTTCCTGGTTTGGGTACTCGTCGCGCGGGGCCTTCCCTCGGCAGACAAGCTGCTCACCTACCAACCGCCGCTTCCCACCATGGTGCGGGGCGTGGATGGAGAAATTGTCTATTCCTATGCGCGAGAGCGCCGGGTCCAGCTTCGCTTTGACGATTTCCCGAAACAGCTGGTGAATGCCTATCTGGCGGCCGAGGACAAGACATTCTGGAGCCACGGTGGCGTCGATTTTACCGGCCTTGCGGGCGCGGTGGTCGACTACGCGTCCAAGATCGGTTCGGGCGCCCGTGCAAAGGGCGGATCGACCATCACCCAGCAGGTGGCGAAAAACATCCTGATCGGCGATGAATATTCGGTCACGCGCAAGCTCAAGGAAATGATCGTCGCGCGCCGGATCGAAAGCGTGCTGACCAAGCCGCAGATTCTTGAGCTTTACCTCAACGAAATTCCGCTGGGCCGCCAGAGCTTTGGCGTACAGGCTGCATCGCGCGCTTATTTCGGCAAGGACGTGGGCGAACTGGCGCTGCATGAAGCGGCGTTCCTTGCCATCCTGCCCAAGGCGCCAGAGCGCTATGGCCGGGCGAAGTACACCGACATGGCGATTGAGCGCCGCAATTACGTTCTCGACCAGATGGTTGCGAACGACTGGGCCACGCCGGAAGAGGCCGCCAAGGCCAAGGCCATGCCGCTGGGCCTCATCCCCCGCCGTGCCGAACGCTGGGATTCATCCGTAGGCTATTTCGTCGAGGAGGTGCGCCGCCGCCTTATCGCCCGCTACGGCGAGAAGGCAGAGGACGGCCCGCACAGCGTCTACGCGGGCGGGCTGTGGGTGCGCACGTCGCTCGATTCCCAATTGCAGAAGGCAACGCAGGACTCTTTGCGCGCCGGGCTGCTCCGTTTCAGCGGTGGCAGGGGATGGCGCGGTCCGATCGATCGTATCGACCTGAGTTCCAACAACTGGCAGACGCAACTCGTTCTGATGAACAAGTCGGTCGACTATAAGGACTGGCGAGTTGGCGCCGTGCTGGAGCGCAGCGGCTCAACGGGCAGGATCGGTTTTGCTGATGGCGAAACGGCAACGCTTGTCGATCTTCCCGATACCCTGAAGGCTGGTGACGTGATTGCGGCTGCAGCCGTTGGCACGAACCGCTACTCGGTCCGCACCATTCCTGAGGTTTCTGGCGGCATGGTCGTCGAAGACCCGCGCAGTGGCCGTGTCATGGCAATGCAGGGCGGCTTCGATTCAGGACTTGGGGCGTTCAACCGGGCGACGCAGGCGATGCGGCAGCCGGGATCGACCATCAAGCCATTCGTTTATGCTTCGGGGCTGGATGCGGGAATGACCCCCGCCACCATGATCGCTGACAGCACCTTCTGTGTCTATCAGGGCGCCCGGCTCGGCAATAAGTGCTTCCGCAACTTCGACATGCGCGGCGCCGGCGGCACCCATACGATGCGCTGGGGACTTGAACAGTCGCGAAACCTGATGACGGTGCGCATTGCCAACGACGCCGGCATGGACCGCGTGACACGCACATTCGACCGTGTGGGCATCGGCAAGTACGACCGCTACCTCTCCTTTGCCTTGGGAGCGGGTGAGACAACGGTTCAGCAGATGGTCAACGCCTATTCCGCGCTGGCCAACAATGGCGTGCAATATACCTCGACCGTGATCGACTATGTCCAGGACCGTAATGGCAAAGTGATCTGGCGCGCCGACAACCGCCGCTGCACCGGCTGCAACATGGCGAACTGGGACGGAAAGCCGATGCCCCGGCTGGCTTCGCGCGGCAAGCAGGTAATGGACCCCGGCACGGCCTTTCAGGTCGTGAACATGCTGCAGGGCGTGGTGCAGCGGGGCACGGCAACGGTGCTTCGCGATCTTGATCTTCCTCTGTTCGGCAAGACTGGCACGACCAGCGGGCCGACCGACGTGTGGTTCGTAGGCGGCACACCGAACCTGATCGGCGGCGTTTACCTCGGATATGACAAGCCGCGCTCATTGGGTGGTTATGCACAGGGCGGCAGGATCGCCGCGCCGATTTTCAAGCAGCTTGTACAGGAAACCAAGCCGCGCTGGACGCGCACGCCATTCATCGCCCCCGCCAACGTCCGCATGGTCCGGATCGACCGGGTAAGCGGCAAGCGCGTCTTTGCAGGTGAGCCGGGCAATGATCCCAAGTCTTCCGTGATCTGGGAGGCTTTCAAGCCGGACACCGAACCCCGGCGTTCCAGCAAGGGTGAAGACCTCGCCGCGCGCCGGAACGAAATTCTTGCGATGATACGCAGCGGCCAGCAACAGGCTGCCCAGTCGGCGCACGATCAGCAAAAGGCTGCCGAGCCGCGCGACTTTGCAGAGGAGCAGGGCGGACTGTATTAGGACCGGCCACAAGGCCGGCATGGGAGAGGTACCAAAGATGCCAGGCTATCATCCGTCGGTGCATGCGAAAACGCAGCCCGATCATCTCGCACTCGTCATCGCCGATACCGGCGAGACATTGACCTATCGGCAACTCGATGAAGGTTCCAACCGCGTGGCGCAGTTGCTGCGCTCGTTGGGGCTGCAGCCGGGCGACCGTATCGGCGTGATGATGCGGAATTCACCGTGGTTTCCGATTGTCTATTGGGGAGCGACCCGTTGCGGCGTGTTTGTCACCTTGTTGTCCACCCATCTGAAGCCGGAGGAAGCGGCATACATCCTAAACGACTCCGGTTCAAAAGCGTTGGTTCTTTCGGCCTCGCTTGGGAACACTCCGAAGGCGCTCGCGGCAGGCCAGGATGAACTGATTCCGGGTGTCCAGGCGATTTTCTATGCCGACAATGAAGCCATTGCAGGTGCTACGTCTCTGGACACGGCGCTGGCGCCAATGCCGGCAGAGCCTGTTTCGGACCAGATTTCCGGTTTTCACATGATCTATTCGAGCGGCACGACCGGCCGGCCCAAGGGCATCGTCTTGCCGTTCACTCCCGGCCCAATCGACGAGTTCAACGCGCTCGAGGGCGCGATGCCAGCCTACGAACAGATGAAGCCGTTGGTCAGCCTGAATGTCGGTCCGCTTTATCACGGCGCGCCCCTTTCGGGCATGGTCGTCGCCCAGCGGCTTGGCGGCACATTTGTGACCCAGCGCAAGTTCGATGCCGAGGGTGTTTTGCGGGCAGTGCAGGACCACAAGGTCAACATCGGCCAGTTCGTTCCGACCATGTTCGTACGCATTCTGGCGCTGCCGGATGATGTGCGGCTCAGCTATGACATGTCGTCGCTCAAGCTGGCGATCCACGCTGCCGCACCGTGTCCGGTTGAGATCAAGCGCCGGATGATCGAATGGCTCGGTCCCGTCATCTTTGAATATTACGGCAGCACCGAAGGGGTCGGCGCCACCGCCATCACCTCCGAAGAATGGCTGAAAAAGCCCGGGTCAGTGGGCAAGACCTCGCTCGGCCCGATCCATATATGCGACGAAGGCGGCCGCGAGCTTTCGGCGGGTGAGTCCGGAGTTATCTATTTCGAGGCCCTGCCGGGGCGCGGCGTGAACTATCTCAATGATGCAGAGAAAACGAGGGGTGCTAGCCACCCAAACCATGCCGACTGGTTCACGGTTGGCGACATCGGCAAACTGGACGAGGACGGCTACCTTTTCCTTACCGACCGCAAGGATTTCATGATCATCTCGGGCGGGGTGAACATCTACCCGCAAGCGATCGAGGATGCGCTGATCGTTCATCCCAAGGTGCTGGACGTTGCCGTGATCGGTGTCGCCAATCCCGAATATGGCGAGGAAGTGAAGGCCATTGTGCAGCCGAAGGACTGGGCCGATGCAGGGCCGGAACTGGAAGCAGAACTGCGCGACTGGCTAAGCACGCGCATTTCGCGGGTGACGCAGCCACGCAGCTACGAATTCGTGCAGGAGCTGCCGCGCATTCCATCGGGCAAGCTTGCCAAGCATGAATTGCGCAAGCTGTACGGCAATCCCGTCGCGGTCGTGTGAGCGTCGGAAGGGTCATCTATTCGGTCGCTGTCAGCATAGACGGCTTCATCGCATCGCCCGACGGTTCGTTCGACTGGCTGCTGCCTTATCCGCCTGACACTGATTTTGCCGACAATTTCCTGTCTGGAATTGGCGGCCTGCTGATGGGGAGAGCCTGCCTCGATCTTGAACTTGCGATGCAAGGTGAGGCCTACCCCGGCAAGCGGGTGGCTGTGATGACCCACCGCGCCGTCGAACCGCAACCCGGTAATGTCGCGTGCTTTTCCGGCGATCTCGGCCCTGCGCTCACATGGTTGCGCGAAGTCGAGGGAGATATCTGGCTGTATGGCGGCGGGAAGGTTGCCGCGCGGGCGCTTGAAGCGGGGCTGATCGACGAGATTCATACGGCTATTGTCCCGGTAACGTTGGGAAACGGCCTTCCACTGTTCGATACAGGCACGTGCCAGCCCACGCACTGGGAGGTGCTTGAAAGCAAGCGCTCACAGTCGGGTTATTTCATGCTCACTTACCGAAGAGTGCGTGACCCCATTTGACACGAATATGTCAATATGACACGATTGAACAATGGATGGAAAGTTCGATTCCCGGCATCCCCTCGTAGGGTTATCTGACGAGCTTATTCGGCTTGGTGGCCGTATGAAGGCGACCTTCGCTGGCGCGCGGCGCGAGGAGGGGTTGGGCGATTCTGAGATGTCGGTGCTCAACGCGGTGGTTGAGGCTGATCGCCCGCCAACCGTCCCGCAGATCGGCCGCTCGTTTGGCCAGCCGCGCCAGCTTGTGCAGCGCGCGGCCAATTCGTTGATGGACGCTGGTCTTATCGAGGCTGTTCCCAATCCTGATCACAAACGTGCGGTCCTGCTTCGCGCTACTGCGCGCGGGATCACGCTCAAGCGAGAAATCGACGCGCGCGCTGATGGCATAGCCGCCGAAATCGGCGCAGGCCTTGACGTTGAGAACGTCCGCCAGGCCACGGCTGCGCTACGGACCATCCGCAGGCAATTGGAAGCGCAATTGCGCAGGGACGAGAAATAATGACCAGCATGACCTACGACATCGACGAACTGGCACCGAAAGGACCGCTCACAGAGTGGCTGGATGCCAATGTGCCGCAGCTTGGCAAAGGACCGCTGGAGACGAGCGTGCTTAGCGGGGGCACGTCAAACGTCGTCCTTACGCTCAGCCGCGGCGAAAAGCCGATGGTCATGCGCCGCCCCCCGGCAGTGCCGCCGCCCGGCGCGGAAAAGGGCGTGCTGCGCGAAGCCCGCATCCTGACCGCGCTTAACCAGACCGATGTACCGCATCCCGTCTGCCATGGCGCGTGCGACGATGCCTCTGTTGCCGGTGCGCCGTTCTACGTCATGGAGAAGGTAGATGGTTGGGCGCCGAACCTGCGCGATGAGAAGATCTGGAACGAGCCGCCGTTCGACCAGATGCCTTATGAATATGGCATCCCATTTGCCATCGTGGACGGCCTGATCGCACTCGCCAATGTCGACTATGTCGCCATCGGGCTTGAGGATTACGGCAAGCCGGGCAAGTTCCTGGAACGCCAGGTCGATCGCTGGGCGGGCCAGCTCGCGTCCTATCCCGAGCGCTACAAGGGATATGAGGCCCGAAAGCTGGACGGCTATGCTGAGACAGAGGAATGGCTGCGCCACTCCAAGCTTCCCCAAGAAGTGCGCGGCATCATCCACGGCGACGTCGGCACGCCCAACATGATGTTCAAGTGGGGCCCCCCGGCACGTCTCGCGGCGATGATCGACTGGGAGCTTTCGACCATCGGCGATCCGATGATCGACATGGGCTGGTTCACCGGCGGCATGCGCGACGAGGAGAACCCCGACAAGGAGTTCCCGAACGCGCTGAACAATCCTGAGAACTTCCCGACCAAGCAGGAACTGGCGCGTTATTATTGCGCGGGTACCGGCCGCGACATTCGCGACTTTGAGTGGTTCTCCCTACTCGCGAGGTTCAAGTCCGGCTGCCTGCTCGAATACAAGGTTGCACAGGCCGAGGCCGGCATCCTTCCCAAGGAAACTGGACGCTTCTTCGCCCGCATCGTCGAGAACGTGTTCAAGGAAACAAAAGCCCAGATCGCGAGGATGTCATGATCAATTTCAGCGTTGAGCCTGAATTTCAGGCGAAGCTCGACTGGATGCAGAAATTCGTCCGCGAGGAATGCGAGACGATGGACCTGCTGTGGCCCGAAATGGCCGCCAATTTCGAGACCCATCGCACAGATGCGCGCCGTCATCTGAAACCGCTGCAGGATCAGGTGAAGGCGCAGGGCCTTTGGGCATGCCACCTTGGACCGCACCTGGGCGGGCCAGGCTATGGCCAGGTCAAGCTGGGGCTGATGAACGAGATTATCGGCCGTTCAAGCTGGGCGCCGACCGTGTTCGGCACGGCTGCCCCCGACACTGGCAACGCAGAGATCCTCGCCATGTTCGGCACCGATGAGCAGAAGGCGAAGTATCTTCAGCCGCTGATGGATGGCGACATCGTCTCGTGCTTCTCGATGACCGAGCCGCAGGGCGGCGCCGATCCCGGTGAATTCACCTGCAAGGCCACTCTCGTCAAGAACGACAAGGGCGAGGATGAGTGGGAGATCGAGGGCGAGAAGTGGTTCTCGTCAAACGCCAAGCTCGCAACCTTCCTGCTCGTCATCTGCGTTACCGATCCCGACAAGCCGCTGACCGAGCGGATGAGCATGTTCATCGTGCCGACCGACACGCCGGGCATCAACATCCTGCGCAACGTCGCCATTGCGGGTGACCGCGATCCCGAAGACGGCCACCATGCGCATATCCGCTATGAGAAAGTGCGGGTGCCCTTCGATCACATGCTGGGCGAGCGGGGAGGCGGCTTCAAGGTTGCACAGGCGCGCCTCGGCGGCGGGCGTATCCATCATGCCATGCGCACTGTTGGCATCTGCAATCGCGCTCTGGAGATGATGCTGGAACGCGTGGTTTCGCGCCGTACCCGCGGGCGCACGCTTGGCGATCATCAGATGGTACAGGACAAGATCGCCTCGTCGATCGTCGAGCTTGAGGCGTTCCGCCTGCTGGTGCTCAAGACCGCGTGGATCATCGATGAGGTTGAGGCGGGCCGGATGCCCCACGGTTCGGCGCGCAACCATATCGGCATGTGCAAGATCGGCCTCGTGAAGATCTATCATGACGTCGTCGGCCGCAGCCTTGAGATACACGGCTCGCTTGGGATCTCGCTCGATCTGCCGCTCGCCCGCTGGTACGGGGGGCATATGTCGTTGGCCTTTGCCGACGGCCCGACTGACGTGCACAAGTCGCAGCTTGCACGGGCCTATATGAAGAAGACAAAGCCGGTCGAGGGCCTGTTCCCGTCTGAGCACATCCCGACGCGTACCGCTGCGGCGCTGAAACGTTATCCCAATGCGCGGGATGCCAAGTGATGGATCCGTTGTTCGACTTCACTGGCAAGGTGGCGCTTGTCACTGGCGGCTCGCGCGGGCTTGGCTACCAGATGGTCAAGGCCTTCGCGGAACGCGGGGCGGACGTCATCATCGCAAGCCGAAAGCTCGAAAACTGCGAGAAGGTGGCGGAAGAGATGCGCGCCCTTGGCCGCAAGGCGCTCGCAGTCTCGGCCCACGTCGGCAAATGGCCTGACTGCGACCGGCTGATCGAGGAGGCCTATGCCGCATTTGGGCGTGTGGATATCCTTGTGAATAACGCCGGTATGAGCCCGCGTATGCCCAGCCACGAAGTGAGCGAGGCGCTGTTCGATTCCGTCGTGAACCTGAACTTCAAAGGCCCGTTCCGTCTAGCCACTCAGGTGGCGAAGCGGATGATGGACGGTGATGGCGGGTGCATCATCAACGTGACCTCATCCGGTTCGCTGATGCCGCTTCCAGAAACGGTGCCCTATGGTTCGTCCAAGGCCGCGCTGAACGCCATGTCGCGCAGCCTTGCCTGGGAATATGCGCCCAAGGTGCGGATTAACACGCTGTCACCCGGTGCTTTCCGAACAGACATTGTCGAGGCTTGGCCGGACAAGGGCAAAGGCCCGATTCCGATCCCGCGCGGTCATGCTGCAGAGCCGGAGGAGATCGTCACGGCAGCGCTGTTCCTCGCAAGCCCCGCGTCAGTCAACGTGACGGCATCGCTGGTTCGCTGTGATGGAGGCCAGCATTGAGTAACATGTTCGACCTGAGCGGCCGTGTCGTCGTCGCGACTGGCGGCAATAGCGGGATCGGCCTCGCTTTCCTGACCGGTTGCGCGCGGCAGGGCGCCGACGTTGTCGTTTGGGATCGGGACGAGGCTGGCCACACCTCCGCGCTCGAAAAGCTCAATGCGGCAGGAGCGGGCAGAGTCCATGCGGTGGCTGTCGACGTATCCGATGAAAGCGCGGTCGACAGGGCAATGGCTGCAACTCTGGAAGCCATGGGCCGAGTCGATTGCTTCCTCGCCAATGCCGGTTTCACGTCCCGCGCGACATCGTTCCCCGACATGACGAGCGAGATGTACCATCAACTGCTCGATGTGAACTTGCACGGGGCCTTCTACAGCCTGCGCGCTGCGACTCGCCATATGCGGGACCGGGCGAATTCAGGCGATCCGGGTGGGTCGATCGTTGTTACGGGCAGCCTCTCCATCTTCCATGGCCTGCAAGGAATGGAACATTACGCGGGAGCAAAGGGCGCACTGGCGGCGATGGTGAAGGGATTAGCGGTGGAGATGGGTCAGTACGGCGTGCGCGCCAACATGATCGCCCCCGGCTTCATCCTCACCGGCATGACCGACACGCCCGAAGCTGCGAAAGTGATTGAGCGCATGAGCGCCATCACGCCGCTCGGCCGTCCCGGGTATCTTGACGACATTGAGGGCCCCGCGGCCTACCTCGCCTCTGACGCATCACGTTTCCAGACTGGAGACATCATGGTGATCGACGGTGGCCGCCGCGTGAAGAGCCTCTGACGCCTACTAATCGGGAGAAACAAATGCCCCTTGCAGTGATAGGCCAGGAGTTCGGCCCGCCCGAAAGCTACCAGCTTCAGGAATATGATCCGGGCGCACCAAAGGAAGGCGAAGTGCGGGTTGCCATCAAGGTGGCGGGCATATCCTACGTCGATGTGCTGACGGCGATGGGCCAGTACCAGTTCAAGCCTCCGCTGCCGTTCATTCCGGGCAGTGAATATGCGGGCATAGTCGAGGCGGTCGGTGAGGGCATAACCGGATTTTCCGTTGGGGACCGTGTATTTGGCAGCAGCATGGGCAATGTGTTCTCGCAGGCGAGTAACTTTGCGGCACGCAACGTCAGCAAGGTGCCCGAGAAGATGTCGCTCGAAGCCGCTGCGATCTTCCCGGTGAACTACCTGACGGCCTACTACGCACTGGCGGATCGCGCGCGGGCTCAGCCCGGTGAGACGCTGCTGGTGCTCGGTGCGGCGGGTGGCACGGGATATGCCGCAGTCGAAGTCGGCAAGCACCTTGGCGTGAAGGTGATCGCTTCTGCCTCGAGCAAGGCCAAGCAGGCGGCGGCTCTGGCGGGTGGCGCGGATGCAGTCGTCACCACGGGCGCCGAGGATTGGCGCGATCAGGTGACTGCTGCCAATGACGGCAAGCCCATCGACATCGTATTCGATCCGGTGGGAGGCGATGCCACGGAACTCGCGTTCCGCACGCTCGGCTATGACGGGCGGCACCTCGTCATCGGATTCCCTGCGGGCATCGCCTCGCTCAAGACCAACCTGCCGCTGCTGAAAAGTGCCAGCCTTATCGGCGTGCAGATGCGTGATTTCTCGCTCAAGCGGCCAGAGCAGGCAGAGGCAAGCCGCGCGAAAGTGATGGAAATGGCGGGGCAGGGCATTTTCAACCCGGCCATCGCAGCGCGCGTCCCGATGAAGGACTATGCTGCCGCCATGGCCGAAGCATTCTCTGGCAAGGCGGCGGGCCGCGTTGTCCTGCTGATGGACTGACGTTGCCGGTTAGCAGGCCGCGCGGAACTGGTGCGGGGTCATGCCCGTCCAGCGCTTGAAGGCGCGGCCGAAGCTGGTCTGCTCGCCATAGCCGAGGCGGTCGGCGATCTCGTCCAGAGTAAGCTGGCGCTGGGCGAGGTGGCTTTTCGCCAGCTTTTCGCGCTGGCCTTCGACCAATTCAGAAAAACGAGCGTTTTCCGTCGCGAGGCGAGCTTGCAGCGTGCGCACCGACATTCCCAGCTTCTCTGCACAGCGTTCCACCGAGCATGTGCCAGAGGCCAGCGAGCCGCGGATGTAGCTTTCAACCCGGTCGATCACTGATTGGCTGTGCGCGGCGCGGACTTGCTCAAGATAGCCGCCAAGCAGGCGATAGAGCAGGCGATTGGCGCTTGGGACCGGCTGGTCGAGCGTGTGGACCGGAAAGGCCACCGAATTGTGCGGTGAACGCGGCGATACGCGGCAGCCCAGTACGCGCTCAAGCTCAGGCATGTCGCTGCCGCGCGGATCGGCAGAAAGGCTAACCCATGTCGGCTTGAAGCCGGGGCCGCCCATGGCCTGCAGCAGCTTCACATTAAGCATGGCCGCCTGATAGTTGGCCTGATCGTTGAGGCCCAGATCGGTGTTGACCAGCCAGGTCAGCTCCGCTGTTTCTCGCCCCTCGATCAGCACAACCTCGCAGTCCGGCGCGTGGATCACGGGCAAGTAGTCCATCAGGCAACGGATGCCAGCGCGCACGGTTGGGGCCGAGCGGCACAGGGCCGTCACGCAGCCGAACACTTCCGGGTCCTGCATGGTGGCGATGTGCAGGCCGAAGAGGGGATCGTCGAACAGGGTGCTGCAATATTCGAAGACGTCAGCAAGCTGCTGCGGCGCGATCAGGCTTTCGGGATCGGTGAGTACGCGCGCCTCAAGTCCGTGGCGCTCGACAATACCGCGTGCGTCGCGGCCATGCTGGCGCGCGACATAGGCAAGGCCTGAGAAATTGGCCGCGCGGCATTGTCCGTCGCCGGGTGCAAGGTCCAGTGGACCATCAAGGCTGAAGAAGCTCTCCCGCTCCATGTCTCATCACTCTTGCGCCGAGCCTTACGTCCGGCTGAAGTCGCAGACCTAGCAATTCGCCAATTCGGCGGCGAGTCAATTCGGCGCGCAGTGTCGAAAGCGCTGCACCAAATGCCAATACCCCGCGCCGCACCTATGGCAGTCGGCGGCATCAACTAAACGGGAGAGGAAAATGGTCACCATCGCGGACCTGAAGAAGGAAGCGGAAAAGCATGTCCTTTATGAAAAGGACAAGGCTACCAAGATTGCCACGATCACTTTCGATCGGCTGGACAAGCACAACACTGCCACCATCGGCATGCGCTCGCGCTTTGGCGAACTGGTGCACAAGGCGAACATTGACGACGACGTAAAGGTGCTGGTCATCCGCGGTGCAGGGGACAACCTGGGCAGCGGCGGCGACCTTGATGAGCATGGCGACCTGTACCTGAGCCCGAAGGAAGGAGACAGCTTCCTTGTCGACCTTGAGATTGACGATCCGGACGTGAAGTATCCGCCGCCGGGCAGCTATCGCTACCTGCATGGCCTGACTGATTTCTATGCCAAGGCACGTTCGGGCAACCGTCCGCTGCAGGAATTCAAGAAGGTCAGCATCATCGAGGCCAAGGGCTATTGCTATGGCTGGCACTTCTATCAGTGCGCCGACGCCGACATCATCGTGTCGTCGGACGATGCGCTCTTCGGCCATCCTTCGTTCCGCTATGCCGGCTGGGGCCCGCGCATGTGGCAGTGGCTAGAGACAGTGGGCCTGCGCGCCTTCAGCGAAATGCTGTTCACCGGCCGCCCGTTCACGGCGCAGGAGATGTTCACGGCCAACCGCTTCGTCAACAGCGTGGTCCCGCGTGACCAGCTTGAGGCGGAGACTGCAAAGTACGCCAACGCTTGCGCCATAACCCGGCCGACTGACGTGGTTGTCGCCCAGAAAACCTTCATCGAGGCATACAAGCAGTATCGCGGCGAGTATTTCGGCAGCCTACTGACCGGCTGGCTCGAAGGCATGCTTCCGCTCATGAAGGATGACGGCGCAAATGACGTCAACCTGGGCAAGGACAGCACCTTCCAGCAGGGCATCGGCAAAGTCGTGAAGGGTAATGACCTCAACTATCCACCCGAATGGCGCTTGTCCAAGAAGGGCCGTGAAGGCTGAGAGTTGACTGCACGCGCAATTTTTTGCGCCAAGTGTTCATAGCAATGCGCGGGCTGCATGGCGTGGCCCGCGCATTTTCTTATTCTTCTCCAACCAAAAAGAGAGGGCTGCGCGGTGCGCGTTGCCCCGGCGGGAGATTGCAACATGGCGGAGACACTGTTCTCCTTTGACAAGCGCAACTTTCGGGAGTGCCAGCAGAGCTTCCGGGGTGAGCGGGACCAGGAATACTACCGCGGCGACTTCTGGATAGAGGACGCCTCCGTCATCGACGTACGGGCCGAGCGAAAAGCCGTCGGCCCGATCTCGATCATCAAGCAACGGTCGGCGACGAACCTGTTCTTCCGCCGCACCCGCCAGCATATCCGCGAAGATGCTACGGACATGTGCATCCTGTGGTTCGTAAAGCACGGCAAGCTCGCCTTCTCGAACCAGTGCGGCAACAAGGTTGCTGTGCCGGGCGATTTCGCCATCACACGCTCCATGTCGCCGTTCCTGATCGAGTGCGAAACCGATGCGGATTCGGTGCATGAGCTTCTGCACGTGACTGTGCCGACGCATATCCTGCGCGCGCATATTCCGCATGATTTCGGCAACGGTCTGTTCATTCCGGTCGAACGTCCTGAACTCGCCATTGCAGAGAACATCTTTACCGACGTGTTTGAAGATGAAGGATCGCTGGGCGCGGAATCTGCACGGACCTTGGTGGAAACCGCGCTGACGATCATAGGCAACGCGGTTCGTGCCAGCGAGGATGCGATTCCCGTTCGCCAGACCATTGCAGAGCGGCGGCTGGAGGATGTGCTGCGGTACATCGAGGTCCACCTGTCCGACCCGCAGCTTTCGACGGCGATGGTCGCCAAGGGTTGCGGCATTTCGCCGCGCTATCTCTCGTTCCTGCTTCGGCTGAAGGGCACTTCCTTCTCTGAACTGGTGTGGGAGCAGCGGCTGGAGAAGGCTCGCAACTGGCTGTCCACCTCTGATCCGCGCGATATTTCGATCAGCGAGATTGCGTACGGCGTCGGTTTCAAGAGCCCGGCGCACTTCTCCCGCATGTTCAAGCGCGTGTTCAAGGTGAACCCGCGCGAGTTCCGCGGTGAGTGTGGCGATGTGTCGCAGGATGCGTTTGAGCGGGTATCGGGCGGCAGCGAGCTGCTCCAGTAAGCGATTGTCAGCTATCTGCTGCGAAAAAGGGGCGGTCACCAATTACGGTGACCCGCTCCATCGCGCGCGGGGCCGGGAAATAGTCGGCTACGGCATAGTGCTGGCACGAGCGATTGTCCCAGAACGCGATTGAGTTCACTTTCCAGCGGAACCGGCATTGGTATTCGGGAATCGACGCCTGTGAATAGAGGTGGTCAAGCAGCCAGTCGCTTTCCTTTTTGCTCAGCCCGACAACGTGAGTAGTGAACGCGCTGTTGACGTAAAGCGCCCGCTCACCCGTTTCCGGGTGCGTGCGTACCAGCGGGTGTTCCTGCGGCGGATAAAGTTCGCGGAAGCTGTCTTCGGTCTCGCCCTTGATCGTCCCAAAGATGCCGCCGTCATGCACGGCGTTTAGCGTGCAGAGCCATTCCTTCATGGCAGGCGAAAGACCTTCGTAGGCGGCGACCATATCGGAAAACATGGTGTCTCCGCCAACCTGAGGCATCACGCGGGCGCGCAGGACAGAACCGAGCGAGGGAATTTCCCGCCAGGTGACGTCCGAGTGCCAGACGTTTGCGCCGCGCGCCATGCTGGGTCGGGCGGTCAGGTGAAATACCTCAGGATTCGGCTGGTCCTTCGGCGTCATCGGATGGATTTCCAGATCACCAAAGCGCCGGGCAAAGGCAATATGCTGTTCCTGCGAGATGTCCTGATCGCGGAAGAAGATCACCTTATACGTGAGCAGGGCCTGCCGTATCTGGGTTATGGTCTCATCCGGAAGGTCACGCGTCAGATCGACTCCATCGATCTCCGCTCCGATCCTTGGCGTCAGGGGTGAAACCGAAAAGCGCGTGAAATCAAGCGTGGGTGCAAGGGTGGCCATGGTCATCCTCTCCGCCCCTGTCATCCACAGCATGACCCAATCATGTTGCAGCGGCAAGTCACTTGCATCGGCGCGGGCAATTGCCGATGGTGGTTGGGAAAAATCGATTCAGGAGGATGCCACATGGCCAAATGCAAGCTCATCGCTCTCACGACTCCGGTTGCCGGCAAAGAAGCTGAATTCCATGACTGGTACCAGAACGTACATCTTCCCGAGATTCTTTCGCTTCCCGGCGGGCAGAGCGCCCAGCGCTATCAGCTTGTTGCTAAGTTGATGGGGGCCGATCCGAATCAGTGGCTGGCGATTTATGATTTTGAATGCGACGATCCGGCGGCAGTGCTCGGCGCGATGGGAGAGGCTGCCGCCAGCGGCAAGATGACCCAGACGGATTCGTCGGACATGTCGACGACGTACACGGCATTCTTTGTCGAGTATGGCGACAAGGTTGTCGCGTAAGGGGTTGATGGCAAACCCTAATCCAGTTCCGCTAGCAGCTGCGCAGCAAGCCTTCGTATCCTTCTCCCAGTGGGAAAAGAATACGAAGGCTTGGTCGCGTGCGGCCTAGCCGAAGTTGGATGAGGGGCCTTAAGGCTTCTTCCCAAAAACCGGCTTACGCTTCTCGCGCAGCGCGGCGATGCCTTCCAGGTGATCTGCGCTGCGCACGCTCACCGATTCAAGGGCAATACCGGCGTCCATCACGGCGGTGGCAATCCGCTTGAGTTCGAGGTTTGTAAGCACCTTGGTGGCGCGGATCGCGCCCGTCGCGCCGTTGAGCAGGCGCTGGCAGAAAGCGTCGACTGCGCCGTCCAGTTCATCAGCCGGAAGGCAGTGGTTGATCAGGCCGATCTCCGCCGCCTTTTGTGCTGTCAGCACGTCGCCGGTGAAGAGGTATTCTTTCGCCCGGGCAAGACCGATACGCTGAGCCCAGATCACGGCGCCGCCGTCACCCGCCACAAGGCCGATGCCAACATGCGGATCGCCGATCTTGGCACCCTCTGCTGCGAAGATGATGTCACACATCAGCGCCAACGTCGCCCCGAGGCCGACCGCGTGGCCGTTCATGCGGCAGATCACCGGCTTGTCGATGTCGAGCAGCGTGAAGATGATCCGCTTCGCCATCCGCGCTTCGTGATCGAACAGGTGCGGATTGGCGGCGCTGTTGGCGATGTGATCAAGGTCGCCGCCAGCTGAAAATGCGCGGCCTGCGCCGGTGAATAGAATGACGTCCGATCCCGGATCGCCCTGCGCGAACCACAGCGCATCGGCAAGGTCGTCATGCAGATCCAGGTTGATGGCGTTCAACGCATCGGGCCGGTTCATCGTGATGCGCAGCAGGCGTCCTTCGCGGGACAATTCGATGGTGCGCAGCTTCGGCAACTCGGGAAGGGTGTCGGTCATGATCGGCAAGTCTCTCCTGTCGGCGCGAACTCATAATGTCTTGTCGATATCGTGCCAGCGCAATTTGCATCGCCAGAGCGAGCATTTGGACCGCTGGGCAAAGGTCGCACTCGCCCGCTTGCATGGCTGGCCATCTTCGGCTTGTATCGCGCGCCGAACAGGCGCGCAGCATGTCTGTCGCCGCGGGCGTGAAATTGGAGAGGCTTTGATGGCGAAATTCGACGAGACCTTTGACTGGGTCGTGGTTGGCTGCGGCGGTGGTTCGATGAGCTCTGCCCTGCTGATGCGCAAGGCGGGCAAGTCGGTCGTCATCCTTGAGAAGTCGCCCTATGCAGGCGGCACCACCTGCAAGTCGGGCGGCGTGATCTGGCTGCCGAACAACCCCTTCATGGAACCGGGTGAGGACAGCACCGAGAAGGGCATCACTTACCTAGATTCCGTGGTTGGCGATGACAGTGACGCGCCGGGCACAAGCCATGAAAAGCGGCTGGCCTATATCACTGAGGGGCGCCGGATGATCGAGTTCCTGGTAAACCAGGGCGTGGAACTGCGGCGCGGTTCGGTGTTCTGGCCGGACTATTACGACGAGCTTCCCGGCGGCTGCAAGACCAGCCGGACCATCGTTGCCGAGCCGTTTAACAAGAACGAACTTGGAGATTGGGCGCCGAAGCTGCGCAAGGGATTTCTTGAGGTGCCGGCGCTGCTCGACGAGGGCATGAAGTTGCCGTTCATGACGACCGCCAAGAAGCTCGGCTTCTTTGCCAAGGTCGGCAGCAAGATCGTGGCGGGCAAGCTGACTGGCAAAAGCTGGGTCACGGCCGGTGCTGCACTGCAGGGACGCATGCTGAAGGCTAACCTGAAGGCCGGCGTCGATATCCGTCTCCAGACCCCGGTGTCTGAACTGATCATCGAGAATGGCAAGGTCGTCGGCGTGGTAGCGACCAGGGATGGAAAGCCGTGGCGCGTTGGCGCAAATCTGGGTGTGCTCGTCAATGCAGGTGGTTTTGCCCGCAACCAGGAAATGCGCGACAAGTACATGCCGGGCACCCGCGCCGAATGGTCGATGACCAATGAAAGCGATACCGGCGACATGCACCGCGAGATGGAGCGCCACGGCGGCGTCCTGGCGCAGATGGATCAGATGGTCGGCTTCCAGATGACCCGCGCTCCCGGTTGGGAAGATGATTACGTCGCGCCGGGCGCACAGTCGATCACTGCCAAGCCCCATGCGATCCTCGTCGATCAATCGGGCGTTCGTTACCTGAACGAGGGCGGTTCCTACGAGGAATACTGCGAGCGGATGGTCCGGCGGAACGAAACCGTGCCTGCAGTGCCGAGCTGGGCAGTCTTCGACCGCCAGTATCTTGATCTCTATCCGCTTGCGAGCGGCGGTCAGGGCAAGATCCCCGTCAAGTGGCGCGAAACCGGCTATCTGAAGGGAGCCGACACCATCGAAGGCCTTGCCGAGCAGATCAACGTCGATCCTGCAACGTTGAAGGCCACCGTCGATCGCTGGAATGCGTTTGTCGACAAGGGCGTGGACGAGGACTTCCACCGCGGCGAACGTGACTACGACGGGTTCCTTGGCGATCCGCGGCGCGAGAAGCAGTTCCGTACCATTGGCCGTATCGACAAGGGGCCGTTCTATGCGGTCGATGTCGTACCGGGCGACGTCAGTACCTATGGCGGCGTAGTGACCGACATCAACTCGCGCGTGCTGAAGGGTGATGGAACGCCGATCGAAGGCCTCTATGCCACGGGCGTTTCGACCGCGTCCCCGATGGGCAAGGTCTATCCGGGCGCGGGCGCCAGCGTTGGTCCGTCGATGACTTTCGGCTGGATCGCTGCCAAGCACGCGGCGGGTATCGGCAACCAATCTCTCTGAGCGGACCGGATCAATGGATAGCGCGACCCTTGCCGCAGAGGGGTGGGAACGCCTGCCTACAAGGCAGTTCTCTGCCCTGATCGGGGAGACCTGGATGAAGGGGCCACCGGGCGCGCGGACCGTGTGTCTGATCGTTGATGAGCGCGCGCAGAACGATCACATGGGCATCGTCCATGGCGGCGCGATGATGACGTTTGCCGACATCGCCTTTGGCCTTGCCGTCGCGGATGAACTGGGGGCTGCGCACTGCGTGACCGCGCAGCTCCAGTACCATTTCGTCGCCGCGGCGAAGCCGGGCGAGCTTATCACCTGTCAGCCCGAAGTGGTGCGGCGAACCTCACAAATGGTTTTCGTGCGCGGGCTGGTGAAGTCGGGGGATCGCACCGTCGGTTCCGGCGATGCGATCTTCAAGGTGCTTGAACCTGACAAGATCAGGGCGATCAAAGCAAGTTGACGCCGACCTTGCCGAAGAACTTGCCAGCTTCAAGGCAGCGATAGGCATCCTGAATCCGGTCGAGATCATAGACTACGTCCACAACCGGCCTGATGCCGTGCTGAACCATGAAGGCAGTCATTGCCTCGTGCTGCTCGCGGTTGCCGACAGCGATGGGGGCAATGTTTACGCCGGGACTTTGCCGCGTCCAGCTGAAGTCTGATCCCAGCATGCCGATGGCTGAAAGCTGGCCGCCCTCGATCAGCAGAGAGGCATTCTGGTCGAATTGTACTTCGCCGACCGTGTCGATGACGTTCGCCACCTTGGCGCCACCCATCGCCTTACGGATCGCTGCGTCCCAATCGGGGGTGCTGCTATAGTTGATCGTGATGTCAGCCCCCAGCGACCGCGCGCGATTGAGCTTGGCGTCGGAGGACGAGGTGATGATGACATTGCCGCCCATCGCCTTGGCGAACTGCAACGCGGCGATGGAAACGCCTCCGGTGCCGTGGGCCAGTACCCATTCGCCGGGCTGGAAGGGGCGGAATGCCGTCAATGCTGACCATGAGGTAAGAGCCGCGCAGGTCAGGGTGGCAGCGTCGAGATCGCCCATCTCATCGGGAATGTGGCAAAGGCTTTCCGCAGGAAATGTCACATACTGCCGCGCCACGCCGTCCACTGAACCGCCCAGCATTTCCATGCTGTTCTGAGGTCCGCTCAGCCAGCCCAGCGCGAAGATCGGCATGACGCGGTCGCCAGCCTTCACGCGCGTTACATCGCTTCCCGTGGATACGACTTCGCCCGCAGCGCAGGAAAGCGGCACAAGCTCCGGCTCCTTGGCGATACCGGGGATCAGGCCTTTCGCCATGATGATGTCGCGAAAGTTCAGTGTTGCAGCATGGAGCCGCACCAATGCTTCGCCGGGGCCGGGCTGGGGGACATCCTGCTCGACAACTCTGAGCGTTTCGATCCCCTTGCCACTTTGCAGCACCGCACACTTCATCATGCTCTCCCGATTTTTGTGTCGGTGTCCTTAGACCGGCGCGCTGCTTGCCTGCAACGGCCCATGGATGTGACTGGCCAGCCACGCGCGTTCTGCTCCGGTAGGAATGTGCCCGGCCCGTGGTTAGGATGCCTAGAAAGTTTCCGCCCGCGGGAGGGGATAGAGTGACTGAGCTTTCGATTGCGCACGGCATTCCGCTTGAAGAAGAGCCCGGCATTGGTGCGCTGACGATCGCGGGATACCTGCGCGATGTAGTCGGCCGCTATGGCGAGCGGGAGGCACTGGTCCTGCGGAGCGGCGACCAGCGCATTTCGTGGAGCTATGACGATCTCCTCGCCCGCTCGATGGAAGTGGCGAAGGCATTGGTTGCTTGCGGGCTAGGCGCGCAGGCTCGGGTCGGTATCTTGATGACCAACCGGCCGGAGTTTTTGGCCTCACTCTTCGGTATAGCCTTGGCAGGCGGCGTGCCGGTGGCGCTGAGCACCTTCTCGACGCTTCCGGAACTCGACTACCTGGTGAAAGCCTCGGAAGTCTCTGTCCTGCTGCTTGAACAGCGGGTGCTGAAAAAGGACTTCCGCGACATGCTGTGCGAGCTGGAGCCGGGGATTGCCACGGCCGAACCCGGACGCCTTGCGTCCAATCGCTTTCCCTATTTGCAGCGATTGGTCGCGCTGGGAGGCGTACCCGGAGGCGAAGAGCTCGCCGAGGCGAATATTGGCGGTGCAATTGAGGGTTGGCACGCCTTTCTGTCGCACGGGACAGGCCTTGACGACGCGCTGGTCTACGCCCGCGCCGATTGCGTCTATCCGACCGATCCGGGAGGCATCTTCTTCTCGTCCGGCACGACCAGCCTTCAGAAGGGCATCGCCCATGCGCAGCGCTCGTTCGCTATCCAATGGTGGCGCTGGCCGCGCGTCTTCGCGATGTGCGAACCGGTGCGAAGCTGGACGGGCAACGGCTTCTTCTGGTCCGGCAATGTCAGCATGGTCTTGGGCGCGGCGCTTTCGACTGGGGGCGCCGTAATCCTGCAACGCTATTTCGATGAGGCAGAGGCGCTGTCACTCATCGAGGCGGAGAAGATCAGCTTCATCAACGGCCGCCCCCACCAGTGGGCGCGGTTGCTGGCTGCTCCGAACTGGGAAAGCGCCGACCTTTCCAGCCTGAAATACATCACTCGGGGAGAGCAGATCTGGCAGCACCCTACGGTGGATACCGATTGGGATGTGCCGATGTCATTCGGCACCACGGAAACCATGACGATCTGCACGTCCTTCAGCGCCGATACGCCGCCGGAACGCTATGCTGGCAGTTTTGGCAGGCCGCTTCCGGGCAACACGTTGAAGATCGTCGATCCGCTGACAGGCAAGCCGGTTCCCTTGGGTGAGCGCGGCGAGATGTGCATCAAGGGGCCGACGTTGATGACCGGCTATCTCGGCAAGGCGCCAGAGGAATGCTTTGACGGCGAAGGTTTCTACTGCACCGGCGACGGCGGAAGACTGGATGCCGAAGGGCGGTTCTTCTGGGAAGGCCGCCTGACCGACATGATCAAGACGGGCGGCGCGAATGTCTCTCCGCTGGAAGTCGATGACGTGATCGCTCGTTTTCCCGGAGTAAAGCGCACCCAGACGGTCGGCGTCCCCGATGACCTGCTGGGTGAGATGGTTGTGGCTTGCATCGTCCCGGTCGATGGTGTGGAACTGTCGGACGGCGAGATCGGCGCATTTCTCAAGGCAGAGATCGCCAGCTTCAAGATTCCCCGCCGCATCCTGTTCTTCACCGACGAGCACTATGCACTCACCGGCAACGAGAAGGTGAAGGCCAGCACTGTCAAGGAACTCGCAATAAAGCGGCTTGAGGCGGAAAAAACGCCCGCCCGATGAACTGACCTTGCAACCTTCGACAGGGTGAGTACTGCACATGTGTTCAATTTTCAGATGACGGAGGTTTTCGAGAGAGGAACCATGAGCCAGACCCTAGCAAATAGAGCGTCTCCCGACGCTGCCACTCAGCTCGATATCTACCGCCGCATGGTGCGGATTGAGCGTAACGACGATGCAACCCGCACGCAGATTCGCCGCGGTCGTATCACCGCCCCGTATTATTCGGCGCGCGGTCAGGAAGTGATTCCCTCGACGATCTCGAACCTGCTCAACAACGACGACAAGATCTGCACGATCTACCGTGGCATCCACGACATGGTCGCCAAGGACATGCCGCTGCGCCCGCTATGGGCGGAGATCATGGGCCGCGTCGACGGCACCTGCAAGGGCAAGGGCGGTCCGATGCACCTTACCCACCCGGAAACCGGTGTGATGGTCACGACGGGCATCGTCGGTTCGTCCATGCCGATCGCCAACGGCTTCGGCTGGGCCGCGCTGCTTGACGGCAGCAAGCAGGTGACGATCGCCTATTTTGGTGACGGCGCTTCAAACATTGGTGCCTTCCATGAAGCCCTGAACCTTGCTTCGGTGTGGAAGCTACCGGTGATTTTCGTCTGCCAGAACAACCGCTTTGCCGAGCATACTCGCTACGAGAACGGTACCTCGGTCGATCAGATTTCGAAGCGCGCCATTGGCTATGGCATGCCCGGTTACACTGTGGACGGCAACGATCCGTTCGACATGTACGCCCACGCCCATGCAGCAATCGAGCGCGCCCGCAACGGCGAAGGCCCGACCTTGCTTGAATGCATGACCTTCCGTTTCCACGGTCACGTGTTCGGCGATGCCGATACCTATATGACCAAGGAAGAAAAGGACGCGGCAATTGCGGCCGATCCGCTGCCGCGCTTCCGTCAGAAGCTGATCGACACTGGCATCGCCACCGAAGAGCAACTCGCTGAACTGCAGGCCAAGATTGAGGCGGAAGTTCAGGACGCCATCGATTTTGGTACCGCCAGCGAACCCCCGTCCGTGGACGAATTGCGCCGCGACGTATTTGCCGAGGAGATTCCGGCATGAGCACCGACACCGTTGAAAAGGTCAAGATGACCGGCCAGGCGGCCGTTTCTGCCGCTCTGTTCGAAGCCATGGAAAAGGACCCCAAGGTCCTGGTATTCGGCGAAGACGTTGCCGACCGTGAAGGCGGCGGCGTGATGGGCACGACGCGTGGTCTTTCCGCCAAGTTCGGTGACCTGCGCGTGCGCTCGACCCCGATCGCCGAGCAGTCGATCATCGGCGCGGCAATTGTCGCGGCCATGGGCGGTTACAAGCCGGTGGCTGAGATCATGCTGATGAACTTCACCACCGTGGCCATGGACATGATCGTCAACCACGCGGCAAAGCTTCGCTTCATGTCGGGCGGGCAGAGCCAGGTTCCGCTGGTGATTCGTACCCTGACCGGTGCCGGCTTCCAGACCGCCGGCCAGCATGCCGACCATCTCGAAGCATGGTTCTGCCACACGGCAGGCATCAAGGTGGTCGCGCCGTCGAACCCGGCTGACTACAAGGGCCTGATGCTCTCGGCGATTCAGGATCCTGATCCGGTTATTTTCATCGAGACCGGCAAGACGTTGTTCGCCCCCGGCGAGATCGATCCGAACCAGGGTCCGATCCCGCTCGGCAAGGCCAGCGTGCCGATGCAGGGTACCGACGTGACGCTTGTCTCCTACTCGTCGATGATGTTCGCTTGCTATCAGGCGGCAGCTGAATTGGCCGAGGCCGGCATTTCGGCAGAAATCGTCGACCTGCGCACGGTTTCTCCCTGGGACAAGGACACCGTCCTCGCCTCGGTCGAAAAGACCGGCCGTGCTGTCGTCGTGCATGAGGCGGTCCGCTCCTTCGGTCCGGGCGCTGAAATTGCTGCGACCATTCAGGAAGAACTGTTCGGCAAGCTGAAGGCGCCGGTGCGCCGACTTGGCGCGCCGTACTGTGCGGTACCGTTTGCCAAGGTCCTGGAAGACGCCTTCCTGGTCCAACCGGCCGACATCGTGGCCAGT
The DNA here is from genome assembly GCA_040509895.1 of Novosphingobium sp. Lineage (GTDB taxonomy): Bacteria > Pseudomonadota > Alphaproteobacteria > Sphingomonadales > Sphingomonadaceae > Novosphingobium. The sequence continues at coordinate 13,282 of JBEVKC010000107.1, read as the reverse complement.
GTAAAGGAACTCGTCGCTCGCGGTTGATTAGGCCGGGAGTGCCCTGCCTTGGTTCAAGGTTGGGCGACGACGACAAGCAATGCCGGCGTCCAAGTCTCACAAGTGGAGCTTGGGCGCCGGCATTTGCTTTTGATGGGTTTGATGGGTCAGGACATCATCCAGACCAGCGTGGACATCGGATAGGTCACAAGCACCTTTCCGTCGGCAAATTCCGCCTTGAAGCCCAGTCGGTCCTCACCCGCTTCTGCATCTTCACGCATCAGGGCCAGCAGTTCTTCGCGGCTGTGGTCCTCCGGGAAGGATGTAGCCAGGACTGCCTCATAGGGCATCGGCCCGGTCATGCGGGTCCGGGTAACAGGCTCCGTCATCCCCAGACTGTCCCCGATAGCGACCAGTTCATCAATGCTATGGGCGTGGCCGTGCGATGGATCGCGCATTCTCTCCATGCGGTCATAGGCCGCGGTCTTGCCGGCCTCAGGCGTCACATCCATCACCACGACGCGCCCGCCCGGGCGGCAGACACGCGCCATCTCGGACAGCACTTTTGCCGGATCGTCAAAATGGTGGAACGCGGCGCTGGATGTCACGAGTGAAAAGGCATTATCTGGAAAGGGTAGGGCGGCCGCATCGCCCTGGGTCCAATTCACGCCTTCGATCCCAAGCTTTTCCTGTGCGGCGCGGGCCTGCTCCAGCATGGCCGGTGTCAGGTCCAGCCCGGTTGCACTGCCGACATGCGGCGCAAGGTCAAGCGTCAGTGAGCCGGGCCCGCATGCAAGGTCCAGCAGGTCATCGTCAGGCCCGGCACCGGTAATTGCACGCAGGGCGGCGCTGCGATCCGTCGCCATGCTCTGGGTCAGCGCGGCATAGGCGGGTGCCTGCTGCGTATGCTGATCGACTATCTTGTCGTTATGTGAAGTCGGCGCATTCATGGCGCTCTCCCCGTTTTATTCAAACGGGGAGAAGCTGAACCCGAACTGCCTCAAGCGCAATTACCCGGACGCCGTCCGGGCGATTTCAGGCAAGAGCCTCCAGAGCCTCGCGTCCGGTCCGTTCGTTCCAGTAGTCAGGCGAACCGCAAAGCTGAAGGTTGAGCATCGCCCGCTTCATGAACAGGTGGCACGGATGTTCGTCCGTCAGGCCGATGCCGCCGTGAAACTGGATCATTTCCTCGGTCACGAACTGATAGACTTCTGCGGCCAGCGTTTTGAGTGCACCAAGCTGGGTGCCGGTCGCCTCCTCATCGCGAACACGGTTCCACAGCAGGGCCTCTGCGGCGACAATCTTGATCTTCAGGTCAGCTGCGCGGTGCTTCAGCGCCTGGAACATGGCGATCGGGCGGTCGAACTGCTTGCGTATCTTCGCGTACTCGACCGTCATGTCGAGCGCGGCGGTTGCCCCACCAAGACAATCGGCAGCAAGCGCGATGTGAGCTTCAGGGGAAAGGGTATCGTGCAGGGCCTTGGCGGCTTCACCTGCTGCCAGCACATTCGCTACGTCAGGTTTGTAACCATCAAGCACCACGTCGAACAGGCGGCGGCTCAGATCCCAGATCGGGCGCTCCACCATCGAAACACCGGGCGCCTCGAGCGGTACCAGTGCATATGCATCAGGGAGCTTCGCGACCATTGCCACAGCCATGTCGGCATCGAACACACCGCTGATCGTGCCGGAAACCGAACCGTCAGCATTCGCAGTCAGCTTGGCCGGCAGCATGTGCAGCGGCGCATATTCACCGGACGCAAGCCGCTCGATCCAGCCCGCGCGGTCGGCAAGGCTCTCGCTGGCAATCACCGCTTGCAGGCCCAGCTGCGCCGGGATCAGCGGCGCGGTAGAGAGCACGCGGCCCATTTCGTAGTGGATTGCGGTCGAGGCATCGCGGCCAAGTCCAAGGCCGTCGTCTCCCTCTGGCACGCGGATCATCAGCCAGCCCATTTCGGCGGCCAAGGTCCAGCTCGCATCGCGCGCTGGCGAAAGCTTGTCCGCGGGAAACGCCTTCTGCGCGGCGTCGGTAAGTTCGTTGAGCTCGATCATGTCAGAGCACCCAGTTCTTCGGTTCGCGCGGCATTTCCAGCATGCGCTCGGAGATGATGTTGCGCTGCACTTCCTCGCTGCCCCCGGCGATGGTCCAGGCGTAGGAGTTCATGAAGTCTGCCATCCAGTTGCCGGTGTTGAGATCGCCGAAAGTGATCGGCCCCAGATACTGCTCGTCCATGCCGCCGAGGCGAACGCCCAGCAGCGAATAGGCCCGCAGGGCGCGGCTGTAGGAGTTCTTGACCACGGAGGCGTCGCCAACGTTCTCAACCCCCTTGATGCGGTTGTCGAGGAACTGGTCGGCAATCGCGCAAACAACATCCACCTGTGTCACCAACTCGCCGAAATCGCGCAGCACACCCTGATCGTTCTCGTGTCCGTGGTCGCGGATCAGCTTTGCGACGCGGGAAAGCGCGCCGCGCAGCCGATAGGACAATTCCATCAGCGTCAGGCCGCGTTCGGAGGACAGGGTTGCCTGTGCCACCGCCCAGCCGGCGCCTTCTGCACCGACGCGCTCGCTGACGGGAATCTCCACATTGTCGAGGAAGATTTCGGCAAATTCCTCGTCGCCCTGGATCTGGTGGATTGGGCGGACGGAAACGCCGGGCGCCTTCATGTCCATCAGCAGGTAGGTGATGCCCGCCTGCTTTGGCCCATCGCTGCTGGTGCGGACCAGCAGCAGGCACTTGTCGGCATATTGCGCCATGGTCGACCAGACCTTCTGGCCGTTGACGACGTAGACGTCGCCATCCGGGCGCGAGACCAGCTCTGCCTTGGTCTTGAGTGCGGCAAGGTCGGAACCGGCGTTGGGCTCGGAAAATCCCTGGCACCACGTTTCGCCTTCGAGAATGCGCGGCATGTACCGCTGATTCTGTTCCTCGGTCGCGCATTCGTGGAGCGTCGCAAAGGCGTGGAAGGTCGAAACGAAGGAGAGCAGCAGGCGCGGGCAATCGGCCGATGCCAGTTCCTCGTAAATGACTTTTTGCTCGGCAAGGGTGCGGCCGCCGCCGGGCCACTCTGCGGGCCAGTGCGGGATTGCGTATCCGCCTTCGACCAGCTTCAGGAACCACGCGCGCTGGGACTTGAAGAAATCCTGATGCGTGCTGGCGCCGCGCCAGTCCTTCGGGGCGTTTGCGGCGAGCCAACTGCGGACTTCTGCCCGGAGGCTATCAAGATGAGAGTCACTTGCCATGCGCGGCCTCTTGCACAGGAACGGGATTGTAGGAAAGACCTTTGACGCGGCTCAGCGCCACAGCGAAGCGGTTCAGACTGCAACCTCTATAGTGTCGCCGGAAATGCGCACTTCGTACGTCTTGAGCGGCAGCGTTGCGGGCGGGTTCATTGGCTGGCCCGTCTCAAGGTCAAAGCGCGCGCCATGCACCGGGCAGGCAATCCAGCCATTGCGCATACGGCCGCAATCCAGCGCCTCTTCCGCATGGCTGCAGATATTCGTTACCGCGAAGATCCGGTCGGCCGTGTGGCACAACAGAATCGGCGCGCCGTTCACTTCCACGAGCTTCTTCGAACCCGCAGGCACTTCTTCAAGCTTTGCAACCGCTACAAAATTCGTTTCGCTCATTACCCATCCCATTCGAATGAGGGGCCGCATTGGTCGCCTGCGCGGCGCGGCGCAATCGGTACTTGCAGCCGAACGCAGGCTCGAACAAATTGGTATTCCCTGCCGGTCATTCCGGACAGGTAACGAAGCGCCGATAGAGGCGCTCAAGCGCGCTTACAAGCCGGGAGGGGTCGGGTGCAGGAAAACGAGACTTATGATGTGGTGGTTGTGGGTTCCGGTTCGGCCGGCGCCATGGCTGCCCTGCGCGCCGCCGATCACGGCCTGACGGCGATCATCATTGAAAAAGCGCACAAGTTTGGCGGCACTTCCGCGACTTCGGGTGGCGTGATGTGGATTCCGAACCACCAGCTTGATGGCGACAAGGGCGACAGCCGCGAGGCGGCGCTGGAATATCTCGACAACACCATCGGAAAGCCAGTCAATCGCGCACGGCTTGAGGCTTTCGTGGATGAGGCGCCGAAGATGGCGCACTACCTGAAAGGCACGGGCGTTGACCTGATGGCGGCGGCTTGGCCGGATTACATGCCCGACAGGCCGGGCGCTCGTGCTGACCGCTCGGTTGTCGTGCCGACCTTCGACGGCCGCGAACTGGGCGATGACCGCTATGCCTTGATGCGCGAGCAGTACAATCGCTTCAAGCTGTTCGGCCGGTATTCGATGGACCTGACCGAAACCTTTGCCCTTATGATGCAGAACAAGGGCTGGCGCGGTGTCGCGGCCAAGATCATCACGCGCTATTGGGCTGATCGTTCGACCCGCGGCGTTTCCCACCGTGATAGGCGCTTCACTCAGGGCGCGGCGCTGATGGGCTCTGTCTACAAGCAGGTGTTCAAGCGCGGCGTCGAACTGCGGCTTGAGACCAAGCTGGAGAATATCCTCGCCGACGACACGGGTCGCGTTACAGGCGTGGAAGTCAGCAATTTCGGCCGGAAGTACACGATCAACGCGCGGCATGGCGTCATGCTGGCCGCTGGCGGATTCGAGTGGAACCAGGAACTGCGCGACCGCTATTTCCCGGTGCCCGGCTACACCCGCCACTCGTCTTCGCCAGAGGATGCCAACCGCGGCGAGGCGTTGCTGGCAGCGGAAAAGGTCGGCGCATCGCTGGAGCACATGGAGCAGGGCTGGTGGATACCCACCATGACGCTGCCGATGAAGGGGGCTTCGAACTTCCACGAAATCCATCAGGCCGCCTTTGACGTGGGTCGTCCGTGGAGCGTCTGCGTCAATCGCAACGGTGTGCGTTTTGTCGACGAGGCGTGCGGTTACGACCAGTTCGGCCAAGGGATGGTTGCGGATCACCTGAGGACCGGCGCCAACATGCCGTGCTGGCTGATCTTCGACGCCAAGTTCCGCAAGAAGTTCAGCGCCGGCGGCCTGATGCCCACCGTGCACACGCCAGAGGCCAAGGTGCCTGCGGATTGGTGGGATCACTATGTCTTCCGCGCCAACTCGATCGATGAGCTGGCCCGCAAGATTAAGGTTCCGGTCGATGCGTTGCGGCAGACCGTCTCTAACATGAACGAGTATTCCAAGACCGGGGTCGATCCTGAGTTCGGTCGCGGCATGAACGTCTATGACCAGTTCTTTGGCGATCCCAGCGTCACGCCCAACCCGAACCTTGGCCCAATCGACACTGCGCCTTTCTATGCAGTGCCGATCAACAACGGCGACCTTGGTACCAAGGGCGGGGTCCGCTGTGACGAACGCGCTCGGGTGCTGGACGGTGAGGGCAAGCCGATTCCCGGCCTCTACGCTGCTGGCAACAACTCGGGCACGCCGTTCGGCGATACATATCCGGGTGCCGGTGCAACCATCGGTCCGGCCATGACATTCGCATACGTCGCAGCAAACGACATTGCCGAGCGCTCTGGCAACCAGCGCGCTTGATTAAGGGAGATTCCAAGTGATCGAAGGTAAGGTTGCGATCGTCACCGGCGGTGGTGGCGGCATTGGTGAGGGTATCGTCCGCAAGCTGGGTGCGAGGGGCGTAAAGGTCGTCGCCACCGGCCGCAATCAGGGCAAGCTGGACAGGCTGGTGGAATCGGTCGGGAGCAGCTTTGCGCTCTCCACCATCGCTGCCGACATCACTGCCGAGGACGCACCCAAGTCGATTGTTGAGCACGCAATTTCCACTTTCGGGCGACTCGACATCGTGGTGAACAATGCAGGGTCGTTCAACTTCGGTCCGGTGCATGCCACTACCGATGACATGCTGGACGAAGTGCTCTCGATTTCGCTGCGCGCACCGTTCCGCCTGTGCCGTGAGGCGCTACCGCATCTCGGCAGCGGGTCGTCGATCCTCTTCGTCGGCTCCACCTGGGGCATCTATGGCACCCCCGGCGGCGGCGCCTACAGTGCGGTGAAGGCCGGGTTGATCGGTCTGATGCAGACAATGGCAGCGGAATATGGCCCGCAAGGCGTGCGCAGCAATTACATCGCGCCGACTGTAGTCCGCACCGAAATGACGGATTCGTTCTGGGATCTCGACTTCTTCCGCCGCACAAATCACGAGCTGACGCCAATGACCGGCGAATGCTCAGTCGCTGATATCGCCAATATGGCCGCGTTCCTCTGCTCGGATGAGGCCGGTTTCGTCAATGGCCAGACGATCGCCGTTGACGGCGGTATTTCCACCACCCGCTACCTCGCACCCGAGGCAGTTGGGGCGGTGCGCCAGTAGTCTAGGAAAAGGGAGGCGGCCTGGAAATGCTTGGGCTGGATTTTACGCAGACTGGGCAGCGCCAGCTTCCCCTTGAAGTTGCCCGGGACACGTTCCTGATCCGGGCAATCACGCCTTCGGTCGCCGGCAGTTGGACCAATCTAAATTCGATGGTCATCCGCGGTGCGGAGCCGATCATCGTCGACACCGGCATGGTCACCAGTCGGGAAGACTGGTTCGAGGACGTGTTCTCGCTCGTCCCTCCTGAAGATGTGCGCTGGATATTCATCACCCACAATGACAGCGATCATTCCGGCAACTTGCTTGAGGCGCTGGAGCGTTGCCCCAACGCCCAGCTGATCACCAGCAAGGGCGAATCGTGGCGCTGCTGGGCTTCGTTCGGTATTCCGTTCGAACGGATGCGGTTGGTGGATAGCGGCGAGACATTCGATCTGGGGGACCGCACATTGCGCGCTGTCCGCCCGCCGGTCTACGACAGCCCCTATACGCGCGGCGTGTTCGATCCGGCGACTGGCGTCTATTACGCTTCCGATGCGTTCTGCGCGCCCATGCCGGGTGAGCCGGTGGACTGGGTCGACCAGATTCCTGGCGCGCTATGGGCAGAGGGCATGGCGAAGTTCCACCACATTTCACTCTGTCCATGGATATCGCTGGTAGATCAAAACCTTTTCCGGGCCGAGGTGGACAAGCTGGCAAGCCTTGGCATCGAAACAATACTCAGCGCGCATAGTCCGGCCATTCGCGGGGCTTCGGTCCTTCGAGCTTTCGAGCAGATGGCTGCCCTGCCTTCCACAACACCGCCATCCACGGCCTTCGGAAGCTGAATTGCCAAGATCGCCGCCGCGACACAAGCGGCCTTGTTTGCAAGTGACATGCTGTCTAACGCGGGCCCGAAGCGGAGGCCGAAAGCGCCGTTGCCGGAGCATTGGATGCTATGAATTTCGAATGGACTGAAGAACAGCAGGCCTTCCGCCAGAAGATCGAAGAGTTCCTGGCGAAAACGCTGCCCGATGATTGGGAGGAGTTCTCAAAGCACGGCCCGGCATCGCCTGCGCTGACCGAATTCGCGCGCGGCTTCTGCCGCCAGCTTGCCGAAAACGGCATGTTGTTCCCGCATTGGCCTAAGGAAATTGGCGGCGAAGGGCTTGGTCCGTGGGAACAGCAGATCCTGGCCGAAGTCATGGGGGAATGGGGCGAGCCTCGCGGCGGCCAGTACATGAACGTCAACTGGATCGGCCCGACGATGCTGAAGTACGGCACCGAGGAGCAGAAGGCGAAGTACCTGCCGCAGATTTCCAGCGGCGAAATGTTGTGGTGCCAGGGGTTCTCCGAACCCAATTCCGGTTCCGACCTCGCCTCGCTGCGCACTCGCGCTGAGCTTGAAGGCGATCAATACCGTATCAACGGCCAGAAGATCTGGACATCCTACGCTGGCCTTGCCGACACCTGCTTCCTGCTCACCCGCACCAGCGATGATCGGAAGAAGGGTATCACCATTCTGCTGGTGCCGATGGACACACCTGGCATCACGGTGCGCCAGATCCCGAGCCTGATCGGTGAGGGTGACATCCACGAAGTGTTCTTCGACGACGTCATTGTCCCGGTCGGCCAGCGCTTTGGCGAAGAAGGCCAGGCCTGGGAGATCATCGGTTACTCACTGACCAACGAGCGCCTGGGCATCCCGCGCTACCATCTTGCCCGTGCGGCGCTGGATCGTGCGGTTGGGATGCTCAAGGAAGCTGGCGATTTTTCCAGCGATATCGTCAAGGCAGAGGCAGCGCGCTGCGCTGCGCTGTGCGAAGCGGCACGGACGGCAATCTATGCCATCGTGCAGAAGCGCGCCGACGGACAGACAATTGGTCCAGAATCCTCGTCCGCGCGCTTTGCCACGGTGATGGCCGAACGCGCGGTCTGTGAGTTCATCGTCGAGTACGTGCCCGAAGCGCTGGCCGGGGATTCAGCCTTCCTGCAGATGCACCACCAGCGCGGAATTGTTGCCGGCATCGCATCCGGCGCGGCCGAAATCCAGCTGAACATCATCGCCACCGATGTCCTCCAACTCCCGCGGGAGCCGCGCTGATGCAGCTGTCCCTTTCTGAAGACCAGACCCAGATCCTCGATTTCATCGACAGCCTGACGCGACCATATGCCGGGGTCCCGATGCACGACACGTCCTTTGCGCTGACCAGCGATGAACTGGACGCCGAACTTGTGGAGGGTGGGTTCCTTGACGTTGCGGCCATGCCTGAGCTTGGCCCTGTCACGGCGGCACTTGTGGCGGAAAAGCTGGCCCGGTTGCCGTTCGCGATTGAAGCGGCGGCATCGGCGCTGGTGCGCCCGTTGCTTGATCCAGAACTTCCCCGGCCAATCTGCCTCGTCGAGGAAGGCCAACTCCGCAAGCCGGTGCGCTTCCTGAAGCCCGGCGCAACAGTTGTTGTCGTGGGCGAAAGCGGGGTCCGCAGTTTCACGGCAAGCGAGGCGCAGATCCGCGATGCCGGGGACGAGGTGCTCTACGCATATCCGGTAGCCTATCTGACTGAAGTGCCTGCCAACACTCGCAGTCACGACGTGTCAGCCGAAGAACTGCGCCGTGCATGGCGCGTGGCCTTGGCAGCGGAAGCCGCAGGCCTGCTCGCCGCGGCACTGCAGAGCGTCACGACCTATGTGTCGGAACGCAAGCAGTTCGGCCGTCCCATCGCGACTTTCCAGGCTCTGCGCCATCGCCTTTCCGAAGCGCAGGTGCTGACCAATGGCGTATATTGGCTGGCCATGCGTGCTGCGGGCACGAGTGATGCTGGCGATGCCGCGCTGGCGGCGCTCCATGCTCAGGAAGCGGCGAAGAAGGTGGGCTATGACTACCACCAGTTCCTTGGCGCCATGGGTATGACGCTGGAGCATCCGCTGCACCTTTGGACCTATCGCCTCAAGCTGCTGACCGCCGAATTGGGCGGTCGCGGTGCGCAGGCAGTCGCGGCAGCAGACGCGATCTGGGGCTGAACTAATCCCTCCCCGAGTTTGTCTCGGGGAGGGATGCCTGCTCAGTCTTCGACCGAAATCATTCCGCCCATCTGCGGACCGCCGCCGACCGCAACAGTTTCGCCGGTGATGTAGGAAGCCGCATCACTGGCGAAGAATACGATCATCTGTGCCACTTCGCGCATTTCACCATAGCGGCCGAGCGGGAAGGCGGTCTTGGCGATCCCGGCTGCATCGAAGCCGCTTTTCTCCCAGCCCTCACGTGCCGCTTCGGTTGCCGTCATGCCGGGAGCTACGCAGTTTACCCGAACCCCGGTCGCGCCCCATTCGGAAGCCATCACGCGCGTCAGCATCTGCAGTCCGGCCTTGGCCGCTGAATAGGCGCCGACACCCTTGGTGCCATGAACGCCCGCCAGCGATGAGATATTGACGATGTTGCCTTTGGTTTTCTTCAGGTGCGGCAGCGCGGCCTGAGCGCAATATTGCGCCGCGCTGAGATTGAGCTGGATGTCCCGGTCCCATTTCGCGAGGTCCATCTTCGACAGGCCGACATGGCCATGCGCGCCGCCCGCGTTGTTGATCAGTATGTCCAGTCTGCCGAACTCGGCGACCACTGCATCGACTGCCGCCTGCGCACCTTCATGCGTGCTGACGTCTGCCACAACGGGCAGGGAACGGGGGCCAAGTGCCCGAATATCTACCGCCGTCTTATCCAATGGCTCGCTCCGACGTCCGGCCACGGCAACGTCTGCGCCGCGCTCGGCCAGAAGCAGGGCGGTTGCGCGGCCGATACCGGTGCCGCCGCCCGTGACGAGGGCTACGCGGCCGATAAGGTCAAACCCTTCGAGCATTACCACCTCCTCCGGCGCTGGCAGGCCTTCACTCGCAGGCGCAGTTCCTCAGCACGCTCCTCAGGTGTCACGGTAGGCGTATCGGCAGGCAGGTGATCGCGGAGTTCCGAGAATTTCACGCGCTTCAACGTGGGTAACGGGTGACTGTCGCAATCATACCAGCGGCCATAGATCGTGCCCTGTTTGAAGCCCGCCGGATCAAGCCAGTTGGGCACGCCGGGGTCTTTCAGCGAGATCACTCCGCGAAATTTCCCGTCCGAGCTGACCTTGGCAAAGTGGCCGTTGGTACTGGACAGCCGGTAAACGTATTCGACTGCGTTGAAATAGGGGTCGTTAAGCTGGAAGTTCCAGTAGCGACGGGCATTGGGCAGCTCTGTCTCGACGATCAGCGCCTCGTCATCCTCGAACTCATAGACTGCGGGAATGTAGATCTGGCGGGAGAGGGCACCGCCATAACGCGAAGGTTCGAACACATTGACGCCGACATTGGCTTTCACCTGGTTCTGCATGGCATAGAACAGGCGTGTTGCGGCAACCGGCATGGCCGCCATTTGCCTGATCCGATCAAGGATCTCGTCCGTGCTGAGGCGCTTTTTAAGGCCGGTCGGGTTCAGGCATTCGACCGACATCACCGGGTCGACTTCGTTGAACCAGTCATAGCTGCGATACCGCGTCATCAGCGCGAGAGCGCCGGGCTTGATCTGCAGCCAGTTGCCGGTGTGGCCAGCGGGTTTCTCGGCGCTGACAAGGATTTCGAAATTGCCATCGACGTCAATCTGCAGGTCGCCATCGTCGAGGTCCGAATAGAACTCGCCCGTGTGATCGATGGGGCCGGGAAGGCCAGGAAGCGCCGCCTGCGTATTGAAGGTGATCATATAGACCGAGCCGCGATTGCCGCTGATGCGATAGGTCAGGTCGCTGTGGATGGGGCAATAGAGGTAGATGTCGTCTGGGTTGGGCTGCAGCGTGTAAACCGGGTTCCACAGCGGAGCCCAGTCGGGATGCTCGGCATCCGCGTGGAAGAAGGCGAAATAGCCGTAAGAGAACTGCATCATGATCTGGCGGTAGACGTCGGCCCGATATGCCGGATCGTCGGGTCGCCAGGTGTTGGCGATTTCATCTACCGCCGCTTCCAGCTCACCCAGATAATCGAACAGCGGCCTGATCTCGCTTGCCATGCACCAAGTCCTCGTCCCAGATTTGATTTGGCCGGACTCCCTCAGAAGGGAATCGCTTGCTTAGATGGTATGCACTATCTAACGCTGCTGTAAACCGGAGGAATGTGAATATGACTGGCGAAGACTTGCTCGATCTGGATGGTCAGGTGGCAATGGTGACGGGTGCGGGACAGAATGCCGGGCGAGCCATCGCCATGGAACTGGCCCGGCATAATGCAGGCGGGATTGCCGTGAACGATTTCGTTGCCGAACGCGCCGAGGCTGTGGCCGCGGAAATCCGTGAGATGGGCGTACCGGCAATTGCGGTGCCCTTTGACGTATGCAATCTGGAGGCCGTGCGCGCTGGCGTGGCGAAGGCGACTGCAGAACTTGGACCGGTGACGGTTCTGGTCAACAACGCCGGCATGGCTGGACCGAACCAGCAGATCCGCGCCGCATCGAATTTCTGGGAGGCCGATCCGTCCGAGTGGGACAAGTTCCTCGGCACCAATCTCTACGGCGTTTTCAATTGCTGCCACGCGACGATCCCCGCCATGGTCGAGGCGAAGAAGGGGCGGATCGTCACCATCGTGTCCGATTCCGGCAGAACCGGTGAGCCGCGCCTTGCCGTCTATGCTGCCGCGAAGGCTGGTGCGAATGGCTTTGTCCGGTCGATCGCCAAGGAGGTCGGGCGTTATGGCGTGACGTGCAACGCTGTCTCGCTGTCGTCGCTTATGCCTGACATGCCGCAGGAAAAGCTGGATGCTTTCATGGAGACCGATCAGGCGAAGAAGCAGATGGCGGGCTATGTGATCCGCCGTTACGGCCGCTCTGCCGATGTGGCGGCGCTGGTGACATTCCTGTGTTCCGACGCGGCTTCGTGGATCACGGGGCAGACCTATCCGCTCAACGGCGGTTATGTGACGGACTGATCTGTAACATCAGCGGTTGACGAATCCTGCGGGAAGGCAATGCTCGGAGCCAAACCATAATCATAACGGAGAATGCGCATGCCATCGCCTGCCTACCACGCCCCGGAAACGGTCGACCAGGCGATTGCGCTGCTGGCGGGCGATCCTGCCGCTCGTCCGCTGGCCGGGGGAACTGACCTCATCGTGCAGATGAAGTCGGGCCGGACAGCGCCCTCCGCCATCGTGGACCTGAAGCGCATCCGGGGATTGATTGGTGTTCGTGCCCATCAGGGAGGCTTTGCCATAGGCGCGGCTACTCCCTGTACTTCGCTGAAGAAGGATAAGGCGTTGGCGGCGGCCTGGCCTGGTGTGGTTGAGGCGGCAAACCTCATCGGATCGGTGCAGGTCCGCAACAGGGCGACGATGGCCGGGAACCTGTGCAATGCCTCTCCGGCCGCAGACAGCGTTCCGGCCCTGATTGCCGCCGGGGCAACCTGTATTGTCGCTGGGCCAAATGGCGAACGGGAGCTTGCCGTCCACGACCTGCCGCAGGGCCCGGGCCGTACGGCGCTGACGTCTGGCGAATTCGTGGTCGAGATACGCCTTCCGCCGCGACAGGCAGGGGGAGGCGATGCCTATCTGCGCGCCATTCCTCGCACTGAAATGGATATTGCTGTCGTCGGTGTCGGAGCGGCGCTGGTGCTTGATGCCTCCGGAACCTGCACATCGGCGCGGATCGCGCTGGGGGCGGTCGCTCCTACGGCGTTGCTGGTTAAGGAAGCTGGCTTGGCCCTCGTCGGGACGAAGCTTGATGACGTGGCGATCACGCGCATGGTTGAGGCTGTCCGCGCTGCCTGCCAGCCCATCGACGACAAGCGCGGGTCGATAGAATATCGCATCCACATGGCAGGCATATTGGCGGCTCGGACCGTCGCCATCGCCCGCGATCGGGCGGGAGTGAAGGCATGAGCAAGGTTCTGGTATCGACCACCGTCAACGGCGATCCGCAGGATTTCGTCTGTGAACCGGGCGAAACCCTGCTTGATGTGCTGCGAATGCGCATGCAACTGACGGGCAGCAAGGAGGGCTGCGCA
>JBEVKC010000106.1:0-16657 GCA_040509895.1 Novosphingobium sp. | reverse complement strand
CCTCAAGCTCCATGCGGCCGGTCGAGATATCGCAGGACGCGATGCCCACCATGCCGCGAAGCTCGCACACCGCCGCCAGCACATTGGCGCGGCGCGGCTCCAGCAGCGCTTCCTCGGTCAGCGTGCCGGCAGTAACGAAGCGAACGATGTCACGCGCGACCAGCGTCTTTGATCCGCCGCGTTTCTTTGCTTCCTCGGGTGTTTCCACCTGCTCGGCGATGGCGACCCGGCAACCGGCCTTGATCAGCCGCGCCAAATAGCCTTCGGCCGCGTGCACCGGCACACCGCACATCGGGATCGGCGTGCCATTATGCTCGCCCCGGCTGGTCAGCGCGATGTCCAGCACCTGCGCCGCCGTCTTCGCATCGTCGAAGAACAACTCGAAGAAGTCGCCCATGCGGTAGAACAGCATGCAATCGCCCGCCTCCGCCTTGAGGGCGAGGTACTGGGCCATCATTGGGGTAGCTGAACCGTGCATCGCGGAAGCGTTAGCCGCCACGATCACGATTCGGAATGCGCCGGGGCAAAGCTTTCCCCTATCGCGTGGACAAGACTTTGGTTAGGGCAGCCGCGAAACCATGGAGACCTGCCTTGTCCGATGAAAGCGACGTCCGGTTCACTGAGCGCGAGGCGCTCTTTTATCACAAGACGATCCGGCCCGGTAAGATCGAGATCATCGCATCGAAGCCGATGGCTACCCAGCGCGACCTGAGCCTCGCCTATTCGCCCGGCGTAGCGGTGCCCGTGCAGGCCATCGCGGACGATCCCTCGACAGCCTATGACTATACGGCCAAGGGCAATCTGGTTGCGGTAATCTCCAACGGCACGGCCATCCTTGGCATGGGCAACCTTGGCGCGCTGGCATCGAAGCCGGTGATGGAAGGCAAGGCGGTTCTGTTCAAGCGCTTTGCCGACGTCGATTCGATCGACATCGAGCTTGCCAGCGAAGACACCGACGCGCTGATCGAGGCCATCGCCATGATGGAGCCGACCTTTGGCGGCATCAACCTTGAAGACATCAAGGCGCCCGAGTGCTTCATCATCGAGCAGACCCTGCGCGAACGGATGAATATCCCGGTCATGCATGACGACCAGCACGGCACCGCGATCATCGCAGCCGCCGGCCTCGTCAACGCCTGCTACATCACCGGGCGCGATTTCAAGGACGTGAAGGTTGTGGTCAACGGCGCCGGCGCATCGGCGCTGGCCTGCACCGCACTGATCAAGTCGATGGGCGTGCGGCATGAGAACGTCACCGTCTGCGACACCAAGGGCGTAATCTACAAGGGCCGCGACGGGGTCGACCAGTTCAAGTCCGCCCATGCCATCGACACCAGCGCACGTACCTTGGCCGAAGCGATGGTCGGCGCGGACATTTTCCTGGGCCTCTCCGCCAAGGGCGCGGTGACGCAGGAAATGGTCAAGGTGATGGCCGATCAGCCGATCATCTTCGCCATGGCCAACCCGGACCCGGAGATCACTCCGCCCGATGCCATGGCGGTGCGCCCCGACGCCATCGTCGCCACTGGCCGATCGGACTATCCGAACCAGGTCAACAACGTGCTCGGCTTCCCCTTCATCTTCCGCGGCGCGCTTGACGTGCGGGCGACCGCGATCAACGAAGAGATGAAGATCGCCGCCGCCGTCGCCATCGCCGAACTGGCGCGTGAGCAGGTGCCCGACGAAGTTGCCGCCGCCTATGGCAAGAACCATGCCTTCGGCCGCGAGTACATCATCCCCGCACCCTTCGACCCGCGCCTGATGGAGGTTGTTTCCTCGGCCGTTGCCAAGGCCGCGATGGATTCGGGCGTGGCGCAAAAGCCGATCGAGGATTTCGAAAAGTACCGGCACGAGCTCAAGAGCCGCCTCAACCCGACAACCTCAGTGCTGACGCAGGTCTATGAGCAGGTGAAGGCCAACCCCAAGCGGGTGATCTTTGCCGAGGCCGAAGAAGAAATCGTCCTGCGCGCCGCGATCCAGTACCGCAACTTCGGCTACGGCGAGCCCGTGCTTGTCGGCCGAACGCAGAAGGTGCGCGACAAGCTGGTCGAACTGGGCGTCGGCGATCCCGACAGCTTCGAGATCCAGAACTCCGCCAACTCGCCACATGTCGAGCCGATGGTGGAGAAGCTCTACGAAAAGCTGCAGCGCCGCGGGTTCATGAAGCGTGACGTGCAGCGCATGGTCAACCAGGACCGCAACATCTTTGCCTCGGCGCTGCTGAAGCTGGGCGTCGGCGATGCCATGATTACCGGCCTGACCCGCCCCTTCGCCCAGTCGATGAAGGAAGTGCAGCAGGTACTCGACCCCAAGGAAGACGAAGTGCCGTTCGGTATCCACCTGATGGTGGGCAAGAACTACACGATCTTCCTGGCGGACACGACGATCAACGAGCGGCCTTCTGCCGAAGTGCTGGCGCATATCGCGACCGAGACGGCAGCAGTCGCTCGCCGCCTTGGCCATGAGCCGCGCGTGGCTTTCCTCAGCTATTCGACCTTCGGCAATCCGTCGGGCAAGTGGCTGGACAACATCCGTGAGGCGGTCGCGCTACTCGACCAGCGCAATCCAGGCTTTGAATACGAGGGTGAAATGGCGCCCGACGCCGCGCTGAACCCGACGGTGATGAAGAACTATCCGTTCTCGCGCCTTTCGGCTCCGGCGAACGTGCTGGTCATGCCCGGCCTGCAGTCGGCCAATCTCTCGGCCAAGCTGCTGCGCGAACTGGCGGGCGGCGCCACCATTGGCCCGATGCTGATCGGCATGGAAAAGCCGGTGCAGATCGCTCCGATGACGGCGATTGCGCCTGACATCCTGACGCTGGCAGTGCTGGCAGCGGCCGGGATCTGCGGTTGATCCGCTAGTTCCAGTTCCTCCCTGTCGCGAAGCGATGGGGAGGGTGGCAGCGCGTAGTGATGACGGAGGGGTGAATGGCGCCGCCTTACCCCTCCACCACCGCCTGCGGCGGCGGTCCCCCTCCCCATTTAGCTGCGCTAAACAGGGAGGATCTGGCGATTTAACCCCACGCTTTCCAGACGCCATATCCGCTGGTGATTGTCAGCACGATGCCGACGAGGATCAGCATCAGCTTGGGTGAGAACCGCTTTGCGGCGAGCGCGCCCAAGGGGGCGGCGGCCATGCCGCCGATCAGCAGGCCCAGCGTCGCCCCGGCAAGGTCAGCAATGCCAAGGTGATAGATGAAGGTCGCCGACACGACGATCGTCAGGAAAAACTCTGCGCTGTTGACCGTGCCAATCACCTTGCGCGGGTCGGCGCCCTGGATCAGCAGGTTAGATGTCACAACTGGCCCCCAGCCGCCACCGCCAGCCGCATCAAGGAAACCGCCGACAAGGCCGAGCGGAGCGATAAGCTTCGCATCCTTGATCTTGGGCGGGTAAAGGAGCCCGCGCGTCAGGATATATAGGCCGATTGCCGACAGGTAGATCAGCACAAACGGCTTCACGACGGCGGCATCAATCGTCGACAGGACATAGGCACCGGCAAAGCCGCCGATAACGCCCGGAACCACCAGCCGGGCAAACAGCCTGCCGTCGATATTGCCGTGCAGCAGGTGGCTGATGCCCGAAGTCGCCGTTGTGAAGCATTCCACGACGTGGACTCGCTGCGAGGCGAGTGCGGGCGGCACGCCCATCACCGCGACCAACAGCGTGTTGGAGATCACACCGAAAGCCATGCCCAGCGCACCATCGACCAACTGCGCGGCAAAACCGACCGCAATGAAGGGAAGCAGTGCGGCAAGATCGATGCCTGCGAATTCCATGATCGCCCCAACCCGTTTAAACTCGACCGGAGGGCTAGGGTTAGTCGTCCCGGTTTACGACAAGCTTTTGCTGCAAGCCCGCAAAGCGGAGCTTGTCCCGTTAGACCTTGCGATAACGGAAGTACCAGACCTCATGGCCATAGACGCCGCGAGCCTTGGCCTCGTACCGGGTCTGGGGCCAACCGCCGGGGCGGGTGAGGAAGTCCTTCGGCGCTTCGGCCATCCAGCGAAAGCTATCGCGATGGCGCTGCATCACCATCAGCGCGTGACGCAGATAGACGGCATGATCGGTGCCGAATCGGAACTCCCCGCCCTTCTTCAGCTTGGCCGCAAACATCTCCACCGGCCCGTCGTTCATCATGCGCCGCTTGGCATGGCGCGCCTTCGGCCAAGGGTCGGGATGCAGCAGGTAGAGGAATGACAGCGAACCGTCGGGAATGCGCGCAAGAACCTCAAGCGCGTCGCCGTGGTGGATCCGCACATTACCGAGCGGCGGATGTGCTCCGTTGTCGCCGTCGACATGCGTCAACGCCTGGGCAACGCCGTTGATGAACGGCTCGGCCCCGATGAACCCGTGATCAGGCAGCATGTCGGCGCGGAAAGCCATGTGTTCACCGCCACCGAAACCAATCTCGAAATGGAGCGGGCAGGAATGGCCGAAGAGCCTTTCCGCCGTCACGTCACCCTCTGCCGGCACCGCAATGCGCGGCAAGAGCGTGTCGACCAGCCGCTGCTGGGCCACGCGGAGCTTCTTGCCCTTGGAGCGGCCGTAAAGTCGGTTGAGCGTTGTGGGGTCGCCAAGTTTGTGGGCAGTCATCCGCGCGCGCTAGGCGCGAGGCAGGGCTTTTGTCCAGTCGAGTCTGTTGCACGAGCGGTACCGGCCTACTCCCCACCCGGCCATCCAACGAGATTGTATGCTCTGGGTGGCCGGGTGGGGAGTGGGCCGGTACCGCTTCCACCGCCAAAAACGAAAACGGCCCACCCTTTCGGGCAGGCCGCACTCGGGTAAAATTGCCGTCTGGCGGTACTGTCAGGCAGCTTCCGCATCGTCGGTACGCTCATCCGGATCGCGCAGCACATAGCCGCGGCCCCAGACGGTTTCGATGTAGTTGGCGCCGCCGCAGGCATGGGCCAGCTTCTTGCGCAGCTTGCAGATGAAGACGTCGATGATCTTCAGTTCAGGCTCGTCCATGCCGCCGTAAAGGTGGTTCAGGAACATTTCCTTGGTCAGCGTGGTGCCCTTGCGCAGCGAGAGCAGCTCAAGCATCGCGTATTCCTTGCCCGTCAGGTGCACGCGGGCGCTATCGACCTCAACCGTCTTGGCGTCGAGGTTGACCGTCAGCTTGCCGGTGCGGATGACCGACTGCGAGTGGCCCTTCGAACGGCGCACCACGGCGTGAATGCGCGCAATCAGCTCTTCGCGGTGGAATGGCTTGGTCACATAGTCATCAGCGCCAAAGCCGAAGCTGCGAACCTTCGAATCCATTTCAGAGATACCGGAAAGGATCAGCACCGGCGTCTGCACCTTGGCCACGCGCAGCTTCTTCAGAACGTCATAACCGTGCATGTCCGGCAGGTTGAGGTCCAGGAGAATGATGTCGTAGTCGTAGAGCTTACCCAGATCGAGGCCTTCTTCGCCCAGATCGGTGGAGTAGACGTTGAATCCCTCGGCGGTGAGCATAAGCTCGATAGCACGAGCCGTAGTCGGCTCGTCCTCGATAAGCAGAACGCGCATCGATGGTCCCCCTAGTATTTGCCCCGAATCCTCGGCGATAACCCCATCACCAAGGAAACTGCCTTGAATTAACCATATGAGAAATGAAGTTTAAAGGTTAATTTCTTGTGAAGGCCTCAACTCGTCCCGGAAATCCGGGATAAGAAGCGCCTGCGACAGGCTGCACTCAGCCGTCGATAGTCCGAGTGGCCGGGTGATGCCGGTCAAGGTGCCGGTGAACAATCTTCAGGTTCATGGTGTTCGACCGGAAAACGAAGTCGAACAGGTCGCCCACGAAGGGAATCATTCCCAGCAGCGAATCGATGCCAACATTGGCCGTCATGCGGGCCAACTGCCACTTCGACATGCCAAGGTTCCGCGCCTCCCACACGATGTAGAGGCCCAGCAGACCGGTGACGATGTCGCCGCCGACAGGAACAAGGCCTGCAATGGCGTCCAGCCCGACGCGCTGGTTGATGACCGGAATCCGGAAAGTATTCTCAAGCAGCTTTTCCATCGCCTCGATTCGGCGGCGGACCGAGCGGGGGTCGGTCCCAAGCGGAAATTCGCTCGCCATATACCGGGCGGTGCCCATCTGCGTCATCGGGTAGTGTCTCCTGCCGGAATGGCCCGGCAATCATCATTTGGGAAGCATGGCCAGCGGCATCAAGGGATGGACGCCCCAGCGGTTCACCGAAAAGCCCGTCACATTGCGCCGCATTGCAGACCAGCGCACCGGTGGGCCAAGCGGGATAAAGACATTCGCGGTGGTAAGTTCAGACTCTGCCTCGGCCAGCAGGGCCGCGCGTGAAGCACCATCAGTCGCGCGGCGGGCTTCGATGGCAAGGCGGTCAGCTTCCTGGCTGCACAGCCCCCGGCGAAGCGGACAAGCCAGCTGGCCCAGGAACCAGCTCGCGCGGGGATATCGGGCGACCGTGTCTACCAGCCGCAGTTCCGCGTCGGCCGATTCGCCCACACGCCGCGCATCAACGCCGATGAATTGCAGGTCTTCCTGCAACTGCACGAAGAGGGCGTCAGCGCCCGGACCGCCCGGCATGGCGATTCGCAACACCGGGACGGGATTGCCCGAATTGCGCCAGCGGGTGACGCGGGCGGAGGCAGTTGCGCGGCGCTCATCCAAGTCCAGCTGCGACCAGCGCTCTCCAATCGTGCCGAGGTCGCCCTCCATTCCGGCCGAGACGATTCGCGTGGACGGAGCCCAACCCGGGACGTCGAGCGCCCGGCCCAATTCATCCCGGTCGATCGCCATGGCAATCGCCTCGCGGTTTGCCGTATCAGCCAGGAAACCGTCCGCGTGGAGTACCGCAAACCCAAACAGGCCCGCGACGGGGTCAATGCGCACGACGCCGTGTGCGATGCCCACACGGCTGGCGAGCGGGAAGTCAGCGGCGCTGCCGCCCATTACCAGGCTGGTCCTTCCGGCGCGCAGGTCTTCCACCGCCTGCTCCATCCGCAAGGCCGCGACTTGCAAAGTGCGCGCCCGTTCCCTCCAGCCGTCTTCCTTGGGCAGCCCCCGCCTTCCGGGAGAAAGTGGGGTCAAGACAGCAAGGTTGCCCTCGCGCACAAGGCTCATCGGCCCGGCACCCACCCCCTTGTTGTTCAGGCCCAGTTCGGGCTGCGCGAGAAGCTGCAGCAGGTCGGGGTGGCGATAGGCAAGCCGCAGTTCGATCACCCGGCCCGCCATGGCCCTGACTTCGGAAATAGCCAAAACGTCACTTGCCAGGGGCGTGCCCTTGATATCGGCAAGCGCCTTGCGCAGCGCTCCCCGGGCGGAGACGGCGGTTAGCGGCGAACCGTCGATCCACGTGCCGTCGCGCAGCCGGAAAATATAGCTCAGGCCGTCGTCGGTAATTATCCAGCGGTCGGCCAGGGCGGGGACGACGCGTCCCTCTTCGTCGAAGCCTGTCAGTCCTTCGAACGTCGCGCCGCGCACCAACTTGCCCGCTTGAGACAAGCGGGCGCCGCTGTCGAACGGCGCAGTGGGGCTGCCGACGATTGCAATCGGGACGGTATCGTCATCTCCACCCGCGCATCCGGCCGCAAGAAGCGCCGGAATCGCGGGCAGGACCATGAGAGCGGAACGCAGAGCTGAACGCATCCTGCCGCATTCCTAATGGCTTCTCGGAAAAACGAAACCCGCATAGAGTGATTTCGAGCCAGATGAAATCATCCGGCGTCTCGGAAATCACGGCAAACAAAGAAAATTCTGGAGGCGCCGCGATGGGAGCAGAACCCGAACGCCTCTATAGCTTGCGCGGGGTAGTAAGCGGACTGCGGCCCGGAAACCACGGGCGGCTGGTGACAGAGGGCTCCGCAGTGGTGCCCGTCACCGGAGCGCGTGCGTCGCGAGGATCGATTTCTTCTTCGAAAGCCACACCGAAGCGGTCTTCCTGGACCCAGGCGACTGCGCCGCGAATCCAGCCGATATTGCGAAGGTTTACCCGAACCTTGGTGCCTCGGGCCACGCGCACGGTGCCTTCGCCCATCATTCCGCCGGAAGAGAGATTGCGGACCTTGATGCGATGCTCACCCGGCACGCCGTCAATATGCATGTCAGCCATCACGAACATGCTGTCGCGTGCGAGGTGGCGATTTTCGCTCGATTCCATAGCTGTGCTCAATCGAAAGTCCTGCCGGTGGCCAATCGCATGGAGGCCCGTCCGCAGATGACAACAGCCAGTCCGCGAACGATCACCCTGCTAGGGCAGCTTGGCAAAAATTTCGTTAAGTGCGCTAGTCCGCTCTTCGGCCTGTCCCAAAACTGGCCAGTTCCGGCCCCGTCCGTTTAACGGGAAGGGGCCGGCATCTGCGCTTCAACAGACCGTAAGAACAACCGCCCCGCGATCAGTCGTCGCGGGACACCTTTTCCCGCCGCTCGTGGGCTTCCTGCGCCTCAACCGTCATGGTGGCGATCGGCCTTGCGATCAGGCGGCCAAGCCCGATGGGCTCACCCGTCACTTCGCAATAGCCGTACTCGCCTTCCTCGATCCGGCGCAGCGCCGAATCAATCTTGGCAATCAGCTTGCGCTGGCGATCGCGCGTGCGCAGCTCGATCCCCCAGTCGGTTTCACTGGATGCCCGGTCATTGAGGTCAGGTTCGCGAATCGGTCCGTCCTGCAACTGCTGCAGCGTTCCCGCTGAAGCATCGAGGATCGACTTTTTCCATTCGAGGAGCAGACGCCGGAAATAATCCTGCTGCGCCTCTACCATGTAGGGCTCATCGTCATTGGGGACGTAGTCCCCGCCTATCGCCCTCTTAGCTTTTGCAAGTACATCAATCTCGTCAGCAAGCGCCGTCGCCATCAGAATCTCCGCACCACTCCGTCCCCGATCGCTTGCATTCCTGCAGCCCCGCTTTTTTACGGTGGCCTACCCGCGAACCTAAGGTAGCGCGCCTATACGAGCGGCCGCGTGAACGTTCAAGCAACAAAGCAGGCCAATCCCCCGAATTGGCGGCAGAAGCGGTGCCCAAGCACATTTTTCCAGCGCTATTAACTATTTGTTGACCATGATGGGTGAGCTTGCGTTCATCGGAGTGGCATGGGGGTGCCCTCCGCAACGGGGGTACAAGTCAATGGACAATGCCTGGAACAGCCAGAAGCTTCCTGCCAGCGCCTGCATGCCGGCGGACGAATCTTCTCCAGACCTGCTGATCGCAAGCCGCCTTGCCGCTGCTGCGGACGGAGACCTTAACGCCTGCTTCGACCTTGGCGTCGCCTTCTCTACCGGAAGCCACGGTGCCGAGTGCGACCTGATCGAAGCGCACAAGTGGTTCAATCTCGCCGCCGTTGGCGGACATGAAGACGCCGCCATGTGCCGCGCCGATGTCTCCGATGAAATGACCGCGCGAGAGATCGCCGAAGCCCAGCGCCGTGCCCGGCATTGGCTTGGCGCTACCACGCGCAAGGCCGCCTGAACCTTACTCGCCCTTGCGAAAGGGGGTGCGCTGGCCAAGGTAAAGCTGGTCGGCGGAAATGCCCAGCCGTTCACGCTCCAGGAAATCGGTGACCGCATCGCGGAAACCTTCGTGGACGATATAGTGGGCGGAATAGGTCTGCACCGGTTCGTATCCGCGAGCCAGCTTGTGAGGGCCCTGTGCACCGGCCTCTACACGGCCAAGGCCCAAAGCGATGGCCGCGTCGATGGCCTGGTAATAGCATAGTTCGAAATGCAGGAAGGGCTTATCGACCAGAGCCCCCCAATAACGGCCATAAAGAGCGTCCGCGCCGATGAAATTGAGTGCGCCGGCAATCGCCACGCCGTCCTGAAACGCCAGCACCAACAGGGTCTGCCCACCCATCCGTTCACCGAATAGCGTGAAGGCTTCGCGCGTCAGATAAGGCTTGCCCCATTTTCGCGCGCCGGTGTCCTGGTAGAATTCCCAGAATGCATCCCAATAGGCGGGCTTGATCTCCTCGCCCTTCAGCGCCCTGATCTCCACACCGGCCTGCGCCGAGGCGCGTTCCTTGCGCAGGTCCTTGCGGCGGCGGGAGGAAAGCGCGGCAAGGAAATCGTCGAAGCAGGTGTAGCCGCGATTCTCCCAGTGGAACTGGATATCGTTGCGAATCAGCCAGCCTGCCTGCTCGAACAAGGGCACCTGCTCGGCTTCGATGAATGTCGCGTGGGCGGATGAGAGGCCGTTGTTCTCGCAAACCCGTTCTGCCGCGCGCAGGAATGGCAGCGCTCGTGCCGAATCGCGCGTCAAAATGCGCGGACCGGTTGCCGGGGTGAACGGCACGGCGATCTGCAGCTTCGGGTAGTAGCGCCCGCCCGCCCGATACCACGCATCCGACCACGCATGGTCGAAGACGTATTCTCCCTGGCTGTGCTCCTTGAGATAGGCGGGAAGCGCCGCGACAAGCGCCCCGCCCGCATCCTCCATCACAAGCGGGGCGGGGTTCCAGCCGGTCCCCTTCCCCACGCTGCCCGAATCCTCCAGCGATGAGAGGAACGCATGGCTGACGAATGGATTGCACCCGCTCGTCAGGCCATCCCACTCCGCTGGCGCAAAGGGTGCAACGCCCGATGCGATGCGGACGGTGGGGCCAGGATCGGAATCAGACATGCATGGAACCTAGCACATCATGCGACGCCGGCACCCTCGACCGTCGGCGCATCAGCATAGATTGCGGCACGTTCCAGCAGTTCCGGGCGGCGGACAGTCCACGTCACCACCGGCAAACCCCGGCTACGTTGGGCGGAGGCAAATTTGCTCGGAAGGTCGCGAATATCGTAAGAGAGGAAATCCGGTCGGGCGTGCCACAGCATCGCGTGGCGGCGCAGGGTTCCGGCACACCCCCTATCGTTCTCCTCGGTGAGGACCAGCCCGCGCACGGCCTGCGGTGACTGTTCGGCAAACCAGCGTGACACGCGGGCATCGAAGCTCATCACCGCATGGTGGCCGCGATAACCGTCAAGCGCTTCCCGCACGGCAAGGCAGATCGCCGAAACCTTCATTTCACGCTTCGATTTCACTTCAATCAGCAGGGGCACCCTGCCCGCCACCTGATCGAGCAACTGACGCAGAGTTGGGATCGTGTCCTCAGACTCCCCCAATCGGATTGCGCCAAGCTGTGCGGCGCTTTGCTGCGCGACCGGACCGCTCTCGCTCGTCAGCCGATCCAGTTCCCAATCGTGGAATACCATCGCCTGCCCATCGGCCGAGCGCTGTATGTCGCATTCGATGGCCAATCCCCGCGCGATTGCAGCGGCAAATGCCCGGGGCGAATTTTCCACCGCCCCCGGCCCGTGCAATCCGCGATGAGCAAAGGTCGCCCCGTATATCCAGCCGACTTTCGCCTCCGAAGGCGGCGGGGAAAGCCAGCTTTCAATCTGGGCGAACAGCGACAATCGCGTCCACCTCCACCGCGGCGCCCAGAGGCAGCACCGGCACGCCGACGGCGCTGCGGGCATGGCGTCCGGCTTCGCCGAAAACCGCCGCCATCAGTTCAGATGCGCCATTGGCCACCTTGGGCTGGTCGGTATAGTCGCCGGTGGAATTGACGAAGGCTCCCAGCTTCACCACGCGCTCCACCCGTTCAAGCGAACCCAGTGCTGCACGAAGCTGCGCCAGGATCATAAGCCCGCAGGCGCGTGCGGCCTCGTAACCTTCGCCGGTCGAGACATCCTCGCCCAGTCGACCCGTCACCAGCACGCCGTCAAGGAACGGAAGCTGCCCCGAAACGTGGGCAAGCCCGTTCGAGACCACCACCGGCACATAGGCGGCAACGGGCGCCGCTGGTTCAGGCAGTTCAAGTCCAAGGTCGGCAAGCCTTGCGTCGATTTCAGCGTCGGTCATTGGTTTCCCCGATTGTCGTTTCGGTGTTGATACGCTCAAGCAACCACGGCAGCGCGCCGGTCCAGTTGTCGATCCGGGCATGGGCGTGCCCGGCCTGATGGGCACAGGCGATATGCGCCGCAAGCAGCGGTTCTCCGCACAGGTGCAAGCGCGAAACATGCGGGGCGATTTCCGCGACCGAACCGTGATGCTGGGCGAGGTCGTCGATGAACACTGCGCTCGATGGCGCATATTCCTCAAGAATCGCCTTCAGCGCCGGGCCCTTCGGCCCCTGATTCGTGAAGACGCGCAGATCGAGCCCGTGATCGGCAAGCTGGCGGGCGCGGTTCTCCCGGCGATGATCGTTCAGGTTGGTCAGCACCACGACATCGGCATGTTCGGCCAGTTGCGCCATGGCCGTGACTGCGCCGTCGATGGGGAACTGCCGGTACATCTCCGAATCGAAGAAAAGGTTCAGCAATTTCCAGATTTCAGCCGGTTCCAGCGCGGTCCCACATTCCATGCGCTTGATCGAGCCGACGAAATCGCCGCCGCTCATGTCAAACGAGACGCCGTGGACTTCGCCCAGCCAGTCGCGGAACGGGGCCACCATGTGGAGCAGCACCTCGTCACAATCGGATATGATCAGCGGCCGGCTCATGCGCCCAGCCTTTCGCGGGCGGCAGCAAGATCCTGCGGTTCAACGCCCAGCGCTTCGGCGGCGGCGACGAGGTCCGGCTCATGGGAGGCGAGGAAATCCAGCACGGCTGCCAACATTCCGGGATCGCCCAGCCCGGCGCGCAATTCCTCTGGCGTCAGTCCCGTCAGAGCCAGCAGGCGGCTTGCCCGATCCTCGTCGCTGAGCACCCAGCCGAGCGCGCCAAGCGCCAGTGTCTCAGGATCGGACGGAGAAGATGTATCTCTCAGAATTGTCAGTCTCGCTTCAAGCGGATAGATGGGTAGCCAGATGGGGTCCAATAAAGCGAATGGCAAAGCGAATCCTCGTTGTCGAGGACAACGATCTCAACCGTAAGCTGTTCTGCGACGTTCTGAGGAGTCAGGGCTTCGCAGTCGAGCCGGTAGCCGATGGACGAGAAGCTCTGGACAGGGCTCGCAATTTCGTTCCGAACCTGATCATCATGGACATCCAGTTGCCCAATATCTCGGGGCTGGAACTGATCGAGGCAGCAAAGGCGGACCCAGTGCTGCGCGTCATCCCGGTGCTGGCGGTCACAGCCTATGCCGGAACCGGTGATGAAGAGCGCATCCGCGACGCTGGTGCCGATTCCTATCTCGCCAAGCCGGTGTCGATCGGGCCATTCATGGCGGCGGTGAAGGCCCTGGTCTGAACGCTTGACCTGATCCCACTGCACGATAGCCTGCGACCCCAAGCCGGCGGCGTTCCAGACCGCACGGCAGAAAGTGGGAAAGCGATGTCACGGGACCTGTTGCAGGAACTGACGGACCACAGGGAAATCTGTGAACTCAA
Organism: Novosphingobium sp.; assembly: GCA_040509895.1. Classification (GTDB taxonomy): domain Bacteria; phylum Pseudomonadota; class Alphaproteobacteria; order Sphingomonadales; family Sphingomonadaceae; genus Novosphingobium. The sequence goes on along the minus strand of JBEVKC010000106.1, from coordinate 3,378 downwards.
GCACAGCTTCGGCAGGCTCGCCGACGTGAAGGACTGGGATGGCTACCGGGCCCTTTTCACCGAAGACTGCGAATTCGACTTTGGCGGCGGTGTGATCATGCAGGGCGGCCAGGCCGGAACCGACGCCATTGCGGGCATGCTGACGGGAGCAGTCTCTGTCCACCGGGCCTACATGCCGGAAATCACGTTCGTCAGCCCGACCGAGGCGAAGGGTATCTGGGCGGTCAACGATTACATCGAATGGGCACCCGATCCCGAAACCGGTGGGCGTGCGGCGCAGATGGGATATGGCCGCGAGTATGAGACGTACCGGAAAGTGGACGGCAAGTGGAAGATCGCCCACTGGCGGCTTCGCTATGACCGGCTAGACCCCGTCCTGCGCGAATCGCTGCCAACGACTTTCCTGGGCGGGCCGGACGTCATGCGCGATGCCGAATACGTGAAGTCTGTCGTCGATCCGCGGGGAACGTAAAAGCCGCCACGCCTTGACATAAGCCGCCCGCGCCGCTTTTGCGCCGCAATCGTCGGCCATCTGGCCGCCAGCCTGTTTTCGCCATCCTATTTCGGGAGCCTCAACTGATGGACCGCGCCGCTACAGCGTCAAGGATCGCCGCCCTGATTGAACCTTTCAACAAGAAGGGTGTCGAGATCAGCGACGAGGTCACCTTCGCTGGCGACCTCGAATTCGACAGCCTGACGGTGATGGATTTCGTCGCCGCAATCGAGGATGAATTCGACATCATCATCAGCATGAACCAGCAGGCCGAGATCGAGAATTACGGCCAGCTTATCGATGCAGTGGTGAAACTGCGGGGCTAGAGGGACAATGACCGACCTCTTTTCGAAGTTCGACCCTATCATCGCCATGCGCGAAGGCCTGCTGGCCTCGGGCGTCGAGGATCCCTTCAGCCTTGTCATGGAGCGCGTGCTCTCGCCCACCGTTGCCATCTGCAACGGCCGCGAGACGATCCTGCTGGGCACCTACAACTACATGGGGATGACTTTCGATCCGGACGTCATTGCCTCTGGCAAGCAGGCTCTCGACGATTTCGGGTCGGGCACCACCGGCAGCCGCGTGCTGAACGGCACCTATGCCGCGCATCGCGATGTCGAGGATGCGCTCTGCGAATTCTACGACATGAAGCACGCCATGGTCTTTTCGACCGGCTACCAGGCAAACCTTGGCATCATCTCGACGATGGCCGGCAAGGGCGATTACGTTGTACTCGATATCGACAGCCACGCCTCCATCTGGGACGGCTGCAAGATGGGCGATGCGGAGGTCGTGCCCTTCAAGCACAACGACATTGAGGCTATGGAAAAGCGCCTGAAGCGCATTCCCGAAGGCGCGGGCAAGCTGGTCGTTCTGGAAGGCGTCTATTCGATGCTGGGCGACATCGCCCCGCTGAAGGAAATGATCGCCGTCGCCAAGGCCAATGGCGCCATGGTGCTGGTGGACGAAGCACACTCGATGGGCTTCATCGGCCCCAACGGGCGCGGCGTGGCCGAGGACCAAGGCGTTCTGGACGACGTGGACTTCGTCATCGGCACTTTTTCCAAGAGCGTCGGCACCGTCGGCGGCTTCTGCGTTTCAAACCACCCGAAGTTTGAAATCCTGCGGCTGACCTGCCGCCCCTATGTATTCACCGCCAGCCTGCCCCCCAGCGTCGTGGCCACCGCCGCGACCTCAATCCGCAAGCTGATGCACGCCGGCAACAAGCGCGCCCATCTTTGGGAAAATTCGCGCACCCTGCACGGCGGCCTGCGCGGCAAGGGCTTCAAGCTTGGCACCGAAGAGCCGCAGAGCGCGATCATCTCAGTCATCATGCCCGACCTCGAGCGCGGCGCGGCGATGTGGGAGGCGCTGCTGAAGGAAGGGCTCTACGTCAATCTGGCCCGCCCTCCGGCGACCCCCGCCAACATGACCCTACTGCGCTGCTCGCTCTGCGCCGAGCACACGGCGGAGCAGGTCCAGACGATCATCGGCACGTTCGAGCGAGCCGGCAAGGCTGTGGGAATTATCTGAGTTGCCTCCCCGCACAGGGAGGAACCAGCCTCAATTGATCGAAATGATCCCGTCCACGGCCCGCCATTCGGTGGGGCCGATCAGGTTCTGGTGCGCGACGCGGACGGAGTGCAGCACAGCTTCGATGTCGCGCCGCCAGAAATCCAGATAGTCGCGCAGCACCGGAAAGCGCGGGGCGATGTCGTATTGCTGGAGAACGAACAGCTGCAGGAGCCTGGGATGGTCCGGCATGAAATAATGAATTTCCACGGTGCTGAGGCCGTAGCCTTCAAGCTGCCTGATGAAATCGCTGCTCGCCATACCCTTCCCGACAAAGGCCCAGACCAATATGCTGCAAGTGCGAAGAATGTCACAATACGGTAATCAGTCAAGGGGTTGGCGTCTTTTCCACCTCATGGCGGAAGCGGCACGGTCCACGTTTTCACCGGAACTGAAACAGAAAAAGCCCCTCAATCCTTTTCACGGAATGTGTCGTGGCAGTTCTTGCATGCGCCGCCGAGTTCTCCCGCAGCCTTCTTCAGCAGGGCAGCATCGCCACCCGGCACCAGCGACCTGAAACGGGCGGATTCATCCACGAACCGCGTAGCGGCCTGCTGGAACTGCTCGGGCTTGGTCCAGACAGTTTCGAGAGCATGGGTCCGAACCCCATCGTTGGGACCGGTCCCCTTGGGGAACCACGTCACCACCTTCGGCGCGAAGCCCTTGATCGTGTCGGCATTGTTGCGGATCAGGATGAAGTCAGGCGCGTTCTTCTCCAGTTCGTCCGTGATCGCCTTGTAGGCATCACCAATCGCCTCAAAATTCTCATGCCGCTGATGGGCCATGCGGCCTTCGGGCGTGTCGGGCTGCCCCTTGCAGGCGCCAAGGCCGAGCAGGAGGGCAATGCTGAGGCTGCTTTGAATGGTGCGTTTCAGGGTCAGGCGCATCGGCACGGTCTCCTCTCGCTGGAAGAGGAAGTTGCCGCAAATGCGCGCGACTCGCAAACCCCTTTGACAGAGCGATTTTTTACGCCTTGGGACGGCGCGGCATCGGCGGACGGTGATAGCTCACATCGCTGCGGTCCCGCGCTGCCTGGCACGGCTCATCCGGCGTATAGGCCGGGGGCATGTTCAGCGTGCCGAGCGCCTGAGGCAAGTCGTAAGTGCCTTCGATGATTGTCACCCGGTTGGCGATCCGCCATTCGCCATTTCTCTTCTGGAAATGATCGACGTAACGCCCGGTCGAGGCAAAATGCGGCGGCTCCGCACGCGTTCCGGTGAACTGGTAGTAGGTCTCACAGTAAGCATCATCGCCATCTAACTCGCAGTAGTGGTTCAGGATCGCGTGCTGGGTTGAGGTGTGCATCAGCGTGG
>JBEVKC010000105.1:0-6066 GCA_040509895.1 Novosphingobium sp. | reverse complement strand
CTGGCGAAGAGCTGGCCTTCAAGCAGGAAGACGTGAAGATCGAAGGCTGGGCCATCGAAAACCGCGTCTATGCCGAAGACCCCTATCGCGGCTTCCTGCCCTCCACGGGCCGCCTCAGCCGCTATCGCCCGCCTGTCGATGGCTGGGAAGATGACGGTGCGGCTAACGGTCGTCGCGGCGTCGATGGTATTCGCGTTGATGACGGCGTCTTTGAAGGCGGCGAAGTGTCGATGTTCTATGACCCGATGATCGCCAAGCTGATCACCTGGGGCGAAACCCGCGATGAGGCGGCTGACCTGCAGATTGCCGCGCTCGACGCTTTCGAGATCGAGGGCCTTGGCCACAACATCGACTTCGTATCGGCCATCATGCAGCACCCGCGTTTTCGCTCGGGCGAACTGACCACGGGCTTCATCGCAGAGGAATATCCTGACGGCTTCACCGGCGCAGCGACGTCTGACGAGTTCAAGACCAAGCTTGCCGCCATTGCTGCTTTCGTGACCACGGCATTGTCCGATCGAGCTCGCAAGGTCGATGGGCAGCTTTCGCACGATCTCGATCCGCCATCCGAGTGGAGCGTGAAGATCGGCGGCGTCTCCCACAATGTCGAAATCGGCCTTGATGACATCACGGTCGATGGCCAGACGCTAGACCTGTCGATGGAATATGCGCCGGGCGACAAGCTGGTTTACACTGAGGTCGATGGCGAAGAGATCGTCGTCAAGATCGAGCCTCTCCGCATGGGCCTGAAGATGACCACACGCGGCGCGATACATAAAGTGGAAGTCCTGCCCGCGCGCATCGCGCATCTGGCCAAGCACATGATCGAAAAGATCCCGCCAGATCTCTCCAAGTTCCTCATCTGCCCGATGCCGGGCCTGCTCGTTTCGCTGAACGTCGGCGAGGGCGATCATGTCGAGGCTGGCCAGCCGCTCGCAGTGGTTGAGGCGATGAAGATGGAAAACATCCTGCGCGCCGAAAAGGCGGGCACGGTGAAGAAGGTCAACGCTGCGGCGGGCGAGAGCCTGGCCGTGGACGCGATCATCCTTGAGATGGAATAAGTGCATCTAAGCCACGATCCGGCTGCGGCGCCCGCTGACGAGATCGACTTTGCGGATTTCCTGCGGGTCGACATTCGGGTGGGGACTATCGTCGCAGCCGAACCCTTCCCCGAAGCGCGCAAGCCCAGCCTGAAGCTGCGCATCGACTTCGGGGACGCGATCGGGGTGAAGAAAAGCTGCGCGCAGATTGCCACGCTTTATGAGGTGGGCGAGCTGGTCGGGCGGCAGGTCGCGGCGGTGGTAAACTTTCCGCCGCGCCAGATCGGCAAAACCGTGTCCGAAGTGCTCACGCTGGGCTTTGCCGATGAGGAAGGCCGCGTCGTGCTGTTTGCGCCCGATAATCCTGTCCCCAATGGATCACGGTTGTTCTGATGAGCTTTCCCGAACTTCTTGCCGGTGCCGAACCACGCGATCTTGGCTTTGCTGTCAACATTCCCGAGGACTGGCATCAGGGCCGAACGGCCTATGGTGGGTTTTCCTCGGCGCTGGCGTTGTCGGCTGCCTTGCAGTTGGGTGGGGAATTGCCGCCGCTACGCTCCGCTCAGGTCAGCATGATCGCCCCGCTTTATGGCCACGTTGAAGCCCGGGCCAAGGTGCTGCGCCGTGGCCGCAACGCGACATGGATGGCCGCGGAAATCCTGCGCGACGGTGAGGTCGGTTTCACAGCCAGCTTCGTGTTCATGGGGCCGGTCGATAGCGCGCTGCACCTGAATGACCGCCCTGCGCCCGCAGATATAATTCCGGTCGAGGAAGCACGGCCATTCGTGAACGAACGTGGGCCTGCATTCCTTCGCAATCATTTCGACGTCCGTTTCGCCCTGCCGCGCGGGGAGGAAAAGCGCCCGGAAATGTGCTGGTGGGTAAGAGCGCGCGATCAAGCGGCGCTGCATCCCATGACCAACCTGATGCTTTGCGCCGATGGTTTGCCGCCGGGAGTGATGTCGCTGCTGACGCCCGCAACGCCGGTCAGCACAATGCACTGGCAGGTCAACCTGCTGACGCCCGCGCCTGTCACGCGCGATGGCTGGTGGCTGCTGCGTTCTACCGGCGACTATGCGGAGAAGGGCTGCTCCAGCCAGCGCATGGCGATCTGGAACGCCGACGGCGAGCCTATGGCGGCGGGAATGCAGTCGATCGCCGTTTTCGGCTGAACTTGCCAAAGCCGCTGCGGCTTCCCAATCTTAGAACATGGCGCAGCCGACCATCTGGACCATCGGATACGAGCAATCGACCGTCGACAGTGTGATTGGTGCGCTCCGTGACGCGGGCACCGAGGTGCTGGCCGACATTCGCTACCTGCCGCTTTCCCGGCGCCCGGGATTCTCAAGGTCAGCATTGGCAGCCGCCGCGCGGGAGGCAGGGATTGAGTATCGCCACATTAAGCAGCTTGGCACTCCAGCCGAGGGCAGGGCTGCTGCCCGGCGAGGCGATCAGAGGACGCTGAAGCAAGTCTATGCGGGCCAGCTCGAACTGCCCGAAGCACTCGCCGCCATGGCTGAACTGCGTGATCTGGCGGGTGAAAAGCGGGTGGCGCTGCTGTGCTATGAGCGCGAGGCGAGCGGGTGCCATCGCAGCCTGTTAATCGATGCTCTGCTGCCGGACTTTGCCGTGGTGGACCTGAAGCCCTGACATTGATCCGGGCTGCGTCAGGAACGGAAATGCTCTTTCCTACACGGTCACATAGCGGCACGGTCAGCGGGTTCGTTTTACCTGCTCTTTGCCATGTTCAGTCCGCGTTTTCCTGCACAGGTGTAAACTTCGCTATTGCGATTACATCTTTGTATTCAAGTGATTTTTATCCGAAATCAAAGTTGACACGGCGTAAACTTTGTCAACTTTGAATCGCGTTTTTCGGGTGTTCCGGGGCCAGCAGCTTTGGCGCCACCAGGAACTTGAACGCCACGAAAGCGATAAGTCCCACTACGCCCGTTCCGACGTGGAGCAGCCAGAACTGCACTGTGTCCATCGTGCTGTACCAGCCACCGACTTCGCCCACGATCTTGTTGGCCGCGAAGAAGGCCAGGTAATAGATGCCGAGCACCGTCGCGTTGAGGGCCTTGGGCGCGAGGCGCGTGAAGAGCGCCAGACTGACGGGCAGGGTATGGGCGAAACCGATGCTGTTAAGCACATGGAACATTACCGGCCAGAACAGTCCGATCTTGCCGCCGCCTTGCGTCGCTGCCGCCATGACGAGGCACAGCGCGCCCGCGATAGTGAAGACACTGCCGATGATCATCTTGCCCAGTTCATCGGGCTCCCAGTGGCGCGCGCCGTACCATTTCCAGAAGGCAGCGACGGCGACCAGCATGGAAAAGCTGGCGGTCGCGTCGATAGTGATCATCCAGCTTGTCGGCCAGGTGGTGCCGAAGAAGGTGAGCTGGAATTGCTCGTCCGCCCAGACGAGATAGGCGTTGAAGATCTGCTGGTTGATCAGCAGCGCGATCGCCAGCACCGGGACGAGAAGCAGCACGGCCAGCAGCCGCAACCAGTCGCGTCCCACCAGCTTTTCCTTGGGCTTGGACTTATCGCCCTTTGCCGGTCTGTTGTCCGCGGGAAGCCACGGCTTGGCAAAAATATAGAGTATCAGCCCGGCGACCATCACGATCCCGGCGGTGCCGAAGCCCCAATGCCAGCCCATCTTCTCGCCGAGCGTGCCGGAGACCAGCGGAGCGGCAATGACGCTGACGTTGATGGCGATGTAGAATATCTGGAACGCCATCGCGCGGCGGATGTCGGTATCCGAGTAGAGCTCACCCACTTGGCTCGCAATGTTGCCCTTGAACAGGCCGACCCCGACGATCAGTGCCAGCAGGGCGAAAAGGAACGTGCCCTGGAATGCCATCAGAAAATGGCCGAACGCCATGATCAGCCCGCCAAGGATAAGCGTGGTTCGCCGCCCCAGCCAGCGGTCCGCGATGATGCCGCCAAGGATCGGGGTGAGGTAAACGAAGGCGGTGTAGTCACCGAATATGGCCGAGGCGAGCGGTTGGCCTTCAAGGCCCCGGTAGTGGTTCTGCTGAAGCCATTCCAGACCAATGACGCTGCCGATATTCTCGGGCAAAAGCAGGAACCTGACCATGTAAAGCACAAGCAGGGTCTGCATGGAGTAGTAAGAGAAGCGTTCGCACCCTTCGACGAAGGCTAGATAACCAAGGCCCTTGGGATGACCGAGGAAAGCGCGGTCGTGGGGCACGTCGTCGAGTTCGGGCGTCGCTTCCGCTACTGTCATTCGCGCTCTAACTCCTCGTCGAGGAACTTGGCTACGTCGGCCAGTTCCACGTCCTTGGCTAGAAAGGTTTGCCCGATGCCGCGCATCAGCAGGAAGGGCAGGGTGCCGGCATCCATCTTCTTGTCGTGCAGCATGTGATCGGCCAGCGCCCGGCCGTCACAATCGAGATTGAGGCGGGAAAGCGAGGCCGGAAGGCCGGTCTCCGCAATGTGAGTGGCAACATGGTCGGCGCTGCCTCGCGCCATAAGCCCGCGCCGGGCGGAGTAACGCGCCGCCAGCACCATGCCGAGCGCCACGGCTTCACCATGAAGCAGGTGGCCCGAAAAGCCGGTCTCTGCCTCAAGCGCATGGCCGAAAGTATGGCCGAGGTTGAGGAGGGCGCGCTTGCCGGTAGTCTCGAACTCGTCCTCGGCCACGATGCGTGCCTTGGCGGCAACCGAATGAGCGACGGCATATTCGCGCAGCTGGGCATCGCCCGCCAGCAGGCCCGCTGCATTGGTATCGCACCATGCGAAGAAGTCAGCGTCGCCGATAAGGCCGTACTTCACGACCTCGGCATAGCCGGCCCGTAGTTCCCGGGCTGGAAGCGTATCGAGCACGGCAAGGTCCGCCAGCACCAGCGAGGGCTGGTGGAAGGCGCCGACAAGGTTCTTGCCCGCAGGAGTATTGATCGCCGTCTTGCCGCCAACGCTCGAATCGACTTGCGCCAGCAACGTGGTCGGTAACTGGATGAAGTGGCATCCCCGCTTGACGATGGATGCAGCAAAGCCGGTGAGGTCGCCGATCACACCGCCGCCCAGCGCAAGGATGTGGTCGCCGCGTTCCACCCCCTCTTCGAGCAGCCAGTTTACCGTGGCTGCGAGTTCATCCCAGCTCTTCGTTGCTTCGCCTGCTGGAAGGATGCGCCAGTGCGGCTCATGCCCGGACTGGCGCAGCGCGGTTTCCACCACTTCGCCCCAAGCGGCATGGACATTGGTATCGGTGATAACGGGGACGCGTCGCTTCCGCAGGCGTCCACGGCAATTGTCCACCAGTTCGGCCAGCAGGCCCGCGCCAACGCGAACCTCATAGGGCCTGCCTGCGATGTCGACCGGGATTACAGCCATTCTTCCAGCCCCCTGAAAACGTCTTCCACGGTATGCCGGTGCGGCCCGTTGGTACTCATGACATGGATTGGCGCCTGCGAATAGGCCGGGCGTCGTTCCTCACGCAGCCGGCCGAGAATTTCGCGCGGGTCGCCATCTTTCAGCAGCGGGCGATTATCCTTGCGCCCAGTGCGTTCAACCAGCGTGTCGACATCGCTGTCGAGCCAGATGGCGATGGTGCGTTCAAGGATCAGCGCGCGAGTTTCGGCATTGCAGAAAGCGCCGCCGCCGGTCGCGATCACCTTTGCGCCGCCATCCTGTTCGATCAGCCGGGAAATCACGCGGCGCTCGCCGTCGCGGAAATAATCTTCGCCGTGCTTTTCGAAGATTTCCGGAATCGTCATTTGCGCGGCGCGTTCGATCTCTTCGTCGGCATCGACAAAAGGGCAGTGAAGCAGGCTGGCAAGCTTGCGTCCGACGCTGGACTTGCCGACACCCATCATGCCAACCAGCACCAGCGGACGGTCAATCCGCCGCGCCAGCGCCTCTATTGTGCCCGGTGTGAACTGGGGTTCATCGACTTCCATTGCAGCGCTGCCTATAGATGCGCTAGGCAGCAAGGCAAGCTGTGGGAAAGGTCGCGAGTGTCATTGGCGATGCGCAAGTACTGGTTGCTGGCAATAGTCGCCGT
>JBEVKC010000104.1:0-14473 GCA_040509895.1 Novosphingobium sp. | reverse complement strand
CGGAGAAATTCGCCGCCTCGCGTTCAGCGCAGCGACGCGCAACCGTAGCTTCATCCTCAGCCTGCCGCGCCTGATACTCGCATTGCGGACCGGTGCTATGCGTTATGGGGTGTTCGTCTGGACCAAAGCAGGGGACGGGCGCTAGCCAATGCCCATCCAAATGCGTTGTTGGAGATATTCAAGGAACTTAGTAAGCTGCGTGAATAATTGAACGGGTCTGATCACCACCTGACATCAGCGCGCGTAGGGGAGTAAGCCAATCATCCTCTTCCTCGACACGATCATCCTCACGTTCGGCTCGCTGCTGCCGATCATGAACCCTTTCAGCACCGCGCCGCTGTTTGTGTCGCTGACGGCGAATTTCAGCCGGGAGAAACAGCGGAAGCAGGCGCTCATGGCCTGTGTCTATGCTTTCGGAATCCTCGCGACATTCCTCGTGTTGGGATCATGGATTGTAGAATTCTTCGGTATCTCGGTGCCCGGAATTCGTGTCGCCGGCGGCCTGATAATCTCTACGGTCGGCTTCCGCATGCTGTTTCCGCCTCCGCCGGCCATCGGAACGGGGGAAGCAGCAGAGGAGGTGCAGGACGTGTCGTTCACCCCGATCGCGATGCCCAGCCTCGCCGGTCCCGGATCTATTGCCGTGGTATTAAGCGCGGCGGCGCATATCCAGAGCAGGTGGCCGGATGACTGGGGGCTGATCTTCGCGGCAGTGCTGGTCGGCATGATCGTTACGCTGGCGTTTTCCTTCATCGTGCTGCGCGCAGCCAGCAGCATGGTGAAGTTTCTGGGGCCGGGCGGGATCGACGCGATGACCCGCATTTTCGGGTTCCTGCTGATCTGCATCGGCATGCAGTTCCTGCTGACCGGCATAGCCGACTTCTACAATATCGAAGCAGTGTCCGTGCAATCAAGGCACGCCAATATGTTATCGGATTAAGCGGCCGTCTTGGAAAGGGTGGCCTATCCGCCCAGCGCCACGACGCCCCCGGTGGAACCAAACCCGCCTTCGCCGCGCGCCGTCTCGTCCAGTTCATCAACCGGCAGCCACGCCGCGCGCGTCACCGGAGCCAGCACCAGTTGCGCGATCCTGTCGCCGCGGCGGATGTCGAACACATCGACACCGTGGTTGATGACGATGACTTTCAACTCTCCGCGATAGTCGCTGTCGATCGTGCCCGGCGTGTTGGGAATGGAGATACCATGCTTCAGGGCAAGGCCTGAACGCGGCCGGACCTGTATCTCGAAGCCGTGGGGTATTGCAACCGAAAGTCCTGTCGCCACCGCATGGCGCGCGCCGGGCTTCAGGGTCACGTCCTCTGCCGACAAGACGTCCATGCCTGCCGCGCCATCGGTGGCATAGGCTGGCAGTTCCAGACCGGCGAAGTGAGGCAAGCGCTTCACCGGAACCGGAATATCAGAGGGCATTGGCAATCCTTTCGATCAATATTCGGGCCACATCGTCCTTGGGCATTTCGGGCAGGCTTTCCACGCCCTTGGCCGTGACGATGTGCACAGCGTTGGATGTGCCGCCCATTACATCGCCGGACACGTCGTTGGCGATGATCCAGTCGACCGTCTTGCGCTTGCGCTTTTCCGCCGCGTTTTCGAGCACATTTTCTGTCTCTGCAGCAAAGCCGATCAGCAGAGGGGGCCGCTTGGCGCTGGAAGCAACCGTGGCGAGGATATCGGGGTTCTCTGTCAGTAGCAGCGCCGGCGGGGCGGAGCCGCGCTTCTTGATCTTCTCTCCCGACACATCCTTGGTACGCCAGTCAGCGACGGCGGCGACCATGATGGCGGCGTCGGCGGGCAGGCCCTTCTTCACCGCCTCTGCCATTTCGCGCGCGGTTTCGACGTCCACGCGGTCGACGCCCGGCGGTGTCGGCAGGTTCACCGGGCCGGATATCAGTGTAACCCGCGCACCCATGGCAGCGGCGGCAGCGGCGAGGGCAAAGCCTTGCTTCCCCGAAGATCGGTTGGCGATGTAGCGCACCGGGTCGATCGGCTCATGCGTCGGCCCGGCAGTGATGAGGATATGCTTGCCGTAAAGTGGCCGGTGTTGCGGATCGGTGGCGAAGTCGGGCTGCCCGGAAAGCGGATCGGACCCAATGGCTTGTGGTGTGCTTGGCGGCGCAGAGAGTGCCTGACCCTTTTTCGGCAGCAGCGGGCCACCAACATCTGCCGCCTGTGGCGCGGTCTCGGGCGGATAGTCCTCGGGCAGAGGGACTTCCCCGAACGGCATGTCATCGAACGTTTCGGGCAGGACAGGGCGGCGCGTGATCATGGAGGCGGACAGGCCGCCCATGCTTGATGCAGGCGCCGGAGCGGGTTCCGGTTCGCCGAACTCGGGCGCCGGGTCCGGCTCTTCTTCAAGCCCCAGCGCCCAGCGAATGTAATGCCAGATCGCAGGTGGCTCGGGCAGGCGGCCGGGACCATATTCGCCGCAGGCCATCGCGCCCTCGTCGGGGTCCATGACCGCGACACCAGATGCACGCAGCACTTCGACATTGCGGATCGTCGCGGCGTGCTGCCACATTCGGACATTCATCGCGGGCACTGCGACCACCGGCTTGTCGGTAGCGAGCAGCAAAGTTGTCGCCAGGTCGTCAGCAATGCCGTTGGCCATGCGGGCCATCAGGTCCGCCGTCGCCGGGCAGACGACCACAAGGTCAGCTGCTCGGGAAAGCTGGATGTGCCCCATCTCGACCTCGTTCTTGAGATCCCAAAGAGTGGTGTAGACGGGGTTTTCCGACAGTGCGGCAAGCGCCATCGGTGTGACGAATTTCGATCCGCCCTCGGTCAGCACGCAAGTAACTTCGCCGCCTCCCTTGCGGATCAGGCGGACGAGTTCACAAGATTTGTAGGCGGCAATACCGCCGCCTACGACAAGAAGGATGCGCGGCCCGGTCATTGTTGGGGCTTCTGCATCAGGGCGGGATTTGGCGCAATTACTTTGCGAGTGTGAACTGCTCCGAACTAGCGGGAAATGCCGAGGCGAACAGCGATCGCAGCGCCTGCGGTGCCAGAGCAAGTCCGATAAACAGCACCGGAGAGACAATCAGGCCCCAGTAGAAGTTGTCCCACCGCCCGGCAATAGCGAAGGCCAAGGCATAGCCCAGCTGAAGCAGGGTCACTAGTGCGCCAAGATTTGAGCGCCACCCCGCCCATCCCACCAGCATGAGCACGACTGTCGGCCCGGCAATCCAATGCGGCAACAGTCGCAGCATTGAGGGCATGGTAATGTTCGAAAGCCACCCGGACAGACCACGCAATTCCATCCAGCCCGGTCCCACGCGTTCATTCGGCAACGCCTGATCGCCAAGAACCAGGATATGGGCAGAGAACAGAGCAAGGAAGACAAGGATCAGCAGGGTCCAGGCCCCTGCTTCGCGCCACTGGCGGCGGTAATAGGCCGCGGCGCCCATCAAGAGGACAAAGGGCAAAGCATGTTCGCGGATCGACAGGGCAAGCGCCGCAGCGACCAGCGAGCCCACCCAGCGGTTGCCGCCCGGTTCTCCGGACATTCGGTGCAGGCCAAGTGACAGTGCCACAAGCAGGCCTGCCCAGACTTCGTGCAAGACAAGGTAATAGGGATTGATAGCCAGGGATCCACCGGCAAACAGCAATGCCGCGGTCGTGACCCGCAAGTGCTGCATCCTTGGCTCTTCAGCCAGCCTGCGCCACCACGCAGCAACCGTCCCCAGCAACAGGCCAAAGCTGAACAGCGGCAGCAACCGCGGCGTGACGAAGGCGGAAAATGCGGCGAGAGTGGGTAGCCGGAAAGTCAGCGCTGGTGTTACCGGGTATCCGATGGCCCGCTGCTCAGCGACGATGAAGTTGTAATAGTTCTCGCCCCGCGACATCCGGGTGATGGCAATGTCATAAAGAGCAAGGTCTGCCTCGGTGCGAACGAAGCCGTGGATAGGAGGGTAAGTCTTAGGGGCAGGCGCGCCATTGGCGAGATGTTTGCCTGTATTTGTTGTTTTCTGCGAAGTCAGCATCGCGGTGAGTGCCGTGCCACTTTCGTCATGAGCAGTGCGGATCGGTACCAGAGCCGCCGCCACGATCAATGCGACGACAAGACCCAGCACAAGCCGCGCAAGGCCAAGATGCAGCATGCCAAACCGGTCCGCTCGCTTTGTGCGATCAAGGTTGTTGGGCAAAAGCGCACCCGCCTTGCCTTCGTCTATCCCAGCCAACCCCAATGCATGATTGCCCACGCAGCAATTCCCCCCAGTACCGCAGCCGCACTATAGCCCAACAAATGGTTACTTTGGCGTTTACGCTCCCACACAATGTCCACTTCCGGCAGCGGGGCCTGTTCCGGCGCGCCGCCCTTGGCGGGGAAGCGGTCCTCGATCCGGCGGATCAGCTCGGGCAGGCGCAGCAGGGTCTGTGCATCTTCGCGAAGGCGGTCGGCGATGGCGGCTTCCGGGCCAAGCTCGTCGCGGATCCAGTTGCGCACGAAGGGGCCGGACACGTCCCACATGTTGATGCCGGGATCGAGCTGCGTCGCCAGCCCCTCTACCATCACCATCGTCTTCTGTAGCAGCAGCAGGTGCGGTTGGGTCTGCATGTCGAAATCGCGAGTGATGGCGAAAAGGCCGTCGAGCATCTGGCCAACCGAAAGCTCGCTCACCGGTTTGCCGCGCATCGGTTCTCCCACGGCGCGCAGGGCGGTGGCAAATTCATCGACCGAGTGGTGCGAGGGCACGTATTGCGCCTCGAAGTGGATTTCCGCGACGCGCTGGTAGTTGCCGGTCGTCAGACCATAGAGAATCTCTGCAAGCCACTGCCGCGCGCGGCGGTCGATCCGGCCCATGATGCCAAAGTCGATGGCGACGATGGTGCCGTCCGGTTCGACGAACAGGTTCCCCTGGTGCATGTCGGCGTGGAAGAATCCGGCGCTGATTGCCTGTGTGAGGAACGACAGCACAAGTCGCCGGGCAATGTCGGGAAGATCATGGTTCGTCGCTTTCAGCGCGTTCATGTCCGCGATTTTGATACCGCCGACCCATTCGACGGTCATGGCCCGGCCGGTGGTCCGGTCCCAGTCGACCGCAGGGACGTGATAGCCCTCAAAACCCTTCATCTTGTCCGCGAGTTCGGAGGACGAAGCCGCCTCGCGTCGTAGATCCAGCTCGCGCGCTGTCCAGCGGCGGAAGTTGGCAATGACCGCTCTGGGACGCAGGCGGGCCGCTTCTCCGCCCAGCGCTTCAAGATGGGCAGCTGCCCATTCATAGGTTTCAATGTCGCGGGCGAACTTCTCACGCACGCCGGGGCGCAGCACCTTGATCGCGACAGTACGTCCGTCGGTCGTCACTGCGCGGTGCACCTGCGCGATGGAGGCAGCGCCGACCGGCTCTTCCTCGACGCTGGCGAACATCGTTTCGAGCGGGCGGCCAAAGCTTGCTTCGATCTCGCGGCGGATAAGGGGGAAGGCAACGGGCGGCAGGCTGTCCTGCAGGGTCAGCAGATTGCGCGCCGCATCGATGCCGACAACATCGGGCCGGGTGGCCAGCGCCTGCCCAAGCTTGATCGCCGCAGGGCCGATGTCCTGAAAGGCTCCGGCATAGTCAGGCTCGCGCGGCTGGATCGTGCCCAGCCGGGCAATCCGGCACAGCCGCCGCACAGGGGCGGGCGTGTTCGGCCCCTTTTCAATAATGCGCAGGGCGCCGTGGCGGGCAAGCACCCGGCCCCAGCGCAGCAAGCGGAAGATGTGCGTGGTGCTTTGGGTCAAGCCTTCCACCCGGAATGGATGGCGACCAGCCCGCCAAGGATCGGTTCCACCCGCGTCTGCGTGAAGCCTGCCTTGCGGATCATCCCTTCGAACTGCGGCATCGGCGGGAAGCGGCGGATCGATTCGATGAGGTAGCGATAGCTCTCGGCATCGCCCGCGATGGCCTGGCCGATCTTGGGCACCAGCTTGTGCGAGTAGGTGTCATAGACCTCCTTGAACCCCGGCCATTCGGTGGTCGAGAATTCAAGGCAGTAGAACCGCCCGCCATAGCGCAGCACTCGGTATGCCTCGGCCAGCGCCTTGTCGATGTGCGTCACGTTGCGGATGCCGAAGGCAATTGTGTAGGCGTCGAAGAAGCGGTCGGGGAACGACAACTCCTCCGCATTTTGGCGCGACCAGACCAGAGTATCCAGCCCGCCCTTCATCGCCCGTTCGATACCTACGTCGAGCATGTCCTGGTTGATGTCAGAGACAGTGACCTCGGCCCCGGCCTCGGCCATGCGGAAGGCAATGTCGCCCGTGCCGCCCGCCATGTCGAGAATCGCCTCGCCCGGCTGCGGCTTTACCCGCCGCACGAAGCGATCCTTCCACAAACGGTGCATGCCTGCCGACATGGCGTCGTTCATCACGTCATACTTGCGCGCGACGCTGGAAAAGACCGCGCCGACGCGCTGGACCTTTTCGTTCGCCGGGATGTCTTCGTAGCCGAAGGATGCCTGTTCGCTCATGCGCGCCGCCTTACGAAAGTTTGAGCAGACCGCAAAGCTTGTTACTGGGCGCATATGCCTGAATTACCCGAAGTCGAAACTACCGTCCGCGGCCTTGCCCGATGCCTTGAGGGTGAGCGGATAGCCCGCGTGACCGTGAACCGCCCCGATCTGCGCCGCCCGTTCCCACCCGAACTGGTGCAGGTGCTGACCGGAGCGCGCGTCACCGGCCTTGGCCGGCGGGCAAAATACGGCCTCATCCATACTGACCGCGGCTCCACGATGATCTTCCACCTCGGCATGTCAGGGCGCTGGCGGATCGAGCCTGAGGTGCCTGACCGCCACGATCATCTGGTTCTGGAAACTGGGTCCGGCCACACGCTCGCGCTGAACGACGCGCGGCGCTTCGGTTCGGTCGATCTCGTCGAGACGGAGCAGCTTGAGGCGTGGCCCGCTTTCGCTGCTCTCGGTCCCGAACCGCTGGGAGAGGCGCTCACTGCGGGCCACCTTGCTGACGCATTCAGCGGTCGCGCCGCGCCGGTGAAGCCCTTGCTGCTCGACCAGCGCGTGGTTGCGGGTCTGGGCAATATATACGTGTGTGAAGCGCTCCACCGCGCGCACATCCGCCCGGATCGCGCCGCAGGCACAATCCCGCGCAAGGCAATCGAGCGGCTGGTCCCGGCGATCAAGGATGTCCTCGCCGAATCAATAGCGGCGGGCGGTTCCACGATCCGCGACTATGTCCAGCCCAATGGGGAGCTTGGCTATTTTGCGACAAGCTGGCGGGTCTATGGGCGTGAGGGAGAGGCCTGCGGCTGCGGCGGCTCTGTCCAGCGACTGGTGCAGGGCGGACGCAGCACCTTCTGGTGCCGGAAGTGCCAGAAATAATGCCACACCGTCAGGCGACCGTCAGCCGCCGCATGGCCGTGAACGTCAGCGCGGTAAGCACTGAAAGAAGCCCGAACGCCTGAGCTGCGCTCACGGGGTCTTCTACGGCGAACATGACGAACAGCGCGGCATTTGCTGTCAGGGCAAAGATCGCGGGCAACGGAAACAGCGGCATGGCGTAAGGGCGCTCCAGGTCCGGGTGCTTCAGGCGCATTGCTATTGCCGCTGCGTTCACGGCCACGCCCATCGCGGTGAACAGGGTGGCGCTGAAGGCCAGCAACAGATCATAAACTCCCACCAGCGCCAGCAGGGCTGCTGCGGCCACCGTTACCAGCACGGCCAGGCGCGGCGTGCCGTTGTCCGCGACGTGGCTAAGCCCCGGAATGCCGGCGTCGCGCGCGATGGCATAGGCTACGCGGGGGAAGATCATGATCGTGGCGTTGGCGATCGTTACCAGAGAGATGAGCGAGATTGCCGTAACAACGGGATCGGCCATCGGTCCGAAGACCCGCGCCGCGGCGTCCGCCGCCACAAGGTTGGAGCCTGCCATTTCGGCTGGTGTCAGCACGCTGAGCAGGGCGACGTTCACCAGCACATAGATGGCCGTGATGATTGCCAGCGCGGAAAAGGTCGCGCGGGCGATCGAATGGCTGGGATCGTGCACTTCCTCGCAGAAATAGGATGCGCTGTTCCACCCGGCATAGGTGCCGAAGATTCCCCGCAGCGCCACGATCACGCCCAGGAAAGTCGCCGCCGGGGCTGCGGCCACTATCGCAACCGAATCGCCGCGCGGCGCCAACAGCAGCGCGGCGACGAGGATGCAGAACAGCGAGGCCTTTATGGCGCTGCCAAGCTCTTGTGAGCGGCCGGCAACCTTGGTGCCGAGCAATTGGATCACACCGACCGTAAGTACCAGGGTCGCAGCCAACAGGCCGAGGGGAACGTTGCCGGCTATGCCCAGCCGGTGCAGGTATTCGCCAAAGACCACAGACACGAAAGCCGCTGCGGCGACATTGGCCAGCCAGTCGGCAAGCCCGGTGGCAAGCCCCGGCAGCGGGCCGAACGCGCGCCCGACAAAGATATAGGGTCCGCCCGTGCGGCGAATCGATGAAGCCAACTCGACAGTGGACATGGCGTCAATGGCGCAGACCACTCCGCCGATCAGCCACAGCGCGACGATCAGGGTTTGATGGGGAACGCCTTCCGCAACCATGCCGGGCGTTCGCAATATGCCCTGGCCAATCGTGCCGCCCACCACGACCGCAATGCCGAAGGCCACGCCAAGAATCCGCAGGAGATGGCTGCTGTCGGCTGGTCGCATGCGATTGGCCCTTTGCCCGGCGGGAGGTAATCACGTATGCCGATGGCCCACAAGCGCGAAAGCGCGGTGTGCGGCTTGACGATTCGGCACCCCGAGGTTAAGGGCCGCGCTTTCCGCGGGGTGGCGGTTACGCCTGCCTCGCGATTTTGCACGAGATTCATCACTTGGAGGGGCTGCCCCGGCAGCCAAACGAAGGACAGACATGGCCAACACGCCGCAAGCACGCAAGCGCATCCGTCGCAACGAACGCCGGGCCGAAATCAACGGTAACCGCCTGGGCCGTATCCGCACCTTCGTGAAGAAGGTTGAGTCGGCGCTGGCCGGTGGCGACAAGACTGCTGCTTCGGAAGCGCTCAAGGCTGCCCAGCCGGAACTGGCTCGCGGCGTGGCCCGCGGCGTGCTTCACAAGAACACTGCTGCGCGCAAGCTGTCGCGCCTGACGAAGCGCGTCGCCGCTCTCTAATCGATTCGCGATTCGCGATTCGCGCATCCCTGCCGGGTGCGTAATCGGGGACGAACACAGAACATGGCCGGGGGGCAACTCCCGGCCATTTTTCTATGGTCCAATGGTATCATTTCGGGAGGCCATTCAAAGTCGTGGATTTCCCGCGATTCGCAAAAGTGAAACAAAATTAATCCCTATTTTTCAATATGATATTTCCTCTTGAGCGATTGTCCCGTGTCGAATGCTGTCAAGGGAGATTATTTCATTTTTTTTGCAGCAGCCGCCTTGCCCTTTCTGCATCGCCGTTCATAACAAGGGTCATCCGGCGTAAGGGTTGAGCCGGAGCCATTACACAAGATGAAAACGTTGCCTTCGTCCCAACGCGGTTGGTTGCGATTGGGAGAGTTTTGCCTGCGACCGGGGGGAAGCAGGTTGGGGTGGGTCGAACTTCAAGAGGTACGGAACTGCGTTATGGTTACACAGGGAGGGGGGTCGCGCGCTCAGGCGCCGACGGGAAAAGGAAAGGCTTGCTCAGTGCCAATGGCCGAGGATCAGGAAGCTCTGGACCTCGCAGCGGATTGGGCCGACATCAGCCAGGGCCTGCGCAAGGATCTTGGGCAGCAGCTTCACAGCCAGTGGATCAAGCCGATTCAGCTTGGCACGTTCTGCAAGGAAACGGGGACGCTTGACCTGTTCCTGCCGACGGAATTCTCTGCGAACTGGGTGACGGATCGCTTTGCCGATCGTCTTTCGCTCGCATGGAAGATTGCGCGGCCTGACGTGCGCCATGTTCGCGTCTCGGTTCATCCGGGCCGCCGGGCACTGCCCGAGCTGCGCCTGGGCCATTCGGCGGCACCGCGCGGGGCGGCCAACGATTCGATTGCGCAGGCACCCGATTCGGGCATGGTCACGATGGGCAGCGGCGAATTCGGTACATTGGGCCAGTCCTCAATCGGCCTTGATCCGTCGTTGACGTTCACGACCTTTGTCACTGGCACGGCCAACGTGCTTGCCTTCAATGCCGCACAGCGCATGGCCGCTATAGAAGCGCCGCAGTTCTCGCCGCTCTATCTCAAGGCTGCTACCGGTCAGGGCAAGACGCACTTGCTGCACGCCATCGGCCACGCGTTCCTGCAGACGCATTCGCGGGCGCGCATCTTCTATTGCTCGGCCGAGCGCTTCATGGTCGAATTCGTTCAGGCACTGCGCCAGAACCAGACCATAGAGTTCAAGGCCCGGCTGCGCGGCTTCGACCTGCTGCTGGTGGACGATATCCAGTTCATCATCGGCAAGGCGAGCGCACAGGAAGAGCTGCTCTACACGATCGATGCTCTGCTGAACGAGGGCAAGCGGCTGGTCTTCGCCGCCGACCGCGCCCCGCAGGCGCTCGATGGCGTCGAACAACGTCTGCTTTCGCGGCTTTCGATGGGCCTTGTCGCCGACATCCAACCCGCCGACATCGAACTGCGCCGCTCGATCCTTGAGCATCGCCTGGCGCGCTTCTCGCCGGCGGACGTGCCATCGGACGTCATCGAATTCCTCGCCCGCACCATCAATCGCAATGTGCGAGAACTGGTCGGCGGCCTGAACAAGCTGATCGCCTATGCCCAGCTGACCGGCCAGGCCGTGTCGCTGCAGCTGGCGGAAGAACAGCTGACCGACATCCTCTCGGCCAACCGCCGCCGTATCACCATCGACGAGATCCAGCGCACTGTCTGCCAGTTCTACCGAGTCGACCGCACGGAAATGGCGTCCAAGCGCCGCGCCCGCGCCGTCGTCCGACCCCGGCAGGTTGCGATGTACCTCGCCAAGGTCCTGACGCCGCGCTCCTACCCGGAGATCGGCCGCAAGTTCGGTGGCCGCGATCACTCGACGGTGATCCACGCCGTGCGCCTGATCGAAGACCTGCGCGCCCGCGACGCCGACATGGACGGCGACGTGCGGAGTTTGTTGCGCCAGCTGGAAAGCTGAGATTACTGCGACTAAGGGGGCTGGCATGAGCCTGCCCCCTGAACGCCTCAACCGTTTCGCCCGCCATATTGTCCTGCCCGAACTGGGCGGGGCGGGGCAGGTCGCCTTGTCCAATGCGCATGTCGTGCTGGTGGGGTGCGGCGGCATCGGTAGTCCTGCGCTGCAATATCTTGCGGCGGCGGGGATCGGGCGGCTGACGCTGATCGATGACGACGTGGTCGAGGAATCGAACCTCCAGCGCCAGACTATTTACACCACGGCCGATATCGGGGGGGCCAAGGCGGAAGCGGCGGTGGAATGGGTGCGCAGGTTCGACCCGGCCCTTGAAGTCCGCGCGATCCTTGAAAGGATCGACCGAGGCAATGCCGCGCAGCTCCTTGAGGGCGCGGACCTCGTGCTGGACGGCTGTGACAATTTCGCGACGCGGCTTGCTGTCTCCGACGCCTGCGTGCGGGTGGGCATTCCGCTGACCAGCGCCGCTGTCGGACGGTTCCAGGGGCAGGTCGGCAACTTCGCCGGGCACCTTGAGGGCGAGGCCTGCTATCGCTGCTTTGTCGGCGACGCCTTCGATGCAGAGGATTGTGACACCTGCGCTGCCGACGGTGTGCTGGGCGCGCTGGTGGGGCTGGTCGGCAGCCTTGCCGCGATTCAGGCGATCCGGGTGATCCTTCAGGGCCATGCGGCGCTGGGCGATCCGCAGTGGAGCCGGTTGCATCTGTATGAGGGGCTGGTCCCGAACCTGCGCACGCTCAGGATTGCTAAAGACCCGGAATGCCGGGGATGCGGATCAGAAGCTCGCGCCGTCAATCAGGCGGCGGGGTAGGTTCTCCCAGAGCGATGGCTCGAACATCCGCAGGTTGATCCCCATGCGGTCATAGCTTGGGTCCTGCGGCGTCCAGTGCGTAACGCAGCCGCAATCGGGGCAGCGCCACAGGGCAAGCATGCAGTCGCCTTGGATATAGGCGGTGCCCTCGCCATGAACGACGACCTTGGCTGGCTGGCAATAGTGCCAGAGGGTGCCGAGCCGGCGGCATATTGAGCAATTGCACTCAGCTGCTTCAAACGGCTCGCCCGTGAGGGTTAGTCGAATCCGCCCGCAATGGCAGCTGCCCTTGTGCCCGGTCATCGCAACATCTCGTCCACCCACGCCGGCACAATCTCTGTCGCGGGGCCGAGGCGGCTTTCGTGGAACCAGCGGGAGCCTTGCGATTCCTCAAGGTTGAGCTCCAGCGTCTTCGCGCCAAGGTCGCGGGCGTTGCGGACAAAGCCTGCTGCCGGATAGACCGCGCCGGAAGTGCCGATGGACACGAACAGGTCAGCTCCGCGAAGCGCGCCGTAAATCTCGTCCATGCGGTAGGGCATTTCGCCAAACCAAACGACATCGGGGCGCAGCGCGTTCTCTCCGCATTGCGGGCATGGCGGGCGATCGATCAGCGTGCCGGTCCAGCGGGGCCGCTCATCACAGGCAAGGCACCAGGCGTTAAGGTGCTCGCCATGCATGTGCAGCACTCGGCGCGCGCCGCCGCGTTCGTGCAGGTCATCCACGTTCTGGGTGACGATCAGCAGTTCGCCGTCCCATTCGCGGTCGAGCCTCGCCAGTGCCTCATGGGCGGCGTTGGGCTGCTTCTTCTGGATCGCCTCGCGCCGCATGTCATAGAACCGCAACACCAGTTCCGGGTCACGCTCGAACGCCTCGGGCGTCGCGACGTCCTCAACCCGGTGGTTCTCCCACAGCCCGCCCGCCCCGCGAAAGGTGTCGATGCCGCTTTCCGCGCTGACGCCAGCGCCGGTGAGGATGACGATGTTGCGGATTGCACTCATGTCGACCATGAAGCACGCCAACTGGAGGTGTTGCAATGGCGCGTATTGGAATCATCGGCAGCGAGGGACGCATGGGGCGCGTGCTCGTGGACGCCGTATTAGCGGCGGGTGAAACCCATGCGGGCGGCATCGACAAGGGCGGCGATGTTGCGGCTCTGGCCGGTGGCAGCGACGTCCTGGTGGACTTCTCGTCTCCCCACGCGCTGGAGGCGAATCTCGATGCGGCAATAGCGGCGGGCATTCCCGTTGTGGTCGGCACGACCGGGCTGGAAGAGCGGCATCACTGGCTGGTCGACAACGCGGCCAACAGCATCGCTGTCCTGCAAACCGGCAATACCTCGCTGGGCGTGACGCTGCTCGCCCATCTGGTGCGTGACGCGGCGAGCCGGCTTGGCACCGACTGGGACATAGAGATCGTCGAGACGCATCACCGCATGAAGGTCGATGCGCCATCTGGCACCGCGTTGCTGCTTGGTGGAGCGGCGGCGGCGGGTCGGGGCGTCGACTTGGGCCAAAGCAGCGTTCGCGGCCGTGACGGGATCACCGGCGCGCGCGAAGAGGGCACCATCGGTTTTGCCTCGCTGCGCGGCGGCTCGGTGGCCGGCGATCACACCGTCCACTTCCTTGCCGACAATGAGCGGCTGAGCCTGTCGCACCTTGCTGAAAACCGCGCGATCTTCGCCAAGGGTGCGATCCGGGCGGCACAGTGGCTGCTTGGCAAGCCCAAGGGGCGCTACACTATGCCCGAGGTGCTGGGTCTTTGAAGCGCGAAGACGTTTTCGAATTCTTCCGCCGGTTGGCAGAGGCCAATCCCTCACCGGAAACCGAGCTTGAATTCGGCAACACCTACCAGCTTCTCGTTGCCGTCGTGCTGTCGGCGCAGGCGACCGATGTGGGTGTCAATAAGGCGACGCGCGCGCTGTTTCGTGAAGTGAGGACGCCTGCCCAGATGGTCGAACTGGGCGAGGAAGGGCTGAAACAGCACATCAAGACGATCGGCCTGTTCAATTCCAAGGCCAAGAACGTGATCGGTCTTTCCCAAATCCTCGTGCGCGATCACGGCGGAGAAGTTCCGGCGGATCGCGACATTCTTACCTCACTGCCCGGCGTCGGGCGCAAGACCGCCAATGTCGTGATGAACTGCGCATTCGGGGCAGAAACTTTCGCGGTCGACACCCACATCTTCCGCGTCGGCAACCGCACCGGCCTCGCCAAGGGCAAGACACCGCTCGCCGTGGAAAAGCAGCTTGAGAAGAAAGTGCCGCAGCCTTTCCGCGTCGGCGCACATCACTGGCTGATCCTGCACGGCCGTTATATCTGCAAGGCACGGACGCCCGAATGTTGGCGCTGCCCGGTGGTTGACCTTTGTGCATACAAGCCCAAGATCATGGAACGCGGCGCTAAATCCCCGGCGAAGGGAGCGCCAGCCCGCCGGTAAAGGAGAGCGTGCGATGAAGATGCGTGTCCCCGGAATGCTTGTCTTTGTTACGTTGTCGCTTGCCGGATGCGGGGAAAAGCAGGCCGTGGAACGCCCCGCTGTGTCTCCTACCGCGAACGTGGTGGGTGAACCGCAGAGTTGC
>JBEVKC010000103.1:0-5011 GCA_040509895.1 Novosphingobium sp. | reverse complement strand
ATAGGCATTGATCGAACGGTCGAAGGGTACGTCGGGCGAGCGGTTGAAGGTGACGATGGTCTTCGGGTGTTCCTCCGTCACTGTCGTTCGCAGCTTTCCGGGCTCTCCGTCGATTGCCTCGCGTTCGTCCAGCCAGTCGCCATCAAGCTCCCGCGCGGCGAGGCCGAAGCGCTGCGGCACGGCGCCTGATTGCGCGCCGCGCCCGTGAATTGAGGGGCGGGGACTCATAGTGCGATTAGAACATAAAGAGAACATATCTGCAAGAGAATTGGCGGAATCTGGGTTGTGCGGCGCGCGCTGCCTGCGTATCGGACCCCGACAACGAATTCAGGAAAGACCCATGCCCAAGACGATCAAGCTCTCGCTGACCGAAGACGAAGCCGAAATTCTGGTCGATGCGCTGGAAGCGGACATGGAAGGCTATGTCGAGGCCGCCAAGGAAGCGCGCGGCAACAACCGGCGCGACGAAGTGGCCACCTTCACTGAGGCGGCGCAGCGCATCCAGGCGCTGCAAACCAAGATTCAGGAATTGCTGGAAGATTGAGAACTGGCGGCCAGCAAAGCGTGGCCGTCAGACTTCCCTGAGCCTCGGCATCAATTCCACGAAGTTACAGGGACGGTTCCGGCTGTCGAGTTGCTCGGCAAGGATACCGTCCCAGCCGTCCTTCACCGCACCATTTGAGCCGGGAAGGGCGAAGATGTAGGTGCCGCGCGACAGCACGGCTGCGGCGCGGGACTGGACGGTGGAGGTGCCGATCGACTTGTAGCTGAGCCAGCGGAACAGCTCTCCGAAACCGGGTATGTCCTTTTCCTTCACCCGGTCGAGCGCTTCGGGTGTGACATCGCGGCCAGTCAGGCCAGTGCCGCCAGTTGTGACGATACAATCGATGCCCTCGTCATCGATCCATCCGTTCAGCCTTTCGACGATCACCGCCACATCATCCTTGTCGATTGCGCGTGCGGCGAGTGTATGGCCCGCGCTGGTGATGCGCTCGGCAAGGATGTCGCCCGACGTGTCGTTCTCGGGCCCCCGTGTGTCGGAGATGGTGAGAAGGGCGATATTGATCGGCGTGAAGGTTCGCGACGGATCAACGGCCACGCTGGACGACCCCGTTTTCCGCCATCCGCACAGCCTTTGCACTGGATAGGCCGGGGAAAGTTGGCCACATCCCCTGTACCAGCGCCATGCGGCTTTCCGAAGGGCCGCCGGCCTGACGCTCATACATCCAGTAGTTGCGCATCACGATGTTCACATAACCGCGCGTCTCCCAATAGGGGACGGATTCGATCCACAGCAGCGGGTCGCCCTGATCGCGGATTTCCATGTTCCAGCGCGTGATCGGAGAGAGGCCAGCATTGTACGCGGCCATCACCTTGGGCAGCAGGCCCTGGGTGCCGGGTGAGTTCTTCAGCATTTCAAGGTGGCGCTGCCCAAAGGCAAGGTTCACTTCCGGTTTGTTCAGATCGTCGGCATTTCCGGCAATGCCAAAGGAACCGGCATGGTCACGTGCGGCGGCGGGCATGATCTGCATAAGGCCGCGCGCCCCTGCCGGGCTGACCACGGCGGTGCGGAATACCGATTCCTGCAGCGCATGGGCATAGACCAGCGCCGGATCGACTTTCCAGCCGCCCACCGGAGTCCATTTCGGCGTGGGGAAACGGGTTGCCGGTTCTGACTTGCCGCCTGCCGGGGCATTGCCTGCCATCCAAAGCTGGGTCGAGGGCAAGCCAAGGTCACGTGCGAGGCGCGACAGGGGCTGGTAAAGTGCCGGGCTTCCAATGCGCGCCTGATGGCGCAGCACTTCGTCGGCAAGACCATCCTCGCCGATTTCAGACAGGCCGACAGCAACGCGGACATTCCCCACGTCGCGCAGTTGCTGCCAGTCTGCCTGCGTGAAATCGGCGGCGGCGTGCTGCTGCGGCAGCTTCAGGCCAAGCTGCTCAGACGCTAGCATTCCGTACAGTGTCTCGTCCCGGCGGGAGGCGGCGCGTAGCGGGGCGACGGCCTTTTCAGGCTGGCGGCAGCGCACAAGAGCGCGGCTCTGCCAATAGAGTGCGGCGGCGCCCAGTTCGGGGTTGTCGGCGCGGGTGGCGGCTTTCTCGAACGCATCGGCGGCGCCCTGGCAGTCGCCCAAGCGCCACGCGGCCAAGCCCGCCGTCCACCAGCCTTCGCCCACCCACGGCCCCATGCCCTGACCGGCGAGCTGGCCCAGCGCATAGGCGTTGGCGTCGTCGTTCTCGATATAGAAGCTCCAGGCGACGCGCTGGCGCCACTCTGTGCGGGCAGGGTCGCTCAACATCGCCTCGATGCCGTCGAGCAGGGTGCGAGCGCCCAGCGGATCGTCGTTCTTGATGCGCTCTTGAATGGCCAGCGAAACGTTCGCCGGCATCGTGCCGTCATCCGTGGCGCGCGGGCGAAGCCGCTTTGGCAGGGCAGGCTGGCTGAGCAGGCGCTGCGCATATGGCAGCGACGGCGCGCTGGTGACGCCGCGCTTGTATGCAAGCTGGCTGATGCTTTCAGCCTGCGGCAGTTCGCGGCCTGTTGCCAGCCAGCGCAAAAGCTCGTCCGCCTCGATGCGGGGAGAGCCAGAGGCGAGGTAATATTCGGCGCGTGCTTCCTCATGAAGCGGGCCGTCCGCCTTTTGCGAGAACAGGGTCTGTACGCGGGTCCAGTCCTTGCGCTCAATCGCGGAGAAGAGATCGCGATAATATTCACGCTCCTCCTGCGTCAGCAGCGAGGGGACAGCCGTGCGATCGGCCTTGTTGCGGAAATAATCGATGGCGGCGCTGTTGGCATGGGCTGCCGGTGCGGCGAGTACGACACTACCTGCGAGCGCGCAGGCAATAGCCGTCAGCCGTGCCTTGAATATTTTCAAACCGTAGTCCCTATTTCCCGTCTGCACCTGCACTGGTCCATTCGAGCCAGCGCTGCCAGAAACTCGCTTTCCAACGCGGTCTTTCCAGCAATGCACCCAATTCGCGCGCGACCAATAGCGCGACTTTCTCCCCATCATGGTTAACTTTGAGAAAATCTGCGGGAGATTTCGGTAAGTCGTTGCCCAGGAGCGGCAGGATGTTGTCTCCGAACACTATCAACCGCCTTGGAGACACAAGTTCGATGTGATGCAGCATGGCTGCGCCAAGGCCCGCGCTGGCCGCCGCTGCCCAATCGGCATGAGGCGTATGGCGGGGGAGGGCGCTGGCTACATAGGCTGCCTCGCGCGCGATCCCCATTGCCAGCAGTATTGCGTCGAGCCCCCTGCCTTGCGGGCCGGAGAGCAGGGTATCGGTGTCCCCAGCCTCGGGATGGGCGACGACGACCATGAGTTCGGCCCCGGCGTTTCCGCGCGGAGAAAGTCGTGCGGTTACCCGGCCCGCATCCAGCACAGGTTCCGACAACCACCAGTCGACAAAGGCGGGCAAATCCGCTGGCAACGACGACGGCTCGATCTTCGGAGCAGGGGCAGGCTCCGCCGCACGCTTTTCGGGCACCGGCTGGAATTTCGGCGCGGCCTCGGCAGCGGGCTCCTCCGCGGCGATCCAGCTTTTCGGATCGTCGGTGAAATCACAATCCACGCCAGCATCGCGCCACCAATCGAAGGCGGCGGTAATCTGCTGATGAATGCCGGGAATCCCACGCTCTGCCATGATGCGGTCTTGACCTGCGGCATCCCAGCAATCAAGGCGCAATCGTGTTATTGTCGCGCGTTATGCAAGTGGACGGAAGATCGAGATGAGCGAACGTGAAACCATGCCCTACGATGTCGTCATCGTCGGTGGCGGCCCCGCAGGCCTTTCCACGGCGATCCGGCTGAAGCAGGTCAATGCCGATCTGTCGGTCTGCATCCTTGAAAAAGGCTCGGAAATCGGCGCCCATATCCTGTCGGGCGCTGTGGTCGATCCGCGCGCCCTTGATGAGTTGCTGCCCAACTGGCGCGACGAAGATTGCCCGATGGCGGAAACCGAAGTGACCGACAACTGGCACTGGTACCTGACCAAGAACTACAAATTCGCCATCCCGCACGTGCTGATGCCGCCGTTCATGACCAACGACGGCAACTATACCGGTTCGCTGGGTAGCCTGTGCCGCTGGCTTGCTGGCAAGGCGGAAGAACTGGGCGTGGAAATCTTTCCCGGCTTCCCGGCATCCGAAGTGCTGTACGACGAAAAGGGCGCCGTTCGCGGCGTCGCTACCGGCGACATGGGCGTAGCGCGCGATGGCAGCCACAAGGGCGACTACCAGCCGGGCATGGAACTGACCGCCAAGTACACCGTGTTCTGCGAAGGCGCGCGCGGCCACCTGACCAAGCGCCTGAAGGCCAGGTATGACCTTGAGCGTGATTGCCAGCCGCAGATTTACGGCCTGGGCATCAAGGAGCTGTGGGACATCGATCCGGCCAAGCATGTGGAAGGCCGCGTGCTCCACACCCAGGGCTGGCCGCTGTCGGAAAGCGACAGCTGGGGCGGTGGCTTCCTTTACCACCAGGCCAATAACCAGGTGGCGCTCGGTTTCGTTACCGCACTCGATTACAAGAATCCCTACGTCTATCCGTTCGAGGAATTCCAGCGCTGGAAGCAGCATCCCGCCATTCGCGAGGTGCTGGAAGGTGGCCGCCGCGTCTCCTACGGCGCACGCGCCATCAACGAAGGCGGCTGGCAGTCCGTGCCTCAGCTTGCCTTCCCCGGCGGCGTGCTGGCGGGTTGTTCGGCCGGTTTCGTCAACGTGCCGCGCATCAAGGGCAGTCACACCGCGATGAAGAGCGGCATGCTGGCCGCCGAAGCCATCGCCGCCGCCATCGGCGCGGGCCGTGAGGCTGACGCGCTGAGCGAATACGATCACGCCGTTCGCCACAGCTGGATCGCCCACGAACTGAAGCAGGTCCAGAATGCAGAGCCGCTGGCCGCCAAGTTCAACGGCGACCTGTTCGGCTCGGCGCTGGCCAATGCCGACATGTGGACGCGGACCCTGTTGGGCTTCGGCATCGTAAAGCCGATGAAGCACCACACCGAT
>JBEVKC010000102.1:0-5326 GCA_040509895.1 Novosphingobium sp. | reverse complement strand
CCTATTACGAGAAGAAGGACCGGCCGCACCGCTCGCCGACGGTCTTCAACCTTGGTTACACCGAGGACGTGGCGGTGGATTATCCGTGGGTGAAGGAGCAGTCCGGTGGCATCGCCAGTGGTCATCCGCGCCGGCGCGGGATAAGCAAGCCGTCCGCTGAGTAAATAACGGGTCGCAACCGGGGGAATGCAGCATGGGTGAACTGACCGTCACGCCAGTGACGAACGATGTTGAGCGCGGCGAGTTCGTGGACCTTATCTATCGCTTGAACGAAAGCGACCCCAACTTCGTGCCGCAGCTGCGTTCGGAAGAGATCGAGCGCTACACCCCCGGCAAGAACCCTTATTTCGAACACGCGCGCTGCCAGCTTTTCGTTGCCCGCGCCGGGCAACGCCCGGTCGGCCGCATCGCCGCCCATATCGACGAGCTGGCGCTGGGCCAGCCGGCCGAGCAAGGCATGGGACCGGGCACCGGCATGTGGGGCGCGCTTGAGGCGGAGAACGAGGAGATCGCCCGCTTGCTGATCGGCAAAGCCGAGGACTGGCTGCGCGAACAGGGCATGACCCGCGTGCTCGCGCCGATGAACCTGTCCGTCTGGGAAGAGCCGGGCCTGCTGGTGAAAGGCCACGATCACCCGCCGATGGTGATGATGGGCCATCACGCCCGCAAGCACCAGCCGTGGATCGAGAGCCAGGGCTATGAGGTCGTCAAGGTGCTCAACACCTATGACATCGACGTAAGGAAGCAATACCCGCCCTTGATCCAGCGCATCGTCGCCTCGGGCGAAAAGAACCCGCGCATCAATGTCCGCAAGGTCGATCTGAAACGCTTTGACCAGGAAGCGGCGATCATCGTCGAAATCCTCAACGATGCCTGGGCGGACAACTGGGGTTTCGTGCCGATCACCGAAAGCGAGATCGCCTATACTGCGAAGAAGCTTAAGCCGCTGGTGCGTTCGGACCTGATCCGCATTGCCGAGCTTGAGGGTGAGCCGGTCGCTTTCATGATGACCCTGCCGGACTTCAACCAGATCCAGAAGAAGGTGAACGGCAAGAACGGCAAGCCTTCGCTGCTTGGCTGGATCAAGCTTGCGCTGTGGCTACGGAAACCGAACCCCGCCGACATGCGCGTTCCACTGATGGGCGTGCGCAAGCGTCTGCAGGCATCGCGCCTTGCCAGCCAGCTTGCCTTCATGATGATCGAGTTCATCCGCCGCGACGCGGTGAAGTACTATGGCTCAAAGCGGGGTGAGATCGGCTGGATCCTGGATGACAATCAGGGGATGATCGCCATCGCCGACGCCATCAACAGCAAGATCAACAAGGTCTACAATATTTACGCGAAGAATTTGTAGGCAGCACTGAGCTAGTCGCGTGTCCGCCGATCCACTGTCGCGGTAACGGCTACGTCCATCGTCACGTTGCCCAGTGTCCGCATGATATCGGGCAGCATCTCGACCGCGACCAGCAGGGCCAGCGGCCCGATGGGTACGCCCATGGCGACGGCGATTGGAGCGATCGATGTGACGAAGCTGATCGATCCGGGCAGTGACGGTGCGCCCAGCGTAGTCAGCGTGGCTGCCGCGACGCCTGCCACCAGCATGCCCGGCGTTATGGGCACGCCCGCCAGCTTTGCGACATAGATCGCGACCGCAAGGTTCATTGCCGGGCCGGTGGCGCGGAACAGCGCTACGGCCAGCGGCAGAACGAAGTCGGCAGTTGCCTCTCGCACGCCCAGCTTGCGGCATGCCTCCAGCATGGCGGGCAAGCTTGCCAGCGACGATTGGGTAGAGATCGCCACTGCCTGCACAGGCAGCATGGCCCGGGCAAAG
Organism: Novosphingobium sp.; assembly: GCA_040509895.1. GTDB lineage: Bacteria > Pseudomonadota > Alphaproteobacteria > Sphingomonadales > Sphingomonadaceae > Novosphingobium. The sequence goes on along the minus strand of JBEVKC010000102.1, from coordinate 3,495 downwards.
CGCTGCGGTCCCTGCCGGGCGGCAAGTCCCGCCATCACATAGCCGCCAAGGAAGACGACCACGCCGATGGAGCTTACCACCAGGATGTAGTGCATCAGCGCACCGATTGCCGCGCCGCCGCTATTTGCCGCCACCACGTAACCGAGCGCCAGAACACCCACGGGGGCAATCGCCAGAACCCAGCCGATGACGATCAGCATGGCCCCGGCGATAGCCTCGAACAGGCCGGAAAGATGGGAGCGCGGCGCGTCGGCAAGGCGCGTGATGGCAAGAGCGAGGACGGCGAAGAACGCCACGATGGACAGCATGGCATCGCTTGCCGCAGCGGCGACGATGTTTTCCGGAACGACGGTCGCAAGGAAGTCGGCGATGCCCGGAACCGGACCGGTCGCAGCCGCCAGTCCTCCGCTAAGCGCGGCTGTCGCGCCTTGCGGGATAGGCAGCAACTCGACCAGCGGCGGCACGATCAGGGCGGAAAGCACGGCTCCGGTAAAAAGCAGCAGCGCGAAAAGCCCCAGCGTGCGGCGCGCCATCGCTCCGGCTCCGGCAGCGGCCACCATCTGGACGATGCCGGTGACCAACAGCGCTGCGACCAGCGGCACGATGGTCATCTTCAATGCCCGCAGCCACAGCGCGCCCACCGGCTCGGCAATCGATAGCAGGAAAGGCTGAAGGCTCGTTCCCTGCGTCAGCATGCCCGCCAGCAATCCGGCGGCGAGCCCGATGAAGGTCCACAAGGCCGGAACCCGCACGTCAGGCAGCGATGACGGCTTGCGGCGATCCTCTTCCGCCTCGCTTTGTTCGACCATGCATTCCCCGCAAATTTGCACTATGCCCGAACGACCATTAACGGCGTAACGACCGATCGCAAATCAGAGCGGCCAACATTCGCACGGAGCGGGCACAACAGCACATGGGCAGGCAGTATTTCGGCACCGACGGAATTCGCGGGCGGACGAACGCTGGGGTGATGACGGCGGCCACGGCGATGAAGGTCGGGCAGGCGGCAGGCACGCGTTTCCAGCGCGGCACGCACCGCCACCGTGTCGTGATCGGCAAGGACACGCGCCTGTCAGGCTACATGCTGGAAAGCGCACTCGTCGCCGGTTTCACAAGCGTCGGTATGGACGTTATCCTGCTTGGCCCCATGCCCACGCCTGCTGTAGCCATGCTGACGCGGGAAATGCGTGCGGACGTCGGCGTGATGCTCTCTGCCAGCCACAACCCTTACGAGGACAACGGCATCAAGCTGTTTGGCCCGGACGGCTTCAAGCTCTCCGACGAGGACGAGATGGCGATCGAGGCGATGCTGGCAAGCGATCTTCCGCTTGCCGAAGCGCCCGATATCGGTCGCGCCCGCCGGATCGACGATGCCCGCGGACGCTATATCCACGCGGTAAAGCGGTCACTGCCCGATAACGTACGGCTCGATGGGCTGAAGATCGTCGTCGATTGCGCCAATGGCGCTGCCTACAACGTCACGCCAGCCGCTTTCTGGGAATTGGGCGCAGAGGTCGTGTCGATCGGCGTCACTCCCAACGGCAAGAACATCAACGACCGGGTTGGCTCCACCCATGTCGAAACGCTGAAGGAAAGCGTCGTCGCCTCTGGCGCTGATATCGGCATTGCGCTGGATGGCGATGCAGACCGGCTGATTGTCGTCGACGAAAAGGGCCAGACCGTGGACGGCGACCAGATCATGGCGCTGATCGGTAACCAATGGGCGCGGGAAGGCCGTCTAACCGGCGGCGGCGTTGTAGCCACTGTCATGTCTAACCTTGGGCTTGAACGCTTCCTTGCGGGCGAAGGCCTGAAGCTGGAGCGCAGCAAGGTGGGCGACCGCTATGTGCTCGAAGCCATGCGGGCAGGCGGTTACAACGTCGGCGGTGAGCAGTCGGGCCACATGATCCTGCTGGACCATGCCACCACCGGCGACGGCACCATCGCCGCGCTGCAGGTGCTGGCGGCACTCGTCCAATCGGGCAAGCGGGCGAGCGAACTGCTCCATCTTTTCGATCCCGTGCCGCAGCTTCTCAAGAACGTGCGCTTCTCGGGCGGAAAGCCACTTGAGGATGCGCGGGTGAAGGCGGTAATTGCCGATGTGGAGGCGCAGCTGAACGGCAAGGGCCGCCTCGTCATACGTCCGTCGGGCACAGAGCCAGTGATCCGCGTCATGGCCGAAGGCGACGATGCAGCAGAAGTTGAGCAGGTGGTGGATGCCATCTGCGATGCGGTGAAAGAGGCGGCTGCGTAATGCTTGAAATGAGGCCCGACTGTGAGCGTTGCGGCGCCGACTTGCCCGCACAGGCTCCGGGAGCCTTCATTTGCAGCTTCGAATGCACCTTCTGCGCGGATTGTGCCGATGCGCTGGATGATCGCTGCCCCAATTGCGGCGGCGAGCTGATGGACCGGCCGACACGGGCCAAGCACCTTCATGCGGCGAGCCCGCCTTCGACAGAGCGGAAATTCAAGGCATGACATCAGGCAAAACGGCCCGCATCCTCATCATTGCGGGCTCTGACTCAGGTGGCGGCGCTGGTATCCAGGCCGACATCAAGACCGTGACCATGCTCAGCGGCCATGCGATGACGGCGATCACCGCGATCACCGCCCAAAACACCCTTGAGGTAAGCGAGGTCTTCGCGCTCCCCCTGACGCTGGTGGAAGCGCAGTTCAGGGCGGTGGTCGACGATATCGGTGTCGATGCCGTGAAGATCGGCATGCTGGGCACGGCGGAGCTGGCGAACACGGTCCATGACCTGCTGCTCACTCTTCCGCGCGATGTGCCGGTGGTGTTCGATCCGGTGATGGTCGCAACCAGCGGCGGGGCGCTTGCCGGGGCGGGAACTGTTGAGGCCATGCAGCGCCTGCTGCAACTTGCCACGGTGGTGACACCGAACCTGCCGGAGCTTGAAGCACTGGGCGGTGAGGCTGCTGTGCTGGCGCAGGCACCTGCGGTGCTTGTGAAGGGTGGCCATGCATCAGGCGAAACTATCATCGACCGGCTGCTGACACCCGAGGGTGAGGTTGCTCGCTGGGAGGACCAGCGCATCCAGACCACCAGCACTCACGGCACCGGCTGCACGCTCGCCAGCGCCATAGCCACCGGGCTTGGTCAGGGCTTGACCCTTGAGGCTGCCATAGACCGCGCCCGCCGCTTTGTGCGGGCAGCCTTGCTCGCAGCGCCGGGGCTCGGCGGCGGTCACGGACCGATGGGCCATCAGGCGGTGCGCAGCCTGCCCTTAAACCCTGCCCAGCATGTTGCTCCCAGCGCGATGGGCAGGAATCAACCGCAATCGAGGTCGTAGAACCTCACGATCTCCCGCCAGGCATCCTCTGCGGTTTCGACCCATGTGAAGAGATTTATGTCCTCGGCATTGATGACGCCTTCGGCCACCAATTCGTCGAAGTTAATGATGCGGTTCCAGTAATCCGCGCCGAACAGCAGGATGGGCAGCGGCTTCATCTTGCCGGTCTGGACCAGCGTCAGCAGTT
>JBEVKC010000101.1:0-24109 GCA_040509895.1 Novosphingobium sp. | reverse complement strand
TGCCTACGATTCCACGCCAACGACACCTGCGCAAGGCGTCAATCCGGTGGCGGCGCGATCTCGGGCGTGCCACGGCTGGGCTGGTCGTGATCGGGCTGCTGGGGCGGCAGTTCCGGACCTTCCGGTTGCGGCGGGGCTTCCTCTGGCGTTTCGATTGGCGGCGAATCCGGCGGCGATTGCGGGTTGATCGTGTCGGGTTGGGGAACGTCAGGTTGCGTGGCCATCTTGCGGTCCTTTCCGGGATGCGGAGCACCTGACGAACGCCTCATCGCGATGCGCGTTCCGGGGCGGAACCGGTGGCGCGCTTCGTGGTTGAAGGGGTTGTCGTGCACAATAATCCGCACACCCTCCCAGGGAGACTGATGTGAAGGTAAGCGAATGTATGAGCCGCAACGTCAGGATGGTCGGGCCCAAGGATTCCATTCAGGACGCCGCCGTCGCCATGGCCGAAATCGACGCAGGGATCTTGCCCGTCGCCAGCGATGAGCGCCTTGTCGGCATCATCACCGACCGCGACATCGCCATCCGCGCCGTCGGCAATGGCCTTGCCGCCGAAACGCCCATTGACGAAGTTATGACACACGAAGTCCGCTATTGCTTTGCCGACGATGACATCCAGCAGGTGCTGGACAATATGGCCGACGTGCAGGTCCGCCGCCTGCCTGTGCTGGATAGCGACAAGCGGCTGCAGGGAATCGTCTCGCTAAGCGACATGGCGTTGATGGAAAAGCGCGACGCCGGACAGGCTCTGAGCGATATCGCGAGGCCGAGCGCACTCCACTCACAGGTGGTCTGAGAACACGGCCTGCCACCAACAGGAAGCCCTCGAGAAGGGAATCGGTTCAACGCGCCAACGCGTGCGGGAACTCAAACCCGCGCGCGGCGTTGGACATTTATTTCCAAGGCGCTGAGGGCCATTGATAAATGCCGATCGCGGCAACGTTTCAGGGGGCAGACCTTCTCGCCAACAGCATCACAGACTATGCGATCTGCCTTCTCGACACACGTGGGTGCATCCTTTCCTGGAATGCGGGCGCGACGATTCTATTCGGCTATGCGCGCGACGAAATGATCGGCCGCGACATTGGTCGGCTAGTTACCCCTAGCGACCGGGCGGTCGATGATTTCGCACTGAGCTGGGAAACCACCACGCGGCTCGGCCGTTTCGAAACCAATGCCTGGCGGCTCCACAAGGACGGAGGCCGCGTGTGGGTCAACCTGATTACCTATCCAGTACGGGATGTGGACGGCAAATTGCTTGGTTTTTCACAGGTGATGCGCGACCTGACAGAGGGTCGAGAAGCGGAAGAGGCGCTTCAGCAGGGCGCTGAGACTTTCCGAATGCTGGTGGAAGGCGTGACCGACTATGCCATCTACATGCTCGACCCGACCGGGCACATCACCAGCTGGAACGCCGGGGCGGAACGCTTCAAGGGCTACACCGCGAAGGAAATCATCGGCCAGCATTTCTCAAGGTTCTATACCCCCGAGGACGTCGACCGCGATATTCCGACCACTGCGCTGCGCACCGCGCTGGAAGAAGGCCACTTCGAGGCGGAGGGGTGGCGCGTCCGCAAGAACGGCGATCGCTTCTGGGCAAGCGTCGTCATTGATCCGATCCGCGACAACAGCGGCAAACTGGTAGGTTTCGCCAAGATAACCCGCGACATGACCGAGCAACGCGAGGCGCAGATCCAGCTTGAACAAACCCGCGAAGCCTTTTTCCACGCGCAAAAGATGGACGCCATTGGCAAGCTGACGGGCGGCGTGGCGCATGATTTCAACAACCTTCTCGCCGCGATCCTCGGCAGCCTGGAGCTCGCGCAGCGCCGTCAGGCTTCGGGCCGCGACATCGGGCCATTCCTCGACAACGCAAAACAGGCTGCAGAGCGCGGCGCCGAACTCACGCAGCGCATGCTCGCTTTTGCCCGCAAGCAGGAACTGAAGCTTGAGCCGGTCGATGTAATCGGCGTGATCAAGGGACTTGCAGGGTTGCTGTCACGCACCATCGGCCCCGGCATCGAGATCGACACCCAGTTCCCGTTGCTGCTGCCCCCCGTCCGCGCCGATGCCTCCCAGCTTGAACTGGCAGTGCTCAACCTGCTGGTTAACGCCCGCGATGCGATGCCCGACGGCGGCAACATTCTTATTTCTGGCCGCATATCGTCCGAAGGTGAGGCCGGTCTGGCCAAGGGCGGCCACGTCTGCCTGTCTATCGCCGACGAAGGGATGGGCATGGATCAGGAAACGCTTGCCCGCGCCGCAGAGCCGTTCTTCACCACGAAGGGCGTCGGCAAGGGCACCGGACTTGGCCTGTCGATGGTTCAGGGCATGGTCGAACAATGCGGCGGCCGCTTCGTGCTGACCAGCCGCGAGGGCAAGGGCACTACCGCCGAAGTATGGCTGCCTTTAGACCATGCCACGTCATCCGAAGGCCCCCGCAGCGGCGCCGGGACCGAGCAGGAAACACAACCCGTGCAATCAATGCGAATTCTTGCCGTCGACGACGACATCATCGTGCTCATGAACACGGCGACCATACTGGAAGACATGGGTCATCAGGTGCTGGAGGCTTCGTCCGGCATCGCCGCGTTGGAGACGCTGCGCAACGAACCCGGAATTGACCTGCTTGTAACGGACTTTGCCATGCCTGGGATGACCGGCGGCGAGCTGATCTCTGCCGCGCGGGAACTGCGCCCCGGCCTGCCGGTCATCCTGCTTTCGGGCTATGTAGATCTTCCGGACGGACAGCAGATCGACGCGGGGCGAATCTCTAAACCCTTTACCGAAAGGGAACTGGCGCTGGGAATTGCCGCCGTGATGAAAGGCGGCTGAATCCATCCGGCGCTCCGTCGAAATCTCTTCGTCATTGCGAGGGTAGCGCGGCGATCCAGGGCGGTTTGCGCCTGCCCCCGATTGCCGCGCTTGATTGTTGCTCCTAACCCACCTTTTCCGAACTGCGGGCTTTTACCAGATTCTCCGCCGCAAAGTCCCAGTTCGCCAGGTTTTCCAGCCATGCCTTCAGGAACTCCGGCCGCCGGTTCTGGTGATCGAGGTAATAGGCGTGTTCCCAAAGATCGCAGGTAATCAGCGCGACCTGATGATGCGCGATGGGCGTGTCGGCGTCATGGGTCGTGGTGACTTCCAGCTTTCCGCCGGAAAGGACGAGCCACACCCAGCCAGAGCCGAAATGGTTGGTTCCCTGCTCCAGCAAGTCCTCATGCAGCTTCGTCTCGGAGCCGAAAGCGCGTTCCACCTCTTTGGCCAGATCTCCGGAAAGGCTCTTGCCGCCATCAGGTGATAGCGAGTTCCAGAAGAACGAATGGTTCCAGTGCTGCCCTGCGTTGTTGAAGATTTTCTTCCGGTCTTCATCGGTGCTGCCCTGCGTGGTGTGGATGATATCTTCCAGCGTCAGTTCTTCCAGCGGTGTATCGGCCACCAACGAGTTCAGCTTGTCGACGTAGGCTTTGTGATGGGCGCCGTGGTGCAGCTTCATCGTTCGGGCAGAGATGTGCGGTTCAAGTGCTGCTTCGGCGAAGGGGAGCGGGGGAAGGGTGAACATACTCAGCCTCGAACATTGTGATGGAAAATCGCGTAACGGTGGCGAAACCGATCCGTTCCGCCACCGCCGGTGCATGCATCGCGTCTACTGCGGATCAGTAGGTCGAAGGCGGATCGCTTGCGGGAAAGCTTTCGTCGCTTGCTTCGTCCACGCGGTCCCACTGGGGCGGGTCGCTTCGCATGGATTCCGGTCCGGCGTTGCGGACATTCATGTGCGTGGGCTTGTCGACCTCGCCATGGGCGAAGGCGGCATGTTCGGCCGGCGGGTTCTGGTTCTTCACATAGCGATAAAGTGCGTAGCTGCCGACACCGGCGGCCAGGATCTTGAGAAGACTCATCGTGCAGCTCCTTTTCTGGTCAGTCGTATAACCCGGCACAGGCCCAATAGTTGCGGCCCAAGGTTGCGACAGGCCGCCGCAACGTTCCGATAAGGCGGGAACGCGCCCGCATTGATCCATGTTATGAATGCTTATGTTACCACACAAAGGCATCGAAGAACTGCAGGAAACCGTTTTTGCGAGCCCCTACCGGCTCATTGAAGACAAGCTTGCAGCCATCTGGAACGGCTTCTTCGTTCAACTTCCCAACCTTATCGGCGCAGCGGTTCTGCTGCTGCTCGCTTGGGGTGCGACGCATCTTGTCCGCAGGTGGATTCACTCACTGACGCAGCGCCGCAACCGCGAGGATCTTGGCGGCCTGCTGGGTTCGGTCGCAACGGCCGTCGTAATGACAGTGTTCGTGCTGATATCGGCAGCGATCGTCTTTCCCAGTGTTTCGCCGTCGGACATTTTTTCGACGCTGGGCATCGGCTCGGTCGCTATCGGCTTTGCCTTTCGCGACATCCTGCAGAACCTGTTCGCTGGTATCCTGATCGTCATCAACCGCCCGTTCCAGCGCGATGACGTGATCGCGGTGGAAGGCAACGAGGGTACGGTTGAGCGGGTTGAGGCGCGGGCGACCATCATCCGCACGGCCGATGGCAGGCGCATCTCCATCCCCAATTCAATCATCTACACCGCGCCCCTCACCATCAACACGGCCAACTCGTTCCGCCGCGACGAATTTCCCATGGTCATTCAGCTGGGGCAGGAAACCGAGACCATCCTTCCCGCCATCGAGGAACGGGTCGCAGCCCTGGACGATGTGCTGAACAGCCCTCCGCCGCGCGTCTTTTGCGATACGGTCGCAGGGGACGGACTCCACGTGCTGGTCCGCTGGTTCACCCGGGCGAAGGGTGTCAATCGCGTCGAGGTCCGGTCGCAGGTGGTCGATGCAATTGCCGACGTGGTGGTCGAAAGGAAGGTCCGTCTGGCCGGAGCGCCATCGGTCGCCCCCATCACCGTCTGACTATTCGCTCTGGCAGGAGGGCGGAACGGCCGGGTTTCCAGCGCGTTTCAGGGCCATTCCCTGTGGGAGAACCGCCATGCCCGCCAAATCCGCCGCCCAGCAAAAGGCCGCCGGAGCCGCACTTTCGGCCGAGCGCGGCGACACGCCGAAGAAGGACCTGAAGGGCGCCGCCCGCTCCATGGAAAAATCGATGACGGACAAGGAATTGAAAGAGCTTGCCTCCACCAAGCGAAAAGGCAAGCCTGAGCACGTTTCAAAATCCGACTGACCGAAGGGGCAATGGGTTGAAGGGGCTAGAAAAGGTTTTCACTGCTGTCGCCAACCGGGTGTCCAGCGCGGCCGGGCGCCCGGTGACATTTATCATTGCCGTTTCGACGATCATTGTATGGGGCGTCACCGGCCCGGTCTTCGGATATTCCGATACCTGGCAACTGATCATCAACACGGGCACCACCATCGTCACCTTCCTGATGGTGTTCCTTATCCAGAACAGCCAGAACCGCGATGCGGCGGCCATGCAGGCAAAGCTGGACGAGCTGCTTCGCGCAGTCGAGAGTGCGCGAGAAGGCTTTGTCGGCATCGAGCATCGGACCGACGAGGAAATAGAGGAACTCCGCGCCGCGCTTGAGCGCGAGGTGGCAGAGGCACAAGACAAGCAGCACACTGCCGACGACACCGTGGAGCGGCTGCTCAGGCGTTACTGACACCCTTTGCGACAGGACGCCGGGCCTGTACGGAACCGGCGTTCGGCTCGTGCTTTGTCCCCCTACACAAGGAGGACTTGCCATGCCTGCCGAACAATTCACTGACGCCATCGCTTTGCTGAAAGCTGACCACCGCAAGGTTGAGGACCTATTCGAACAGTTCGAGAATGCCCGCCCTGCATCTCAGGCCAAGATCGCCGAGCAGATCTGCACCGAACTCAAGATCCACACGATGATCGAAGAGGAAATCTTCTATCCGGCCCTACGCGGCAAGATCGAGGAAGACACCCTCAATGAGGCGTGGGTCGAACATGACGGCGCCAAGGTGCTGATCAACGACATCCTCGCCCGCAACCCGGATGACGATTACTTCGAAGCCAAGGTCACCGTGCTTGCTGAAGAGATCAAGCATCACGTCCGTGAAGAGGAAATGCCGAAGGAAGGCATGTTCGCGCAGGCCCGCGAAGCCGGGGTCGATCTTGTCGCCCTTCGCGACAAGATGCTTGCCCGCAAGGAAGAGCTGATGGCGCAGGCCAAGGCCAAGGGACTGCCACCGGCGCAGATGCAGGTGGTCGCCGTCCAGGCAGCATGACGACCGGCCGCGCCAGCGACCTGAGCGTCCTGACCGAAAGCGCGGAAGAACTTGCCCAGATGGCCGCGCGGGTGCTCCGCGCGGCCAATTCGCGTGGCTGGTGTGTCGCCACCGCGGAAAGCTGCACCGGTGGTCTGCTTGCCTCCTTGCTGACCGACATCGAAGGTCTGAGCAGCTGCTTCGAAAGGGGTTTCGTTGCCTACAGCCTGGAATCCAAGGCGGGAATGCTGGGTATCGAACGTATCGAGATCGAGCGGCACGGCGCGGTGAGCAAGGAGATCGCGCTTGAGATGGCGCAAGGCGCGCTGGGATCCTCGCGCGCCGATGTCGCCGTGGCCATCACCGGGTTTGCCGGCCCCGCCGGCAAGCGGGACGAGACCGGGCTTGTGCATGTCGCCGTCCAGTCGCGCGGTGGCAAGATGGTCCACCGCGAATGCCATTTCGGCGACGCAGGTCGGGAACGCACCCGGCAGCTTGCCGCCCGCGCGGCGCTTGAGATGCTGGAATCGGTCGTGAATGAAGTGCCCGTGAACCCGCCAGCCGATTAACCCGGCGATGTCAGTCCATCACGTCGCGCAGTTCCTTCATCGAAACGGTCGCAAAGCCGATAGCGCTATCGGAAATACCATAGGGGATCAGCAACTGGTCGCCCACCGCCAGCAGCCCGCAGGTATAGACTACATTCGGCACATAGCCCCAGCGATCCGCATCCTCCGCCGTCAGCACCGGCTCACTTGACCGAGCGATGACCTTCGATGGATCATCCTTGTCCAGCAGAACGCAGCCCAGCGCATACTTGCGCATCGGGCCGACGCCGTGGGTCAGCAGCAGCCATCCCCATTCGGTCAGCACCGGGCTGCCGCAATTGCCGATCTGGATGAACTCCCAAGGAAAGCGCGGCTCCATCAGGATGACGCCTTCATCGTCCCAGTGGTCCAGCCGGTCAGAGCGCAAAAGGAACAGGTTCTTCCCGTCCTGCCGGCTGACCATCACATACTGGCCGCCGATCTTTTCCGGGAACAGGGCCATACCCTTGTTCCGCCCGGCCACGCCCTCAATGGGTTCAAGCTCGAACTGGCGAAAGTCACGGGTGCGCAGCAGTTCGGTGCGGATCGATTTGCCGGAATAGGCGGTGTAGGTGCCGATCCACTCATAGCTGCCGTCGTCATGGGTCAGCCGCACAAGACGAAGGTCTTCAAGGCCGTTGCGCTGCTGCTCGGTCATCGGGAAGATGACGGAGTTCGACAGGCTGCTCTCTGGGTGGCGATAGACGGTCACCGACCCGTTCCCATTCGACAGCGCAGTGTGATCTTCGTCGAGCGCCGTAGCGAAAGAGCTTTGCGGCCAGAGAGTAAATGAGCCGTCGGAATTGACGATGCCTTCGCGAAAGGCGATCGAGCTGATGTGTCCTTCCCCCACCGCCCGCATGCTCATGACAAAGCGGCAGGCGCCCTGCTCCATGCCCGACTGGTCGGGATGTGGCACGATCGACGGGTTCATCAACGCCGCCGCCGCATAGGTGTATTCGTGGCAGAAATAAGCCCCGATCAGCCGGCGGCGATATTCGGGCATTGCATTGCCATCGAGCCCGAGCCCCTGCTCCAGTTCAGCGAAACGCTCGTCGAACAGCTGCTCGGTCTGCCAGTGCCGTTCGCCGAAATCGGCTAGGATGCGTGCATACTCTGCCTTGGCGCGCGGCGCCGGCAGTTCCATCACGTCGCGCACCAGGCGGAACGCCCTTTCCGGCGGCGCTCCGGGAGACTGCCAGCCCAGGTGGAAAGGGCGGAGGACGACGCGCGAAGGATCCGCGCGCAGCCGGGTGTCAAGGATGCGAAGCGGAGTGTGTGATATCCGTGCCAACATCTAACCCCATAGAGATTCCCGGCGACACCATCCGACGCAATTCCAGCATCGCATAATGGGCGAGATGGAAGGCGAGAATGGATTCCGCCCCGCAGTTCAGGTTGGCCCCGCGCGGGGTCAGCCCGTCCTGGCAACGGCCCGAGCGCATGTCGGCAAGCGGCACGCCCCGGTCATTATCGCCAAAGTACCACCTCCATGCCGATATAGCATAGTCCAACCATTCGCGACTTGCCTTTGCGGCATAAGCACTTCTGGTGGCGTCGATTGCTGCCCATGCCTCAAGCGGCTGCTGGTCAAACGGCAGCGCAGTGTAGAGCTGGCCAAATGTTTCCTGCCCCACAGGCCTGAACTGTCCGCGCGCGCCGCGCTGCTGGTCGCAGATCCATTCCAGCGCCTCGCACCCGGCGTCGATCCACTCCTGACGCTCGCAATGAACGCCCGCCTCGATCAGGGCCTGCGGGATGCGCGGATTGTCATAGCCGAGCGAGGCTTCGAACCAGCACCAGCCGGGCCGCCGTGCAGTTGCCAGCATTTCCGCCAGCCGCTCACCGCCTATCTCCAGCAAGGCGCTTGCGTGGGACGAAGGCCCGGACGAGCGGAGGACCGCTGCAGCACCAAGCATGGAAAAACACGTCGCGCGTAATGCGGGAAGGTCCGCCAGATGGGGCAGGAAGAGCTCGAAGTGTTCCAGCGCCCAGTCGCGCAAATTCTCGTCGGGCGAGTTCTCTACCGTGTGGCCCAATGCCCAAAGCGCGCGGCCGTTCGAATCCTCGGACCCGATTGCCTCGCACCAGCTGCGGTCGAAATTCATGAAATTGCGAAAGCGCCTGACGTCGCCGTTCCAGGCGTGCTGGATGAAGCTGGCATAGGTCATCGACCATGCCTGCCGCTCTGGCTGGCCCAACGCTTCGGCGACATTCATCAGCATCAGCGCGCGGGCATTGTCGTCAAGGCAATAGCCGTGGCGCCGGTCGGGAACGATCCCGATGCTATGCTGAAGCATACCGGTGGAATCGCTCATCGCGAACACTCCAAACAGACTGGGACGCGCGGTGATAGGCACTTCGGGTACTGCCGGTGGAATCACACCGCGCACCAGCGTGGCGCAGGCGCCGGCGAATTCCGACCAGATCGTCGTGCGGCCGAGTGCATAGGCGCGCTGCTTCATCGACAGCAGGCGGTCGGGATGATCGAGAAGCCCGTTGATCGCCTTCGCCATTGCCTTGGGCGAGCCCGGTTCGGTCAGGACCCCGACCCCGTCAGAGAGTAGTTCTTTGGCATGGGCATAGGGCGTTGAAATAACCGCCTTGCCCAGCGCCACTGCGTAGCTCAGCGTGCCCGACGTAGCCTGCTGCAGGTTGGGATAGGCCGTGATGAAGACGTCGCAACCTTCAAGCTGGTCCAGCAGTTCCGGTGTATCAAGGAAACGGTTGTCCCATTCGATGGCGTGCCCGACACCCAATCGCCGGGCGCACTCCTGCAATTCCTCACGATAGGCCTCGCCCTCCCTGACGCGCAGATTCGGGTGCGTGGCGCCGACGATGCGGTAGAGCACGTCCGGGTGCTTCGCCAGCACCGCAGGCAGGGCCTCGATCACTGTTTCGATGCCCTTGCCCCTGCCGAGCAGCCCAAAGCACATGAGGACGGGGCGACCGGTATGGCCGAAGCGCGCCTTGAACTCTTCTTCGCGTCCGAATGGACGATCCGGCGCGCCGTGCGGGATGACGGTGATCCTGTCTTCGTCTGCCTCATAGACCTGCACCAGCATGTCCTTGACGTGCTGGGACATCGCCATGATCGCTGACGCGCGCGAAATCAGGTGGCGCAGGACACGCTCCTGATTGGGGAGCGGCTCGGCCAGTACTGTATGCGTTGTGAGGATGATGGGCGCGGCCACGCGATCTGCCAGATCGCAGATAAACTCCCCGTCCTCGCCGCCGAAGATGCCGAACTCATGCTGGATCCACACGGCATCGGCGCCCGAATGATTGATCTGCCGGGCGGCCCAGGCATAGTCCTCACGGCTGTCAGCCTGGATCAGCCCTGCCGCGTCGGGATATTCAAGCTGCTCTGAATCGCTGTCGAGCGCGTAGATGTCGACCGACACCTCCGGATTGTGAACGGCAAGCTGGTCGCGAATGTCGGTCGTAAACGTCGCTATTCCGCACTTGCGCGGCGCGAAGGTGCCTACCAGTGCAACCCGGAGCGAGGGCTTTGGCAGCGCCTTTCCATGCGGAAACAGCGATACAACCGATTTCTCGGACGCACGTTCGGGATTCGAGTTTGTGGGTCGCGTAGCCATGTGGGAGCCTTGGGTAGAAGGGGGAAATTCCCCGTTTGAACGATCCTCTTCCCGCGAGGTTCCGCCCGGTATTTTGTTTCCGGTGCGAAATTTGCCCTAAAGTTTGGGCAAAGACTGCTGCGCCACACCCCAATCGTGCAGCTTTCCGTCCATCCTCTTCAGCAGTTCCGACACGTCCCGGATGGACCAGGGGTGCGCGTCTTTCATCGATTTCAACTCCTCCCAACCGATTGGAACGGCGACGGGGGCCCCGGCTCGCGCGCGGGCGGAAAAGGGCGCGACGGAAGTGCTACCGCGCTGGTTGCGTAGCCAGTCGATAAAGATACGGCCCTTGCGCTTTGCCTTGCTCATCGTGGCGACAAAGCGTTCCGGTTCGGCCCCTTCCATTGCCAGGGCAAAGCGGCGGGCGAACCCTGCGTGCTCGTCCCAGGTATGGCCGGGAGTAAGCGGCAGGACGATGTGTACGCCCTTTCCGCCGGACATCATACAGAAAGTAATGAGGCCCATGTCCTCAAGTTCTCGCCGCAAGTCCTGCGCGGCCTCTTTCACCATATCGAAGTCGAGCCCCTCGTCGGGGTCGAGGTCGAAAACCATCCGGTCAGGCTGCTCGACATTGCCGGCGCGTGAGCACCAGGTGTGAAACTCGATCGTGCCCATCTGGACACAGGACAGCAGCCCATCGACGTCGCGCACGGCGATATAGTCCTCGCTGCCGCCCTTCTTCTCGCGGATCGGCACCTTGATGACGCTGGGGCCAAGCCCACCGTTGTCGTGCTTCTGGAAAAAGCACTTGCTGGAGCGCCCCTGCGGGCAGCGCACAAGGCTGATCGGCCGGTCGCCGACGAACGGCAGCATGACGGGGGCAATTGCCTCGTAATAGTCCGCAAGTTGGCCCTTGGTCAGCCCGGCCTCCGGGTAAATCACCCGGTCACGGTTGCTGATGCTGACCGTGCTGGTCGCCACTGGCTCAGTCTGGAGCATAGGCGTCTTGCCTTTCCTGACGGCCTCCCCGGTAAGACCCTGGAAACTGCCGTGCCGAACGCGCCCCTCGTTAGTCAGCTCTGCAAATGCGATGAGCGCGACGAGTTCGGGGCTGACCCACTTTACACCGCGCGCATCGCCGCGCGGAACCGTGACTGGCGGTTTCTCCGCCTCAAGCTTCGTCAGTCGTTCGGCCAGATCGCCGGCAGACCTGTCATCGAAGCCGGTGCCCACCTTGCCACGGTAGGTAAGCACCCCGTCAACGTCCTGCGCCAGCAACAGCGACGAGAAGGTGCGCAGACGGGCCGTGCTGGGCTTCCAGCCGACGACGACGAATTCCTCGCGGCGGATGCACTTCACCTTGACCCAGTTGCGCGCGCGGCGATTCACATAGGTCGCATCGACGCGCTTTGAGACGATGCCTTCCTGCCCCGCCTCGCACATGGCCGCGAACAGCTTCTCCCCTGCGCCTATGATGTGATCGGCAAAGAAGATCGGCGGTTTGGCGCCCGACAACAGTTCCTCCAGCAGGCCCTTGCGTTCAAGGTTACCCAGCTTGCGCATGTCGCGCCCTTCAAGGCGCAGCAGGTCGAAGGCGTGAAACGAGAGCGCATCCCCTGCCCCCTGCGCTCCCTTGCCGCGTTTCAGGACGTTTTGCAGCGCCGAGAAGTCCGGGTTTCCTTCGGCATCGTAGGCGACAATCTCACCGTCGATCAGGCAGGCGGGCAGGCCGAGCGCGGCAAGACTTTGGGAGAGAGGGAGGAATTTCTCCGTCCAGTCCTGCCCGGTGCGGGTATAAATCCGCACCTTCTCGCCCGCCACCGCGGTCAGCGCCCGGTAGCCGTCGAACTTGATCTCATGCATCCAGTCGTTGCCGGTCGGCACATGGTCGGTAAGCGTTGCCAGTTGCGGCGGCTCAAAGGGTGGGAGCCGGGCGCTGGCCTTCGCGGCGCTCTTGGTCTTGAGTGGTTCCGGCTTCGGAGCAGCTTTGCCCGCAGCAATATCCGCCATGCTCCGACCCGTATCGGAGCTGGACAAGAACCGCTCCACCAGTTCACCGCCATGACTGGCGTATTCATCGTTGATCTTGCGGAGCAGCCAGTTCTCGCGCTTTTCGCCGGGGCGCGGCTTCATGCGGACCAGCAGCCATTCCCCCTTCATCCGCTTGCCAAACAGGCGGAAGTGGAGATGACCCTCGTCGATATCCTTGGCGCTCTTGCCCTCGATCGGCTCCCAGGTGCCGGTGTCCCAGACCATCACAGTGCCGCCGCCATATTCGCCCTTGGGTATGGTGCCCTCAAAGCTCGCGTAGCCCAGCGGATGATCTTCGGTCCTCACCGCAAGGCGCTTGATGTCAGGATCGTCGCTCGGCCCCTTGGTGACGGCCCAGCTCTTGAGCACGCCATCCGCCTCCAGCCGGAAGTCCCAGTGGAGGCGAGTTGCCGCGTGCTTCTGGACGACGAAGCTGTTGCCCGCGTGGCTCTTGACCTCGCCCGATGGTTCGGCGGTGCGTTTGAAGTCCCGCTTGCGGTTGTATTCGGTGAGAAGGTCGCCGCCAGCCATTGCCCGCTCCGGCTACGCGCTCTTTCGCGCCTTGCTGGCGGGGCGCTTGGTCGGAGCCTTTCCGGCGGGTTTCTTCTCGTCGCCCAGAGACTTCTTCAGCGCGGCCATAAGGTCGATGACGTTGCTGCGACCGTCGGTGGCTGGTTCGGCCACATCCTCCAGAACGCGCTTGCCATGGGACTTCGCCTTCTTGGCCGCGAGACGCCGGACGGCCTCGACATAGTGGTCCTTGAACTTGGCCGCGTCAAACGGAGCTGTCTTCTGCTCGATCAAATTGGTGGCAAGGTCGACAAGGTCGGCGGGCGGCTTGGCCTTGGCGACGTTGCGGAAATAGGTCTGCGCCTTCTGCACCTCGTCGGCATAACGCAGGACTTCCAGCACGATCCCGTCCCCACAGGGCTTCAGGGAAACAAACTGCTCGCGACCGCGCACCGATAGTTGGCCAAGCCCAACCTTCTTGGTCTTGCGCAGCGCCTCGCGCAGAACTGAATAGGCCTCGTCCGCCAGTTCATCGGCGGGGACCACGAAATAAGGCTTTTCGTAATACAGCACGTCGATCTCATGCGCCTCGACGAACTGGACAAGCTCCAGCGTCTTGCGGCTTTCGATCTTCACGGCATCAAGCTCGGAGTCCTCGAGCAGCACATAGTCACCCTTGGCCACCTCGTACCCGCGGGCAATGTCCTCTGCCTCGACCTCGCCGACGCCGGGGGCTACTTTCTGGTAACGGATGGGCTTGCCACTGGGCTTGTGAATCTGGCGAAAGCTGATCGCGGCGCCCGACCGGGTAGCCGGATAGATTTCCACCGGGATGGAGACCAGGGCCAGCCTCAACTGTCCCGACCAATAAGCGCGTGCCGCCATTTACGTGCCTCCGTCATAAAAGGAGCAACCCCGGCCGGCTTACACCGACCGGGGCGCCCCGGGTCGCAAGTGTCAGACCACGTCGCGCTGGCGCATGGACCAGTCATCCACGTCCTGTCGCACCTGATCGCGGGCCAAACCATAGCGTTCCTGGATACGACCTTCGAGCTGGTCGCGTTTGCCGGCGATCACGTCGAGGTCATCGTCAGTGAGCTGGCCCCACTGTTCCTTGACCTTGCCCTTGAACTGTTTCCAATTACCTTCGATGCGGTTCCAATCCATTTTCAGTTCCTTTCGAGTCCCTGTGATGGATCAACGCGAACTGCTTTTCCGGGTTCCGGTTTTCCGCGCCGGACGGTTGGCCTTTTCAAGAAATTTCAGGAGGCCGCGCTCTGCCGGGGTCAGCCATTTTGTAGCACGAGGCAGCGCTGCAGGCATCAGGGTATCGAGCAGCCCGCGATCCTTCGCCGCCTCGATCAGCAGGGGATGGACATAGGACTTGCGCGCGATCGTGCGGGTGTTTCCCAGACAGCGGGAGACGGTATCGAGCACCATGGCGAGCGGCGCATTGCGGTCTTCCCACAACACTTCGAACGCCAGCGCCGATGCAGTCCATGTGCGGAAATTGCGGGCGGTGAACTCCTCGCCCAGCACTTCGTGCAGATAGTCGTTCACGTCGCCAGAGCCGATGGGAACCGGCTCACCGCCATCGCCTAGATACTGGAACAGGTGCTGGCCGGGCAGGTCCTGCATCCGGCGAACGAAGCGGATCAGCTGCCGGTCGCTGCAGCGAACTTCGCGCATGGCGCCGTTCTTGGCGCGGAACCGCAGGACCATCGCACCCCGTTCAAGCCGCACATGTTGCATCCGCAGGGTCGTGGCTCCGAACGTCTTGTTATCACGGACGTAGCATTCGTTGCCCACGCGGAGCTTCCCGGTGTCCAGTAAAGCCACCACAGAGGCGACGGCCTTCTCCCGCGTTAACCGCCGAGAGGCCATGTCCTTGCTTACCCGCTTGCGCAGCACCGGCAGCAGTTCGCCAAAGCGCGCGCAGAGATCGAACTTCCGCAAATCGCGACCGGCGCGAAAATCGGGATGATAGCGGTATTGGCGGCGCCCGCGCTGGTCGAAACCCCATGCCAGTATGTGGGCATTGGGGCGCGTCGAAAACCATGCGTCGGCATAAGCAGGCGGGAGCGCGATGGCATTCAGCCGGGCAACTTCATCACGCGCTGTGATCCGCTTGCCGTCCGGCCCGAAATAGTGCCAGCCGCTGCCGTTCAGTGTTCGGGTAATTCCGGGTGCGGCGGGGTCGGCAAATACCAGCCCCGCCGGAATCGAGCCCGCGCCCTCAGGCTGCCCGGGACTCAAGGCGGTCGTGATTGGCAATCCGCACCAGCTCCGCGAAGAAGGCGTCGATCGATTCGCCCTTCAGTACGAAGTTGTGGCGGAAATCTGGAAGCGTGCCCGATGTCATGATGTTGGACAGCATGGCACGGGCACGGGACACGCGGCTTTTTACTGTACCCACGGCGATATTGCAGACGTCGGCGGCTTCTTCGTACGACATGCCCTCGACGCTCACCAGGATCAGTGCCTCTCGGTAACCGCTCGGGATAGCTTCAAGTGCACGTACAACGTCGCCAAGCTCAAGCACCGCCTCCTGCGATCCCGGAGTGTACAGGATGCGCTCAGCCATCGTTTCGTCGTATTCGCCGCGAAAGCGGTTGCGCCGCGTTTCGCTGTAGAACTGGTTGCGAAGGATCGTGAATGTCCACGCCTTGAAATTGGTGCCGGCACGGTAACGGTCGCGTGCCGCCCATGCCTTCAGCATGGTTTCCTGGGCAAGGTCGTCCGCCCGGTCCGCCGATCCGCACAACGCCCGCCCAAAGGCGCGCAGGTGGGGCGCCACCGTGGCAAGCGCGTGCTTGAACTCGCCTTCCGGAAGTGGCGTATGCGGCTCTTCGATCTCCACCGTCTGGACTTGACCCGTCATTGCTGATGCTCCTCACCATGTTTTCGGGGATCAACGCCGGCATGGCGGGCCAGTTCCCGGGCGACAGCGCTTCTGTCGCGCTGAAAAAACGGTTCGTCGAACAGCGGCTTAGCGCATGTGCTGGCTAGATTGAGCAACGAGGTTTCCACCCTCGGGCAAGAAAATGGCCGCCCGGCTCGCTATGGAGACGGACGGCCCAGTTTGTTGTCACCATGGGAGTGGGTCATGATCAGGGTAGGGCCAATGGTGACAGGGTCAGAACGCGGGGCCGGGCGAAAGGCTCCCTCGCGCGCGAAAAAAAGTTAAGTTGCGCGCCGGAACCAATCTTGGCACCAATTGCGCGTGAAAATCATGTGTCGCGGGCCCTGCTGAGCCTTGTGCGCGTGGACCGTCCCGGGGGCATTGCCTGCCTTGCGGATAGCCGGATGCCACCGCGCCGCCTGTGACTTGAAAAGGAGCTATGATTGATGTCGCTTTCTGACCAAATCGCAGCGGAACTACCCTACCTGCGCCGTTATGCGCGGGCTTTGACCGGTTCGCAGAAGTCAGGCGACGCATATGTCCGGGCCACGCTTGAAGCTGCACTGGCGGATGGGGCCTTGCGCGAATCCATCGCGCACGGACGGGTAGAGCTTTACGCCGCATTCAGCCGCATCTGGAGCTCCAGTGCGGAAGACACGTCCGACATGCCCGTCGACGACGATGGCAATACAATGAACACCGCTGAAGAGCGGATCGCGCACATCATGCCCACGCACCGGCAAGCCCTGCTGCTCACGACGCTTGAGGAATTCACGCCGCAAGAGACTGGCAGGATCCTGCAGCTTCCCGCGGGTGAGGTGGAAGTGCTTGTCGATCAGGCGCTGGCCGAGATCGAGGAGGAAACTGCCAGCAGGGTGCTTATCATCGAAGATGAGCCGCTGATCTCCATGCAGCTTGAGGCTCTGGTTTCCGATCTTGGCCACGAGGTTGTCGGAACCGCGGCCACACGCACGCAGGCGCTGGAAATCTTCAACGAGGCACCAGCTGGCCTCATCCTTGCCGATATCCAGCTTGCCGACGGCAGCTCTGGCATCGACGCGGTGGAAGACCTGCTGCAGATTGCCGACGTGCCGGTGATCTTCATCACTGCCTATCCCGAAAAGCTGCTGACGGGCGAACGGCCGGAACCCACCTATCTCATCACCAAGCCCTTCCGCGAAGCGACCGTCAGGGCGGCGATCAGCCAGGCATTGTTCTTCGGGACGAGCCGTCCCCTGGCCTGAGGTCTGGCGAGGGGCGCAAGCCCCTCATGGCCTATTCCCCCAAGGCTTCCTTGTGCTCTTCCTTGTCCCGATCGCGGAATGCGAAAGCGCCCAAAAATGCCGCATCGGCGATCACTTCCAGCCCGAGTATCACGCCCAGGAAGCCAGTCGACAACTCGCGCCAGTTGAACATCACGACCAGGCCCATAAGGACCGAGATCACGCCCGCGCCCAGGAATACGGCGAAATAGCGTGACTTGCGGACGCCGGGGAGTGTCAGCAACTTTGCAATGCCGCCACCGATCAACAGCAGCGAAAAGATGAAGGGCACCCCGACCGGGCCAACCGTGCGCGGATCACCGAACTTCAGGCTGAGCCCGGCATAGACAAGCAGCACGCCGACCAGTCCGGGCAGGATCATGGTAATCGGCCGCAGCCGCTTTCGCATGACTACGCCGATAAGGTAGATCACGCCCGCTGCCAGCAGCAACCAGGGAATGATCCCGGCCACCAGCATGGTGACGCCTACAGGGTTGAAAACTATGTAAAGCCCGATCGCTGCCAGGACCCCCGCCAGCACTGTCTGCATCTGCCAATTCATTGGCTCGCCCTCTCCGCTGTGGTTCAGAGCCTATCCTGACGGGGTGAAAGTATCGTGATTGCACAGGAAAGTCTGCTGGGTAGGAACGGTGTGCGGCGCGGGCTGGTCGCCCGTGCAATCGCCGTGACGCACCCAGCGGGCTTCCCTGTGCAACCGCGAAGCGGCGGGCCGAGTTTGGCCCATCGCCACGTTGCTCGCCGGTCACTATGCGATTGCATGGCTCCCTCCTCGCGCCTTGCGCTGGGCCAAATTCGGCACCGTCCCGATGCATTCACCCCGTCAGGACAGGCTCAATGCATCGTCCCACGCCCGCGCCCGGCAGGCAAGCGCCTAGAATTGGCCCGCAAAATTCCAAAAGAGAGGCCCGGCGTTCCCACAGGAACACCGGGCCCAGTTGTACACGTGAGAAGGGCAAGCCCCTCTCCCGGCAGGATCAGAATTTCATTGCGGCCGACAGGGAGAATACCCTGCCAAGATCATAGGTATTGGTGTCGATCCGGTTTTCGCCCGACTCCTGGAATTCCTGGTGCTTGCGGCCGGTGAGATTTCGTGCCTGGAATTTCATCTCCAGCTCGCGGCCAAGGAAATCGACGCCCTGGCGCGCAACGAAGTCGAGCGTGAAGCCCGGCTTCTCGATGATATCGGGCTGGTCCAGCGTGGCGATACCGCGGCTGATAACGCGTTCGCTGGCATAGGACAGCAAGAGCGTGAGCTGAGACAGCATCTCGGTGGATTCGATGCCAAGCTGTAGGTTCACGATGTGATCGGACTGGCCGGTCAGCGGCGCACCGTTGCGGAAGTAATCCGACGCGATGTTGGATGCCGCACCGTAAACTGCGGTTGTGTCACCTGGACGCACCTTCAGTTCGGACTTGGTGTAGGTGTAGTTGCCGGTCACCACGACTCTGCGGTCAGCCCAGAAACTTTCATCGCTACCCAATCCACTAAGGTCGAAGAATTTCTGCACCTCGAACTCAGCGCCATAGAGCGTCGCTTCCGGTGCGTTGGCATATGAAGTGACCATGTCACCCCCCGATACGAAGCTTTCGATCGGGTTATCGAGCTTCTTGTAAAAGCCGGATAACGACACGCGCTGCTCACGGTCGAAATACCATTCATAGCGCGCTTCCGCGTTCCATAGCTGGCTGTCGATGAGCAGCGGGTTGCCCTGGTACATCCGGTTGCTCTCCGGATCGAAGTAGAATTGGTAGATCAACTCGCGGAACTGCGGCCGGGCAATGGTCTTGGACGCACTCACGCGAAGCTGCATGTCGGGCTGGAACTGCCAGGTCAGGGTCGCAGCAGGCAGCCAGTAGTTGTTCTTCAGGCTGGTTGATGCGTTTGAGGCACCCGGCGTGTTGAACACTTCCACCGGTACGACGGTCTGGGTCGCATCCTCATAACGCACACCCGCATCAAGGCTCAGCTCCGGCGTGATCTGCCAGTTACCCTTTGCATAGGCAGCGAAGTTTTCCAGCTCTGCATCGAACGCCGGGTTGCCTTCGTTGGTTTCAACCATCGCAATGTCGAAGGTATTGATGACGTCCGGCTGCAACAGCAGGTCGGGCCGCAGCAGGCCAACGCCCTCCGGAAAGCTGCTCGGCGCGCTGAACTGGAAGTCGCGGCGAGAGCTGTAGCGCTGGGTATTGGAATAGTTGATGCCGCCCGTCAGAGTGATTTCGGGCGTCACCACATAGCTTACGTCAACGCCGCCAGCCCACAGATCCTCGTTCAGGTCAGAGAAGCTGATGGCCGCGTCGCCGCGGTTGCCGTTGTTCAGGATGTTGACGAAATAGTCGCCGAGCGGATCGGCCGCAACATTAGTGCGAACATATTCGAACGACAGCTCGTATGGCGCTTCACGCTGCGAGTTGGCATAGCCGCCCCGCACGTCGACCTTCAACCCGTCGGCCGGATTGAATTCGCCAACAAGCTGCGAGTTGATCAACTGCCGCTCATACCAGGCAGTGTCCTGCTGCATGAAGTCGACCGCCGTCTCGAATCGGTTACCAATGGCGAGGCGCGCCATTTTCACGGTGTCGCGGATATAGAGGTTCGTCCAGCGGACCTGGTTGTTGTCCCATTCAAGGCCAAAGCCAAGCAGGGCGTTAGCGATGATACGGTTCTCGGTCGTGACCCGGCGGAAATCGGATTCCAGCGTCGACAGGTCAGAACTGAGCGAGGACTGCTGAATCGCGTCGCGCGTCAGCCATCTGTTGCTGTAGCCCGCCGTGGCGATGATGCCGAAGTCAGCCCCGCCAAGATTCCACGACTTGCCGCCCGAAATCGAACCGCTGAAGTTTGCGGGGGTATCGCCGCCACGCTGAACCGCGCTGTTCCAGAAGCGGACCAGTTCCGAACCGATTGCCTGAGTGTCGACAGTGCCCGAGCTGATACGGTCGCCGCTCTTGAAGAATGCATCGAGTGCTGGCGGGATGTCACGCTGGCCGTTGTCGAAGCCGGTCCAGTCACTGCTGCTGCCATAATACTGGTAGCCCAGACGGCCCGTGGTTTCCGTATCGACCGCAAAGCCAGCCTCGACGGTCAGGAAAGGCTCCTTCGGCACCGCCTTGGTCGTCAGGTTGATTACGCCGCCACCGAATTCGCCGGGGTAATTAACCGAATAGCTCTTCTGGACGAGCGAGGATGAAATCACGCTGCTGGGAAAGAGGTCCAGCGGAACGACGCGCTTCAGCGGCTCGGGGCTCGGCAGCGGCGAGCCATTGAGCAGGGCCAGCGAGTACCGGTCACCCAGGCCGCGAACAAAGACAAAGCCCGATCCCACGACGCTGAGGCCGGTCACTCGGCCAAGGGCGCCGGCGATGTTGCCTTCGCCCGTGCGCTGGATTTCTGCAGCGGAGAGGACCGAAACCACCTGGTCGGAACTCTTTGCGACATTGCGGTCGCGTGCACCGGTAACGACGATCTCTGCTCCGCCGCCGGGGACCGAGATGTCAACCTCTTCCTCCTCCTGCTGCGCCGCCGGTTCCGCCGGAAGCGGTTGTACGGTTGGCGCACCTGCCGCGGGCGCTGCATCGTCCTGCGGTGCCTCCTGGGCAAGAGCAAAAGACGGCGACACGAGTGCCGAGGTGATTAGCAACGCGCCGGCGATCCGCGACGTCAAAGCCATCTGAAGTCCCCTAAATTCAAATACAAAATGGGGGCAGCCCCTTTTGGACTGCCCCCGGACGTGGGTCGGCAGTCCGATCAGCTGACCGGCAGCGATGTGCAGGCCGTGGAGGTGCTACCGAAGTTCACCGTTGAGCTGTTGCAGGTCCAACCCGTGAACCAGCTCGTGTTGCCGGTCCAGGCAACGCCGATCCGGTTCGGGCTCGGCACGTCGAAGAAGGTCGACCACGCCGTCGCATTGAAAGCGGGCACGGCATCTTCGTTGGTGCCGTTGATGAACAGGGTGGCGAGCGTTGGGGTGAAGGCGTCGTTGTTGTTGTTCGCGCCGGAACCGAATGCGGCCTGAACCTGCGCTGCGGTCAGCCCGGTGCCGGTACCGATGAACTTGGTGGCGTTGCACTGCATCACCACCGAGCGGGCCGTCAGCGTGGTCGGCGTGGCGCCGGACGCATTCTGACGGATGCACTCATTGTTCGGCGTAACCACAACACCGTTGGCCAGGCTGACGTCCGAGTTGCCACGGAAGAACAACGATGCCTGTGCGTTGGCCGCGTTGTCAGCCGAAACGTCCGGCTGCAATGCGACGAAATTCACGACGTTCAGCTTGGTACGGGGCAGGTCATCACCGCCATTGCTGTCGATTTCCATCAGTCCATCGCCCCGGCCAGGGCGCTGTACGAGCAGCACATGCTGCAAGTTGGCCTGGGCGGCTGTGTCGACGTCAAGACTGTCATCGTCGGCGCCGGTCGCCACATAGTACTTCATGTTGATGGCTCCGCCGAAGAACTCGGCACCATCATCAGAGCTGTTATGCGACTGGATATGATCAAGCACAGTACGTGTGCCGATGCTCTGCGCGGTCAGTGCCTGCAGCTCGCTGCCAGCACCCAGGATGAAGCCCGAATAACGGATCTGGACATAGCTCATCCGTCCGGCGTCGTAGGTATTGTCGGTGCCGCCGTAGCTGGCGGGATCCGCCGAACCTTCGGTTTCACGCTGGCAGTTGTTCGACGCGACAGTGCCGGTCCGGCAGTCGGTTGTAATGCCACGGCCCATCAAGACGACGCCGCCCCATTGACCCTGGGACGTATCATCGTTGAGGCCAAGGACGTTGTCGCGGCTGGTGAAGATAATCGGCGCGGTGGCAGAACCAACAGCGTTGATCTTGTTTCCGCGATTGACCGCGAGCCATGACGTCCCGGTCGAACCGAACAGAATGACGCCAGGTTGGATGGTGAGCGTGACGTTCGTGTCAGTGGTGAGCGGCGTGGTGCAGCCCACAGTGGTCGACGTAAACGCAGCTGTCGGTGGGGTGAAGCCGCCGTCGCAGCCTACGTTCACGCGGCCGTTCATCTCATAGAGCAGGCCGGCGACCTTCGGCAGGGTGATCGAGGTCCTGACCAGTGACGGCAGGCGGCAAACGCGCCAGGTTCCGGTCGGTCCGGTAATCGTGCCTTGGTCGCTCAGACCCTGCGGGTCGGCGATGGTCGGACAGCCGGCAGCCGGTGTTACCGTGGCAGGGCCAGTTGGCGTCGGCGTCGGAGTCGGAGTCGGCGTAGGATTGATGATGATGGGACCGCCCGAGCCGGGCGATGCGACGTCGCTAGGCCCGCAACCTGCGAGTGCGACCGCGCTGCAGCCTACGAGCAGCAACCCAAATTTCTTGTTCACGTTGGTTCCCCTTGAACGTCGTGCGCCGGGAGGCGAGTCCGCCGGCCGCTGATGAGGCGTGTAGGGGCGCAAAGTGACAGTTCGTTTTCGCTCTCGTGACAGTTTCATGAAAGTTTAAACGACTGAAATATGACCATTATGACGAATGCGACAAAATTACCGCAGACTCTTGCGGCAAAGTCCCGACAACCGCATTTCACTTTTATGACAATGTTACAGTTTTGTTGCGCTCACCATCCCGCAGACGTAATTTCCCGGCATTGAAAGAAGTTCGGGAGAGCATGAATGGCTGCAACTATCCTTATTGCCGGCGCCCTGTTGGCCCCCGTGCTGGCCAACGCCGCGGTCTCGCCCGCAACCTCGGTCGTCACGGTCGAAGCGGGAACGGATCGGGTTGACGTCGGCTATGAGGAATTGCGCAGCGGAAACCCCGATGCAGCGATCCAGCACATCAAGGGCAACCGGGCGCTGGAATACAACGATCCCGCCAAGCTGATAAACCTTGGCACGGCCTATGCCCGGCTAGGCCGCAAGGAAGAGGCGCACTCTGCCTATGCAGCGGCGATTCTCAGCACGGAGCGTTACGACCTGCAGCTTTCCAACGGTGAATGGATTGATTCGCGCGACGCCGCGCGGCTCGCCATCCACTACCTTGCGGATAACCGGACGCTGGCGCTTCGCTGACCCCGCGGCACTCTATATATAGTACCCTCCTTGGTTGAGGCTCCGATACGCGACTGTCACGGAGCCGTCATGTAAAGCGCGCATTCGCGCTCCAGGAGGGCGCAATGAGTCGCAGCTGGAATACTGATTTACGGGGGCTGGGCCTGGCGCTTTCGCTGCTCGCGGTTGCGCCTGCTGCCCACGCAGACGTGCTGGAAATCGGTCCCGCCGGCGCCTCATGGGTGGCCGGCGGACCGCAACATGCTGTGGCTGTGCCGATTCCCACGGAGGCCGCGCCCGGCGTGTCCGCTCCGCTAACCCAAGTGGCGCACACCGCCGGGCCAAGCCACTGGCAGGCGCGAATCGCCGAACTTTCCGCGAAGTACGACATCAGTCCGACGCTGCTGGAAGCGCTGGTCTGGCAGGAAAGCCGCTGGCGCGAGGGCGCAGTCTCCCCAGTCGGAGCGCGCGGTCTTGCCCAGCTGATGCCGGGAACCGCCCGCCAGATGGGCGTCGATCCCAATGATTCTTCCGCCAACCTTGAAGGCGGCGCGCGCTACCTGCGTGCCCAACTCGATACGTTCGGCGGTGATATTGAAAAGGCGCTCGCCGCCTATAATGCCGGGCCGGGCCGCGTGCACCAGGCAGGCGGCATTCCCCGCATTCGTGAAACCCAGAATTATGTCGCCGCCATACTTGGCCGGCTTTCAGAACCCGTCCGGAGATAGAGACAATGAAGTCCCTCAATCGCCTTCTTCCCGCCGCCTCGCTCATCGCACTGCCCCAGCAAGCTTTCGCACAAGCGGTTGCTGACCCGCAGGGTTCCGGCCCCATCGTCGCTGCGCTGGGCTGGCTGCAGGGCACGCTGCTCGGCAACGTCGCCACTGCCGTCGCGGTAATGGCCGTTGCCGCTGTCGGCTTCCTGATGCTGACCGGCCGGATGAACTGGCGCTTTGGTGCGACCGTCATCATCGGCTGCTTCATCCTGTTCGGCGCCGGTGCCATCGTTTCGGGCATCCAGTCCGCCG
>JBEVKC010000100.1:0-7862 GCA_040509895.1 Novosphingobium sp. | reverse complement strand
CACTCGATCGACATCGATCTGCCGATGCCGAACCCGAACGACCCGCCGCCGCCGCCGATCCAGCCCGACAAGAACAAGGTCGTACTGACGCGGAACGGTGAGATTCTCTGGAACGGCACACCGCTCACCAGCGGTCAGCTTGTCCAGAACCTGCAGGGCACGAAGCAGATGGCCGTCGAGCCGGAACTGCAGTTCCAGCCCGAACCGGAGGCCAGCTATGACCTTTCGGCCAAGGTGCTTAACCTCATCAAGGGCTCGCAGGTGACCAAGTTCGGCTTCGTGGGTAACGAGCAATATTCAGAGTTCGGTAAGCCAGCCAACGCCAACTAAGGCTGGGCCGGAAAAGAACCTGAGACAGAAGGGGCGGAGCGATCCGCCCCTTTTTCTTTGCCTGCCGAAAGCGTGCAAGCCTCAATCCTGAGCGGTATTCTCCGCCACGTCCTCCGGCTCAGGTCGCATGGCAGCCGCGGCAAGGCTTTCCGCCTCAAGCAATAGCTCTTCATCCGCCGCGCCTTGCGGCAGGCTCTCACGCCCGATCATGGTAAGCAGCGGAACCGCTAGCGGCGTCACCCGGTCAAGCCGCACATGCTCCACCTGTGCGGCCGCGCGGTCCAGCACGTCGCCGATCCGGCCAACGTCGGTAATGCGGGTGCGGGCGTCGGCCCAGGCGGCCTCTATCAGCAGGTGGTCAGGTT
This sequence comes from Novosphingobium sp., assembly GCA_040509895.1. GTDB lineage: Bacteria > Pseudomonadota > Alphaproteobacteria > Sphingomonadales > Sphingomonadaceae > Novosphingobium. Next base: position 7,167 of record JBEVKC010000100.1, on the reverse strand, counting down.
CATACTTGCGCAGCACATCATAGATTAGGTCGGTCGAGAATGTGACCTGCCGCCCGGTCTTGCGCTTGCCGGGATGCTGGCGCTCGACCAGCCCCGAGATCACCGCCACTTCCCGGAACGCGCGCCGCAGCAGGAAAGATTGCTGCACCCAATCGACGAATTCATGCGCCAGGATGTCGGGCGAAAGCAGCGCCGCCGGATCGTCCACCGGCTTCAGCCCCCAGACTGCCAGCGCATAGTCATTGGCGACAAAGCCCAGCGGCCCAAGTCCGCGGTCCTCCATGCGCCGCGTTATCAGCATTCCCAGCGCCTGGTTCGCGTTCCACCCCTCGAACGTATAGAACGCCGTGTAGTGCATCTTGTTGTGCGGAAAACTTTCGACCAGCAGGCGATCCGGTCCCGGCAGGCTTGAGCGCCAGTCCTGCACTTCCAGCCATTCGCGCACGTCGTCAGGAAATCGCCCCCACCCTGCCCGGTCGGAGAGCAGCCCCCGCACCCGGTCCGCGAGGTTTGTCGACAGCGCCAGCTTCTGGCCCATGTAGCTGGGGATCGTGCCCGAACGGGTCGATGCCTTCACGATCAGCTCAAGATCGCGCAAGCCCTCCACCTCAAGGTCCATGCCGGCGAAGCGGAAGGTGTCGCCGGGCTTGAGCGTTGCGCCAAACCCCTCCTCAACCCTGCCCAATGAACGGCCATTCCGGAACCGCACGTCCAGCATCTCTGCATCAACGATGATGCCCGCATTCAGCCGATGCCGGTGAGCGTGCTCGGGATGGGTCAGCCGCCATTTTCCGCCGCGCTCCCGCACGATGCGGCGGAAGCGGTCGTAGGCGCGCAGGGCGTACCCGCCCGTTGCGACGAAATCGAGCACCCGGGCCAACCCCTCCGCATCGATCCCGGCATAGGGCATGGCAGAGCGGATCTCCGCCAGCAGCTCAGCCTCGTCAAATGGTCCAGCGCAGGCGCAGGCCATGACATGCTGGGCCAGCACATCGAGCCCGCCCGGCCGGAAGTCCTCACCGTCGCGCTGGCCTTCCTCAACCGCTTCCAGCGCCGCTATCGCTTCAAGGTATTCAAAGCGGTTGCCCGGCACCAGCACGGCCTTGCTGGGCGTATCGAGGCGGTGGTTGGCCCGGCCGATGCGCTGGAGCAGGCGCGACGAGCCCTTGGGCGCGCCCATCTGCACGACAAGGTCGACGTCGCCCCAATCGACGCCAAGGTCAAGGCTGGCGGTACAGACCAGTGCGCGCAGCTCGCCCCGCGCCATCGCTCCTTCAACCTTGCGCCGGGCCTCTTTGGACAAGGAACCATGGTGGATGCCGATGGGCAGCTTGTCGTCATTAGCCTCCCACAGCAGTTGGAAGATCAGTTCGGCCAAGAAGCGCGTGTTGGTGAAGACCAGCGTCGTGTTGTTACGCCGGATCTGGTCATAGAGCTGTGGGATCGCCCAGGTTGCGGCATGGCCACTCCACGGCACGCGCTGCTCCTCTGGCAGCAGGATTGAAACGTCGGGCGGCGCACCTTCCTCCCCCGCTACAAGCCGCACCGCGTCGATATCACCCCACGGGGCGAGCCAACCGCGGAACCCGTCGGGATCGGCAACGGTGGCCGACAGCGCCGCCCGCCGAACTTGCGGGGCCAGCGCCTGCAGCCGGGCAAGCGAAAGCGCGAGCAGATCACCGCGCTTGCCCGTGGCGAAGGCGTGAACCTCGTCGATCACCACACGCTGCAGCGTTCCGAACATCTCCGCGGCTTCGGGATAGGACAGCAGCAGCGACAGCGATTCGGGCGTCGTCAGCAATACGTGCGGTGGCCGGGCGCGCTGGCGGGCCTTGCGGTTGGACGGAGTATCACCACTGCGCGTCTCGACCCGGATGGGCAGGCCGATTTCCTCAATCGGGGCCATGAGGTTGCGCTGCACATCGTGCGCCAGCGCCTTGAGCGGGGAGATGTAGAGTGTGTGCAGCCCTTCAGGTGGGGGCTGGCCGCCAAGGCGTGAGGGGGTGAAATCCGCGAGCGTCGGCATGAAGCCAGCAAGGGTCTTGCCCGCGCCCGTGTCGGCCACCAGCAGGGCATGCTGCCCGGCATCGGCAGCGGCGAGCATTTCCGCCTGATGGCTCCGCACCCGCCAGCTGCGCTGGGCAAACCAAGCGGAGAGTTCTTGAGGAATGCCGGCGGCGGTCATGTCGCCCAAGGTAGGGAGCTTGGCGCAGATGCGGAAGCGCGAGGTTTGAGCGACAGGTGATCCCCTCACCCAACTCCGGCTAGTTCGCTGCGTTCACAAGCCTGCGTATCCCTCTCCCGACGGGAGAGGGTTGGGCGCGGCCCTCTTCCTTCTCCTGCTGGGAAAAGGATAGCGAAGCTTGTTCCGATAGGAACTAGCGCAGCTTGGATGATGGAATTGCGCGCACGCCCCGTCGCCCGCTGGCGAATGCGGAAGTAACGCCGGTCGTGAAAAGCGAGACGGACAGGCCGGCGCTTGGTGCCTGACACGACAGGCTTGGCTTTGCGGTCAATCTCTTTGCGAACGGTTTGCTGAGGAAACGCAGATGAACTCGCAAACTCGGCCCTTGCGTGCGAGGCAGCGGTGGGGCGGGCTCGCTCCCTGTCCACCTGCCCGAACGGAATCCAGGTTCTTCGAAGAGAACCAGTCCTCGCTTCGCGGGAATGCGGTCGCCTTGTCCAAGGCGCCGGCCATAAGTGCGGGAGAGCGGCGTTCGCGAAACACCCCCGCACCCGTCTTGCTGCGGCATATAACCAATATGGTTCATTATGTCAAGATAATTTTACAACCCAGTTTCTCCCCATCGCTTCGCGACAGGGAGGAACTGGCACCAATCAATGCCCCGCCTGCGGCCCGCGCTCCAGCCCCGACGCCGCGAGTTGCGCGTCGATCTGCGCCAGCAGGCGTTCCTTACCCGCCTCGCTGTCGCTTTCAGCGCGCGCAACCAGCACGTCCTGCGTGTTCGAGGCGCGTAGCAGCCACCAGCCATCGGGGGTGGACACTCGCACGCCATCGATTCCGTCGAAATCCGCGCCGTCAGCACTCAGGCGCTGCTTGACCTCGTCGATCACAGGGAACTTGCGGCTTTCATCGACCTGGAACCGCAGTTCCGGCGTGTTGACCATCTGCGGCATTTCAGAGCGCAGCTGCGTCACCGACTTGCCCAGCCGCGCACTGGCGGCGATGAGGCGGACGGCGGCATAGAGCGCATCGTCGTAACCATAGTATTCGTGGGCGAAGAAGATGTGGCCGCTCATCTCGCCAGCCAGCGGTGCGCCTGTTTCCTTCATTTTGGACTTAATCAGGCTGTGGCCCGTCTTCCACATCAGCGGCTTGCCGCCATGCTTCGCCACATCGTCGAACAATGCGCGCGAAGCCTTCACATCGGCGATAATCGTCGAACCCGGCAGCATCTTCAGCAGGTCTTCGGCATAGATCATCAGCAACTGGTCGCCCCAGATCACTCGGCCCGTCCCATCAACCGCACCGATCCGGTCGCCATCTCCGTCAAAAGCGATACCGAAATCGAGATTCTTCGCCGCGACGAGCGCCTTCAGGTCTGCGAGATTCTTTTCCTCAGTGGGGTCTGGATGATGGTTGGGAAAATTTCCGTCGACGTCGGTGTAGAGGAGGTGGTGCTCCCCCGGGAGTTGCTCGACGAGCAGCTCAAGGGCCGGTCCGGCAGCGCCGTTCCCGGCATCCCAGCCGACCCGCAGATCGGCAATCTGGTCCTGCCGGACACCGGCGAGGCCGCCGACCAGTCGGTCGATATAGGCGGGGAGAACCTCGCGCTCCTCGCTGACGCCCTTCCCGTCAAGCCAGTCACCCTTCGCCGCCATTTCGCCGAGGGTCTGGATGTCCGCCCCGAAAAACGGACGGCCCTGAAATACCATCTTGAAGCCATTGTAATTGGCGGGATTGTGGCTGCCAGTTATCTGAACGCCGCCATCCACATCTTCGGCTGAGGCTTCTGCATAATAGAGCATCGGCGTCGGCCCCATGCCGACGCGCACTACATCGACGCCGCTCGCCGTCAGCCCTTCGACTAGCGCATGTTCCAGCAGTGGGGAGCTGACGCGTCCGTCATAGCCCACCGCAACCTTCTTGCCGCCGGCACGTCTGAGAAGCGTGGCAAAGCCCCGCCCGATCGCGCGGGCGTCTTCCGGGCCGAGTGTTTCGCCAATGATGCCGCGAATGTCATATTCGCGCAGGACGGTCGGGTGGAATTTGTGTGTCATGCCTCTGTTTTATCTGGCGACAGCCCTGCCAGCAACACGTCACGCGCATCATTTGCCTCATGCACCTGGCCTGCCGTCCCGCCGCGATCCGGATGGACCTGCGTGATAAGGCGGCGGTGCGCCTCGATAATCTCATCCCGGGCGGCACCCCGGCGCACACCCAGCAGGTTGCGCGCCTGCGTCTCGGCCCGCTGCCGCGCGACGATCTTTCCCGACTCCCAAGGCCAACGGCCGACAAAAAGCCGCCAGGCGAAAACCGCTATCGCGATCAGCCAGAGAAACTTGATCATGCCGATGCGGCGATCGGCAGCGGCTTTTCCTGCTTGCCCGGCATGGGCAGGTTAAGCCCGGCGATGAGCGTACGAAGTTCCTGCCGCGCGACCAGATGGCTGGTGCCAAGCTCACCCAGGTGGCCCTTGTCGAGCAGAGTCAGGCCGGAGGGAAACAGTTCGCGGAAAATCACGCGCTCTGACAGGCCCTGCGCGATGCGGAATCCGACGCGCTTGGAAAGTTCTGTCAGGGCTCCGTCCAGGCGGCGCATGTTGCGTGCTTCGACATGCTGGGTGCGGTTGCGCACCACCACCCAGTCCATCTCGCGGCGTTGGTCCTGGATCGTCGCCAGCGCCCGCTTCTTGCGCGCTTCCCAGATAAGTTCGGCATAGAACGACAGGCGGCGGACCTTGAAGGTTTCCGCATCGACCTGCCCGATCAGGTCAAAGTCGACGAAGCTGTCGTTGAGCGGTGTCACCAGCGTGTCAGCGCGGGTCGCAGCGTGGCGGGCGAATTCATCGTCGCGGCCGGGGGTGTCGAACAGCAGGAAATCCACACCCTCAGACATTTCGGTGCAAAGCGCCTCAAGCTCATCAACCGTGGAGCCGTTGAACACGGCGAATTCCGCGCTTGGTAGGTCAATCTCACGCCGGCGCTGCGTTTCGGCGCGATTTTCCAGGTACCGATGCAGCGTCCGCTGCCGCGGATCGAGGTCGATCGCTGCAACTTTTGCACCCTGATAGGCCAGCGCAACCGCGACATGGACGGCAGTCGTGGACTTGCCGGTGCCTCCCTTTTCATTGGCGAAGACAATTCGATGTGGAGAGGCTGGCAAGGCTTTGCTTTCCCGTCAGTTGCTGGCAGGGCAGCCACCTGCCCCCGCGCAGAGTTCTATCCCAAGGGGTGAAGTCCATGCAAACCATCCACGCCATTGATCCACTGCGCTGTGCAGTTGACCGTTTGCGACAGGATGGCCCGTTGGCTCTCGTCCCCACCATGGGCGCCTTGCATGACGGCCATCTGACACTGGTTCGCGAGGCCCGCAAAAGGGCCGCCCACGTCGCCGTTTCGATCTTCGTCAACCCGCTGCAATTTGGCGCGAACGAGGACCTGGATGCCTATCCGCGCCAGTTGGAGCGGGATTCCGCGCTGCTTGAGGCCGAAGGTGTTTCGCTGATCTGGGCACCCGGCGTCGAAACGATGTATCCGGAGGGCTACGCCACCAACATCTCTGTCACCGGCGTCAGCGAAGGGCTGTGTGGCGCGTCGCGCCCCGGCCATTTCGACGGCGTCGCCACAGTGGTCTGCAAGCTGTTCAACCAGGTCCGCCCGGATATGGCTTTGTTCGGTGAGAAGGACTGGCAGCAGCTGGCCGTCATCCGCCGCATGGCGCGCGATCTGGACCTGCTTTATCCGCGGGCCGACGCGATCGTCGGCGTACCGACCGTGCGTGAGTCCGATGGCCTCGCCATGAGTTCGCGCAATGCCTACCTGACCGCAGAGGAGCGGGCACAGGCTGCCGCCCTGCCCGGCGCCATGCGCGGAGCGATCGCGCAGATTGAGGCCGGTGATTCGGTATACGAGGCGCTTTCAGGCCTCTCCCACGGGCTGCTCGCAGCCGGTTTCCTGTCGGTGGACTATGCGGAGCTTTGCGATGCCGACACACTTGCCCCGCTATTCGCCCGGACCGGCCGGCCGGCCCGGCTGCTGGTAGCAGCACGGATCGGCAAGGCTCGGCTTATCGATAATATGGCGGTGAATTAAACCCGCACTTCACCCGGCTGGGCCACGCGCTGAAGGCGCGGACCCGCGCTGACGTGATCGCGCAGCAATCGGTCGAGCAGGTCGTGTCCTGCACGCCACTCGGCGCCATCGGCCGCAAAGCTCGCATCAAGATAGCGGGCACCCCACTCCACCGAAATCCGGCGATAGGTGTGCTTCAGCTCGGGCGATTCATTGCCACCCGCGACCAGATAGGTCGGGAACGGCAACGCCTGACGTGGACATGCGCCAAAGCGCGCAAGGCGCGGGTCGGCACCTGGGCGGTCGACATCTGGCGGTGAGACCAGAAGGGCGCCCACCACCGGATTACCATAGGCAGGCTGCTCATATTCCGCCCACCAGATGGCGGCGAGGCAGGCAAATCCGTCGGCGACAAGCACAACTGGTTTGCCCGCGCGATGGATCGCGAGGTTGAGCTTGTTGACCCAGGTGTTGCGGTGCGGGGCATCCCACATGCCCAGTTCGACAAGACTGTGCCCGCCCCGCTCCGCAATCGCGCGGGCCGGGCCGAAATAGGGATCGCCCGGAACCGCAAGGATAGCTGGGCTCTGCAGGGCGTGGCTGGCGTGCTGGTAAGTGGCCATGATAACACCTCATACCTTAGGAGTTGGGGGTGGGGTGGTTCTGGCCGGTCGACTCGGAATACGTCCCGACAGCCGACAGATAATCTCTATCGTTTGAATAGACAAATGCGTTTCGATAGGGTGGCCGGATCAAGAGATGAATTGACGGGTGTCAGTTCAGACCTTCCAGCCACTCTGCGATCATCGATTGCCCGGCCGCAACCGCTCCGGGGCCATGCGCATCATGGGAAAGCCGAAGCGAATCCGTGTCCTTGCCCGCGGCCTCTACCGCATCGGGCCACTTTTCAAG
>JBEVKC010000099.1:0-25776 GCA_040509895.1 Novosphingobium sp. | reverse complement strand
TGGCGCAGCCATTCCTCGCGCATGGCGGCCCCGGCGCCGCCGTTGAGCAGGGTCGACCACAGCGAGCGGTGCTCGTCGACGTAGGCGCACAGTGCGCGAAAGCCTCCCTCGTAGCTCTCGGCCGCGCGGATCGCCAGGGTCAGCTCGTTGAGCTGCTCGATCTGGTTCTTGGCGATCTCGTCGAGCAGCGCTTCCTTGGTCGGGTAGTGGCGGAAGAAGGTCGCGTAATGGACGCCCGACTGCGCACAGAGATCGCGAACCGTGACCTGGTCGAACGGCTTCTTCTCGAGCAGCACCAGCAGGGCATCGCGCAGCGCCTGGGCCGAGCGGAGGGCACGCGCGTCGCGCGAGCTTGACGAGGTCGTCTGCGCTGCTTTACGCGACACAGTGGCGCTTAAGGCCCGATTCGATTGTTTCATTGCGCTCATCAAGCCCCAGTGAAGCAGAATTGGCCAGCGGCGCAAGTTTGGACCTGAGGCAGGCCATGAAGCTTCACTGAGCACTGCAAAGCGCGCGATGCCCAGTTGCGGCAATACCTGTCCGACCGAGAGAGGATTTGACTATATGTTCCGCCAGCTTCTGATCGTCGGCCTGCTTGCCGCCGGCCTTGCCGGTTCGGCCGCCGCCAGCGCGCAAGCGCCTGCCGCCGCGACTGCCGCCCCCGCCTACAGCACTTCGGAAACCAGCATCGGTGACCTGCTCGACAATCCGGCAACCAAGGCCGTGCTCGACAAGCATATGCCCGGCTTTGCCGGCAATCCGCAGATCGACATGGCGCGCGGCATGACCCTCAAGCAGATCCAGCAATTTGCAGGCGATGCCGTCACCGACGACGCCCTCGCCAGGATCGACGCCGACCTGGCAAAGATCCCCGCCAAGAAGTGATCCTTCGCCGCGCCCGGAACCAACGGGCGCGGTGCTGGGTGGAATGCGAAATTTACATGTAGCCTGCCTGCTTCGCAGGAGGCGTTTCCGACGGGAGCGGCAGCGACCATGTGGCGACCAGTGACCTATCTCCAGTTCGCCACCATGTCTGCGGCGTTCGTTATTTGCCCGCCGGTGGCGGCAGAGACGCTGCTCATCGGAAACAAGGGCGAAGACACGGTCAGCTTCGTGGACCTTGAACGCGGTCAGGAGCGCGCCCGCGTGGCGACCGGCCGAGCGCCGCACGAGATCGCGATATCGCCCAACGGCAAACAAGCGGCCGTCGTTGCATATGGCGGCACGACGATAGACATATTTGACGTGCGCAAGGCGACGCTCGTCAAGCGCATCGACATCGCACCCAACGCAGCACCGCATGGAATTGTATGGCTGAAAAACGGCCTGCTGGTGGTCGCCGCAGAGAAGAGCAAATCGGTCGCCATCGTCGACCCACGCGATGGGTCCGTGGAAGCGATCTCGACGGATCAGGCGGGCTCCCACATGCTCGTGGTCTCACCCGACCAGCATACGGCCTATGTCGCGAACATACTGGCGGGGACGGTGTCGGTAATCGACCTGCAACGAAAATCGAAGGTTGCGGACATTGCGGTGGGCGGCAATCCTGAAGGCCTCGCGATCACACCTGACGGCAAGTATCTCTGGGTGGGCGACGATTCCGGGCCACGTCTACGCGTGGTCGATCTGGCAACGCGCCAAACCATCGAGACGCTGCCGACCGATTCCATTGCAATCCGCATCGCGATCAGCCCCGATGGGCGCAGCGCGATTATTTCGAACATGGCGTCCGGAACACTGAACATCTTCGACGTGGCAACGCGCAAGCAAGTGCGCACCATCCGGGTCAGTGGCGAGCGAAGCGCGATGCAGGTTACGCTCAATTTCTCCCGGGATGGAAAGCGGCTTTACGTCGCAGAAACCGGACGTAACACCGTTGCAGAAGTCGATCTGTCGACCGGCACGGTGCTTCGCCGCATTGCCGCCGGCCGCAATGGGGACGGGCTGGGCATCGCCCCCTAGATCAGGCGCGCGCCAGCCTACGCTCTAGCCTTACGCCATAGCCTTCAGCGCGTGCCTGGTTAAGTTTAGCCCCGTCAGCTTTTCGGATTCGCTCCAGAGCCGTGCCGCTGTTTCCGGATCGTGCGCGTGTTTGGCAAAGTTGCATCTTCCCGGTGCCCCGCTCATCTCCATGAAGCCGCGAGGGCCGTAGAGATTGCCGCTGGTTGCCTCGATCGAGGTTGCAGCGTGGATGATGGGCCAGGCGCCAGCGTGCCCAGACTGTCCAACCAGTGGGATCACGATGCGTGTGCAAATGCGATTCAGCATGCTCATGCCGCCTTGGGGGTTCTGAAACAGGTTGGTCGCCGCGAAGCCTGGGTGCGCCGCCATGCTTTGCAATCCCCAGCCGGCTGCCTTGCTTCGCTTGTCGAGCTCAATCGCAAAAAGGGCGCAAGCCAACTTGGACTGGCAATAGACCACGCCCGCTTGATAGCGGCGCTCATTCTGCGGATCGTCAAGATCCATCTGGGAATAGCGGTGCGCAAGGCTTGTCACGCTAACGACGCGAGACGCATCACTGGCCCGCAACAGCGGTAGCAGGCCGAGCGTCAAGGCAAAGTGGCCCAAGTAGTTCACGCCAAACTGCAGCTCAAAACCGTCGGCGGTAGTTTCACGCTGGGGCGGGGACATGATACCGGCATTGTTGATCAGAAGGTCGACCGGTTGGCCGGCGCGCTGGAGTCGGTCGACAAAGCTCGCTACCGAGGAAAGACTGGCGAGGTCCATCTGCTCGAAACGAACGGCCGCGTTTTCGACTTCCGCCTTGATGCTGCCAACCGCTTCTGCCCCCTTTGAGGCGTTGCGGCCCGCCATGACGACTTCAGCGCCAGCGCGCGCAAGTTCGCGGGCGGCATAATATCCGATTCCGCCGGTGCCCGTAACAACCGCGAGACGGCCGTGCTGCGAAGGAATGCCGATAGTCGGAGATTTCATATTTTGGGTTTCCCGAGCCTGAAAATCAGGGCGCTGCTAGCAAGGCTTATCGCGATGCCCAGCACCAGAAGAGGGTGGTAACTTCCGAAGTAATCGAACACTGCACCTGCGCCGACCGAGCCCAGGCCACCGCCGATGCCGATCATGCTGGTCATCACGCCGAATATCGTGCCGAAATTTCGCATGCCGGCATGAAGCGCCGTCAGGTATGCCGAAATCTGCAGCTTTGCTCCGGCTGTATAACCGATGATCGCCATGGCCAGGACCATTGTCAGGGGAGAGGGCTGAGGGGCGAGCAGCATCAAATAGGCGATCGCCGGGGAGAGTAGCAGTGTCGATCCGACAATGCTCGCGTCCCATTTGTCCGTCATCCAGCCAGTCACCATCTTCCCCACGATGCCTGCGACGCCGGCTAGGCTTGCAAGCCATGCAGCATTGCTTCGCGATAGACCGGCGTCCGTCAAAATCGGGACCTGATGAACGAGCATTGCAGTGCCGATGAACATCGTCAGCAGTGTTGATGCCGCGATCCTGATAAGGGCGGGTGAGCGCAGCGCCTTCCGAAACGTCAGGCCGGGCAACGCTGCTCTGTCTTGCGGCGATACATTGCGCGCGGCAGCAGGCTCGCGTGATTTGGTGCTGTGTCCATCCCGCAGGAAAAGGAGGGCGAGCACAAGCGCGGGCGTGGACCACCCCAGGCCGATCGCCACATAGGCCGTCCGCCAACCGAAGCCATCCACCAGCCACTGCATCAGCGGAGGCACGCCAATCTGTGAAAGTGCCGCCCCGGTCAGCATGACGCCCAGCGCAAGCCCTCGGCCGGTTGTGAATGTATTCGAAACCGCAGTGGTCCACACGGTCGCCTTGATGCCCAGACTGACGACGCCGTAAATGGTCCACAGGATTGCCCATTGCAGCATGGACCCACTGGCCAGACTGATCATGGCCAGCGCCATGCCCGTCAATGCGATCGAAGGGATGGCGAGCCACCGGCATCCCCGCCGATCGACAAGGGCGCCGGTGGAAGGTGAGAACAGGATCATGAGGACGGCCGGTATGAGGGACACGACCGATATCTGTGCACGCCCCCATCCGAACTCTTCGCCCAGCGGCTCCATTGCCAGACCGAGCGAGTAGGTTGAGACTGATTGCAGGGAAAAGCCCACGCCGGATGCGAGCACGAGCGGCCAGTAGGTCCGCCATTCCATTGCAGCAGATGGAGAAACAGGCGCGGTTGCATCAGGAAGCGGCGGTGAAGCAAATCCTTTGGGGGATATGGCGACTTCCGCTGCAGAGTTGCCTGGTCCTGCCATTATGATCCTCTCCTTTGCTCCTATCATCGGTCATACCGTGCGGAGCGTTGTGTTATTTAATATAACATATTATGATCCCTGTCATCATGATTCGACACGGCATCAATGCCGGGACCAGGAGATTGGAAAATGGGAGAGAATACCGAAAAGCTGGTTGCCTATCTCGGTGATCCTGCCGGCTATGATCTCGGGCACGGCGAGATCGCCGATGTGCAAATCGCCGCCATGAACGAGCGATTTCACGAGCAGGTAGGCAAAATCAAGCTGGTTGCCCTGCGCGCCAAGGATGCCGGCATCCGTGAGATCAAGAGCATTGAGGACGTTATTCCGCTGCTGCTCCCGCACACTGCCTACAAGAGCTATCCCGAGAGCTTCCTGACCGAGAAGAAGTGGGACCGCCTGACCAAGTGGCTGGGTACTGTCTCGGCCTATCCGACCGACAATGTCGACTTGTCCGGCGTCCAGGAAATCGACGATTGGGTGGAAGCATGCGGGCGTGCAGGCCATTTCGTGTCGTGTTCCAGCGGGACGACCGGAAAGTCGGCGATGCTTGTGGCCTCGCAGGGCGACCTCGATTTCGCGAGCAAGGACGGCATTGCGGCGGTGCAGTGGGGTTCCGACATTCGTGCAGGTGACATGCGAACCTCGGCGGGCGCAGCAGGAGCAGTAGCTTACACGCCGCGCAACGCGGCGATGGGCATGGCAATGATGGGGGCCTTCGTCGATCCCGAGGCTCCCCGTTTCCAGTCTGGCTTGCCGCCGGTCACGGTCGGTTCGCTGACCAAGATGATTACCCTGCGCAAGGCGATTGCCGATGGCACGGCCAAGCCCGGCGAAATCGCCACGTTCGAGGCTGAAACTGAAGCACGCCAAAAAGGACTTGAGGACGCGCAGGAAGGGGCGGTCGACGACATCATCAGCAAGCGTAACGAAAAGCTTTACGTCACCGGCATGTGGGGCTCGCTCTATCCCTTTGCGGAAGCAGTGCGCGCGCGCGGTTACAGCGGCAAGGATTTCAATCCCGAGAACGCCGTCTATCTTGGCGGCGGGCTCAAGCGGGCGCAGTTGCCTGATAACTATCGCGAATTTGTCTATGACACCTTCAACCTGCAACCGCGATTCATCTTCCAGATGTATGGTATGCAGGAGATCAACTCCACGATGCCGCGTTGCCAGGAAGGTGGGCGCTATCACCTGCCGCAATGGCTTGTATGCCTGCCGCTCAACAAGGAAGGCGACGCGCTCATGCCCGGCGTGGGTGAGGGCAAGGTGGAGGGCCGGGCTGCTTTCTTCGACCTTTCGATGGACAGCCGCTGGGGTGGCGTGATCTCTGGCGATCATATCGAAGTGGACTACAGCCCCTGCGCTTGTGGCAGCCGCTCGCCCTCGATTGCGGACAACGTGTACCGCTATGCGGACCTCGAAGGTGACGACAAGATCGGCTGCGCCGGGACGGTCGATGCCTATGTCCGTGGCCTGTCCTGACAATTTGCTCCCACGGAGAGGAGAATACCATGAACACGCTGACTAACCTGGACGCCGCACAGTCGAGTCGCGAGACTGGCGCCGACTCCGCCCCGTTCTTCATCCGCGGAAAGGTGGTGGAAGGTGCCGACACCATCCACCGGTCACGCGACCTCGGCGTCGATTTCGCAACGCCGAAGCTGGATCTGGATGCCTTGGTCCATCCACGCACCGCATTGCCGCCGCTGCTCAATGTGCCTTTGGCTGAGATCATCGACTTCCTCGTCGAGGCTGGCCAAAAGCTCGCCGCGCCGGGCAACCCGCATGTCGAACCCTGTATCGACCGCATGGCCAAGGTAAGCCTGCAGCCCCGCAAGATGGTTGAGTTCATGGTCAGGAACTCGGCCGAATATCTCGACAAGAAGTCGCTTTGGGAGCTGGTCGAACAGAACTTCCCCAATCCCAAGGCGCTCGACGAGTGGGTGCCGCACACCGACCATCAGGGCCGCCGCAGCTTTATCCGCGCCTATGCGCCGCGCCTGATCCATGTGCTGCCGGGGAACGCGCCCGCGCAGGGCATCCGCTCGATAGCGCAGAGCGCCTTGGTCAAATCGATCAGCCTGTTCAAGATGGCATCGGCTGACCCGTTCTCGACCGTGGCGTTCCTGCGCACGATGGCCGATGTCGATCCCAACCACCCGGTCGTCCAGTCGATGTCTGCGGTCTACTGGCGCGGCGGTGACGAAAGTGTCGAGCGCATCCTCTATCGCCCGCAGTATTTCGACAAGCTCGTCGCCTGGGGCGGCGGCGATGCGATCAACAATGTGATGAAGTATGTTGGACCAGGCTTTCAGCTTGTCTCATTCGATCCCAAGACTTCGATCTCGATGGTGGGCAAGGAAGCTTTTCTCACCGACGAAGCGATGGCCGAGGCAGCTGCGCTCAACGCCAGTGACGTGGCAATGGCAAACCAGGAGGCCTGCGTCTGCAGCCGCTTCACCTTTATCGAGGCCACGCCCGAACAGGCTGACCGCTACTGCGAGATTCTGGCCGATCAGATACGCATCGACCGTATGGGCGAAGGCGCGCCGCGCCCGCTTGAGATGGAACTCAAGGAGCAGATCGAGATGCTGCGTCTGATGGACGACGAATATGCCGTGTTCGGCGCACTCGATGGCCGCGGTGTCGCTATTCGTTCGGAGGAGCCGGTGGATTTCCACCCCTTGCGCAAGACATCAAACGTGGTGTGCGTGGCCTCGCTTGATGAGGCGATGAAGTATGTCAATGTCGCAACCCAGACTGTGGGCGTCTATCCCTTCAACCGCATGGCCGACCTGCGAGACCAGCTAGCCAGCGGCGGCGCGCAACGTGTCGTTCGGCTGGGAGAAGCTGGCCCCAGCGCCATCGGCAACCCGCACGACGCCATGTATCCGCTCCACCGCTTCGTGCACTGGATGGCGAACGAGGACGGAATAGCAGCCTGATCGAATATGTGGCGCGTCGTTGCATGAAGGCCGGGCGGCAGGCTAAGCCCGTCGCCGGGGGACCGCACATTGGCCAGGAAACGAACGACAACTGCCACCAAGCCGGACGATGCTCGGGCGCAACGCTCGATCGAGGCACTGCGTGCTGCGCTGCTGGAACTGATCGAGCGCAAGCCGTTCGATCAGATTTCCATCAAGGACATCACGGAAGCGGCTGGCCTCAGCTATCCGACCTTCTTCCGGCGGTTCGAGAGCAAGGAAGAACTGCTTGAACACATAGCGACGGAAGAAGTCAGGACGGTTCTCTATCTGGGCCAATCCGCGATTACCGATCGCGATCGACCAGAATCGGCGAAGCTTATGTGCGAGTATGTCCAAAGGCACAGAAAGCTGTGGACCACCCTTTTGACCGGCGCCTCTTCGGTGATGCGCACCGAATTCATGCGTGTTGCCAAGGAAATCGCGGATTCCCGGCCCAGAAGTAATCCCTGGATTCCGATCGAGCTTTCCGTTCCTTTTGTCACCAGCGGAATCTTTGAAATCCTCCTCTGGTGGCTGAACGAGCGTGAAGACTACCCCGTTGAAAATGTAATCACCCTGTTCAACGCGCTGATCGTGGATGTCGCCGGGCGCCAACGCAATATCGTCCTCGTCTGAGCGCCGATGCACAGCGACGCCCCAACTTATTGATATCAATGCGTTGATATTCGATCGCTTACGAAGGACGGGCTTTGCAACCGGGAAAAATATTAGAGTGCGCTCATCCGCATAGGCAAGCTCCAGCTATCGTAAGTATGGCAGCCGACAGAACCGAAGCCCTGACCCTGGTGCAATCCAACGGCTTGAACCAGCGTCAGGCCGCCTTGGTCGCTCAAGTTCCCTTCTGTACCGGGCGGTAGGTCTTGCCATCGATCGTTGTGACCAGCTCGCCTTCCAGCGGCTCGCCCATCGGGCTGATCACGAAACCGCCTGGCTCGCTGGACTTCTTGGTGCCGGTCTGCTTGCCGCTCGAGCGAAGATCCGAATGCCAGACGATGCGGGGCCTGCCGTCCTTTACCACGAGTTCCGCGCTTTCGCTGCCATCGATAACGTGCTGTCCGTCATCGGTGAACCGGTCATACACGGCAGAAACGAAGATGGGACGCCCTGCATTCTTGCGGATCTCGACCTGGGCGGAGCCGCCAGCGCGGCCAGCCAAAGTGAATTTGCCTTCCGGAACCGCCCCCCTTGTGGGCATTGGATCGCCGGCCTTGTAGCGGGTGCCCCAAGGTACGGTGATCGCGCCGGGGGCAGCCTTTTGGGCAAGCGCCAGCGGCTTGCGATCGGGCAGGCGGGCGATCATCAGCCGTGAATGGCGTCCGCCGGGCTCGGTGGAGACCGGGCAGGGCAGTGGATTGGCGCCGCCGCAGGCGGGCGCGGTGGCCAGTGCTTGCCAGTAGACGACATTGGTGCCGTCGGGCGACCACGCTGGATCTGCCCGCGCGTTCCAGTTGGGATCGCTTGGGCTGCCCGGCGTGCCGGGGCCGGGGTTAAGCTGTTGACCGAGATATTCGCCCGAAGGGCCTGCCCGGTCGCCCCCGCTGTCGATCAGATAGGGTTGGAAGAACCGCCGTTGGCCGTTGCGGTAACCGTACTCGTCCGAAAGCTTGACCATAAGCGTCAAGATGTCGGTGATCGGCGGTACGCCGCGCATCGCTGCATAATACATGTGCCGGTCAACTCCCCGGTTGTCCAACACAACGAACCACTTGTCGTCGGGCGACATCATGATCGGATCGGCATATCCCGGTGCGCTGGTAAGCCGCCGCGAGGCACCGGTCTTCAGGCTGGTGATATACATATCGACCGCGCCGGCCTCGGGTATGCCCATGCCGACCGCATCCTTGCCATCGCGCGTCCAGCCGCGCGCTTCACCGATTGCTCCCTTGGCCGGGTTGGCGATCAGCCGCGTGTGGTCTTTCGGATCGACTCGGAAGGCCGCGAAGGTGGGATCGTTGGAATTGGTCATGACATAGGCGTCGACCAGGTCGTAGCGGGGGACGAGCGGCTCACCTGCTTTCGGCGCAGGATTGAACTTCAGCCGGCCGACGAGCCCGTGCTGGTCGACGTTTGGCCCCGTCGCATTCATGTGGCTCCACATCAGGTGAACGCCGTCGGGATTGAGCCGCAGTTCGCGCATAGAGCCGCCCTTGCCAGATCCGTCGGGCGTCACATTCCAGCGGATCGGGTGGACCTGCAGGCGGTCGGGTGTGCAGGCGTCGTCTATCAACCTGTACTGCCCGCAGTCGATCACATTTGTGCCGGCCAGCATCTTGCGGTCGCCAGGGAAGGCCTGCGGATGGTCGACCACCAACCAGGTATCTCCCGGGCTGGCTGTCTGGCCGCCGCTGTGGGTGGTGAGGTTGCCGCGTTTGCGCACGTCGTCCGGAATGCCGCAGGTGATACATTTCCAGGCGTCGCCGTTGGCGAATACAGTGCCGTCGGTCTTGATAGCGACGACCTGCGGCCCGCTATAGATGCTGGCCGGATCGGGCGAGGCGGGCGCGCCGGTGAACTGAACAGAAAGCAGGACATGCTTGGCGTCCCACAGATAGGCCGGCCCTTCGATAATTGCGTCATAATATGCGGACATACAGCCAGTGCCGCGCGGATTGACGTCGCGCGTGCAGGCGCCGGGGGCATCGGATGGCGCGGTTGGCGGCAACGGGAGCGAATCCACGACAATTCGTTCTGGCGGGGGCGGTGGCGGGGCCTCGGGCGCCTTGGCAAATGCACAGGTGGCCATGATCGCGGGCAGGGCCAAAGCCATAGGCATGGTGATCATTCGCTGGCGGCGCGAGCGGCGGAATTGAGTGTGCGACACGATCACGCATAAATCCTTTCGACTGATGGGTCCCTATTCACGATAACTGGTCAGACCAGCAAGGCTTGAATGGTAATCATTTGTATTCGCTGCTGGAGAAGAACCCGATTCGTTGCTGGATTCTCTGACTTTCCCGCGCCAAGTGCCCAGTTTTCCAATGACAGGTGCAGATGGCACGTCCAGGCATTCAGGCAGTCCCGGCGGGTCTGCTTCATAATGTCGCGTAAAAATGCCTCGCAGCCAAGGAAGATGTCGTCGAGCATGGCGACCCTTTGGTGCGCATGTCTATGCTAGGCTGCAACACGTCCGGGCCGCGCTTCACCTTGAATTTCTTGCGATTGTAAATCACCGTTATAATCTGAATTCACTGATCTTCGATTTTATGATCGATCTGAACCGGATCAAGACTGGCGAAAATCGACAAGCAACTGGACCGATATAATCTTGAAACCGTATCCCGTCATCTTTGCAATTATGCGATGTTATGAAGCTGGAAAACCGCTGATCAATTAAACAACATGGAGATACCCCATTCCCATTCTTCCAGCACTTCGCCCTCTCTTTGTAACTATTGGTGCCAGTTCAGCCCCATTGACAGAGCTTCCCATCGCCCAAGCGCGAGCGAGCGCACATGCTGCAATGGAGCGCTTCGTCATCGGTCATTACGCGCATGCGGAACCTCTCGCGCACGAAGCGGACCACGCCATTCAAGTGGATGGCGGTTCGATCACCGTACGGATTTACGCGCCCGCCAATCCCGATCGCGGTCCGCTTCCCTGCCACGTCTATTTTCATGGCGGCGGCTTCTGGCTTGGGACGCTGGAACACTTCGACTCCCTTTGCCGGTCACTTGCGATGGAGGCGGGCTGCATAGTGGCCTCGGTCGGTTACCGGCTCGCGCCGGAGAACAGGTTTCCGGCCGCCGCAGAAGACGGCTACGCCGCACTGTCATGGATTTCAGAAATGGCAGTGCAGTTGGGCGTCGACCCTGCCCGCCTGTCGGTCGGCGGTGTGAGCGCGGGCGGCAACCTCGCGACCGTGGTGGCCATGATGGCACGTGACCGCAATGGACCTTCGCTTGTTCTGCAGGTGCTGGAAGTGCCCGTGCTCGACCTGGTCAACCATAATCCGCTGCGGGTTCCTGAGGAGGGCATGGAGCTTTCGTCAGGCAAGGATCTCTACTGCGCCCACTACCTGACGGATGCATCTCAGGCGGCACTCCCTTACGTTTCCCCACTTCTCGCCGAAGATCTGACGGGCCTGCCCCCCGCCTTGATCATGTGCGCGCAATACGATCCGCTGGCTGCGGAAGGCGCCGCCTATGCCAGGCGTCTTGCGGAAGCGGGCGTGACAGTCGTCCACAAATGCTGGCCGGGCCAGTTTCACGGTGCGCAGCCAATGGCCGCACTGATCCCGGTCGAGGCCGCTGCCTATCAAGCAATGATTGCATCAGCATTGAGGGCCGCATTCAAAACCTAGCCGGCTCTGGCCGAACAGGTATCCGCCTGATCGGTCAAATCATCCAACCGGTTGCGCTTCGCAGCGGTCGCGTACAGGGCTGATTCAATCGCCACTTCCTAAGATGCGACCAGCAGGCTCTCCAAGGCGCCGGTAAGAAGGCTTTTCATTGCCGTGCGCGCCGCGGCCGCATCACGCTGTTCGAGCGCTGCGACAAGCGCCCGCCGTTCCTTGAGGGAAGTGGGCCTATGAAGCCTGCGTACCCGCTCGTCGAGCATTGCGGACTCGCGTGATCCTGCGCGCAAGTCCCAAAGTCGTTTGACCAGCTCAACGATGGCGCGATTGCGTGTCGCACGAGCGACCGCAAGGTGAAATGAACGCTCCTCGGCAATGCTGACGCTCTTGTTGCCAATCGTTTCGACGAGCCGCCCGATCTTCTTCGTTTCCTGAAACGTGATTTGCGTGGCGGCCATGCCCGCCACCTCGGCCTCGCAAATCAAGCCAGATTCGCTGATTTCGAAGGCCGTGAGCTCGCAATTTGGCGGCGCCTTTTTGCGCCCGGTCGGCGGGCGACATATGCGCCGGCGCCGTATCGAATTTCGATCACCCCTTGCGCTTCAAGCGTGATCAGGGCGCGGCGCAAGGTTGCGCCGCTGACTGAATGCATCTGCACGAGATGGCGTTCCGCAGGCAGGCGGGTGCCAACTGGATACTTGCCTTCGGCATGTCAGTGGCAAGGCAGCGCACAAGATCCTGATAGAGACGCGGCCTGTGAGACATCGTTTCTCTTTGCCCGATGCTTGTGGTCTTTATGCCTATGGCCGCGCTTTTCGGCCGCTGGCCTGCTCGGGAAGTTTCAGCATGTAGATGCCGTAGCCTTCACCGATCTCACCGCGCCCCCCGTCCGAGCGCTGGAACACCAGCCACTTTCCATCGGGACTCACGATCGGATTGCTGATGTCGCTGGTTGATCCTGAAGTGGTTCCGTGAACCAGCAGCGTCATTGCACCGTTCTCGCGCAGTTCCAGCCGGCAGATGTCGAGAGGCGGCAGCCCTGGCTTGTCCTGCTTTCCGCATTCCACTGTGGCCCAACTGCCGTCGGGGGCGATGCCCTCGACTTCGTCATACTCACCTGCGCGGCGATAGTAGGTGGTGTGCTTCCCCGAGACGAGATCAGTGCCCATCACTGATATGGAAAGCGCACCGCTCGTCATCGGGCCCATACAGGTATAGACCAGTTCGCGGTCGTTCTCGCGGAAGTCCTGGGGCTCGATAAAACCACACTCGGCCGGCAGGGTCGCCATGATCTCACGCTTGCCAGTCAGTTTCGGCTTGCCATCCTGATAGGTGACTTCAGCCGTGTAGCGCTTGGTTGGTCGCACAAACCCTAGCTGCCAGCTTTCCGAAGGCTTGAGCTCGGGCTCGATAGCCGTCCAGGCAATAAGGTTGCGCTTGCGCGAAACCGCGATGCCCTCGAACACCTGTGCACCGAGAGGCTGAAGGCCGTGCTCCAGATTCCTGTCCAGCACCCACATCTCGAGATGGGCGCGGGTGTTAGCTCCGTTGTGAATGCGCGGCGCAGTCACCAGGAAATCGCCACTCGACAGATACTGGATGCGCATGATGCCCTGGTGGGGCAGGGCCTGCGTCAGGTTACGCACCTTGCGGGTTGTGAGATCGATCTCGTAAGCGTCGCCGTAGGTCTTGCCGACAAAAGCGATCTTCTTGCCGTCCGGCGAAAAGGCCGTGCGGCCGCCGAACGGGGAAATCATCACGGCATCGTCAAGATTGAGCTGCGGTGTGGGCAGTTCATCAGCAGCAGCCGGTAATGGCGCCGTAAGGATCGAAGCGGCAAGCAAGAATGTAAAGCGGCGAAGCATGGTCAGGCCTTCAGCTGCGATAGAAAAGCGTAGGATTTTGCTGCCGCTTCGATGCGAGGAATAGTGAAGGGCGGTTCCTGCTCGACGAGGAAGTGCTCAACACCGGCTCGCTGTGCCTCGGGAAGGATGCGCACCCAGTCCAGCGTGCCCGAACCAACCTCGGCCGGTTTCATCGTGATGCCGAAGTTGACGGTATTGCCGGCAGCGACATCCTTGACGTGGAGCAGGCGGACGCGGCCCCTTGCACTCTTCAGGAATTCGACCGGATCGAGCCCAGCAGTTGCAATCCAGCCCAAGTCGATTTCAAAGCTGACGAGATCAGGTTGGGTTTCGCGCCAAAGTATGTCCCATCCGCGCGTGTTTCCGACCGGCGCGAACTCCAGATTGTGGTTGTGATAGCCAACCTTGAAGCCGAGCGGCTTGAGTTCACTCCCCTTGGTATTGAGCAAGTTGGCGGTCTTCTTCCAGATATCTTCGCCGGCGGCAGTGACCGACCGGCTGATCGCCGCTTCCATGCTTTCACCGCTCTGCGGCCGGAAGCCCGGTGGGAAAAGCAAAATAGGTGCGACCGCCCAATGCGCGCCGAGCGCCGCAAGCGCTTCGGCGATCTGGCTGGCATCGCTGCCCAAGGAGAGTCCTGGACCACTGTTGGCAACAAGTGGTAAATGCAGGCTGGAAATGGTCAGTCCCGCGCGAGCCGCCGCAGCGCCCAAGTCTGCAGGTTTCTTGCCGAAGAGGCCAGGCAGTTCGATCTCGCGATAGCCGATCTGCGCTACCTGCGCGAAAGTTGCGTCAATATCGCGACCAGCTTCCGGCCCCAGAGTATAGATCTGGAGACCTATTGGCTTGCCGATCCGCTCGAAAAACGGACGTTGCGAGCTGGAAGATGTTGTCGCACATCCAATGAGAGAGGTCATCGCGATACCTCCAAGCCCCGCCAACAGGGACCGGCGTTTGATTTCATGCATGGTAGTGACCTCTGTCCGGTTAGCCCGAAGCCCAATCACGCAGTCTCGCCTGCATCGACCACCAGCGTCGTGCCGGTCATGAAAATCGACATGTCCGAAGCACAGAACAGCACCGCGCGGGCAATGTCGTCAGGTACGCCCACCCGCCCGAGTTTTGACGCGAACATCGAGGGGATGTGCTCGATGGCGGCCTCGGCAAGCTGCGGCGACTGCGCAATCATCGCTAGATTGCCTTCGGTAACCATGAAGCTTGGCGCCACGGCGAGCACCCTGATACGATCGGGCGCAAGTTCCAGGGCCATCTGCTTTGTAAGCCCGACTACAGCGTGCTTCGATGCTACGTAGGCAGCAAGGCCTGGCGAGATTCCATGGAGGCCGGCAAGTGAAGCGACATTGACGATAACGCCTCCGTTGCCCTTGGCCTTCATCGAGCGCGCCGCTTCGCGAGATCCAATGAAAGCCCCGCGCGCATTGACCGCGAAGACCTTTTCCCAATCGCCGTCGCTCATATCGGTGACTGCAATGCTCGGAAAGACGCCGGCATTGTTGACCCAAATGTCGATGCCACCAAATTCGGATTCCGCCGTACGGGCCGCCGCAGCGACGGCTGCAGTGTCGCTGACGTCCATTGAGATTGCCAGCACGCGGCCTGACGATCGATCATCAAGCTCGGCGGCAAGTGTTGCGGCGAGCTCGGCGTTCAAATCTGCGATGAGAACATTGGCACCGGCTTCGGCAAGCCGCCGCGCAATACCTTTGCCCAGCCCTTGAGCCGCGCCAGTGACGACTGCAGATCTCCCGGCGAGGGAAACCAGTTCGGCGATCGTGCGGTCCGAAACGTCAGCAATAGTGTCCATATAAGCCTCTCCTTCCTTCGGTTCGAGAGGCGGCCGAGCCGACTGTTCCCGAAGGATCTTTTATTTATGCGATATTGTGGCGCACAATATGGGTTTTGCAGGGGCCGTCAAGCGGCTCACTTGCAGCTCTCATTGGCGGCCGAGGGTATGGCAATGAAGGTAATGCTTGCCGGCCGCACGAACACCTCGCCAGCGCGCGCCTGGAGCGGCCGGATGGTGGGAAGCTGTTCCCCGTTCATGGCAAGCACCTTGTCATTGAGCTTGACCGACCGAGCCTGCAGTTCGTCGGCAGTCAAGGCAAAGATTTCCGCCGCTGACGGCAGCGATACCCTGGCCGCTTTGTCGCGGTCGAGGTTGATTGCGGCGAGAGCGACGCCGCCAGAACGATTTCGCAGGCAGTGCGCATAGATATGCAAGCCGGGCCTTGTCTGCCCTGCGTCGAGCACGCGCTCACCCATCAGTCTCTCCCAAAGCACCGCCGCTCAATAGTTGGGACGAGGGGTCATGGTTGCTTCGTCGATCAGGCCATAGTCGCTTGCAACGAGCGTGTTGTGGAAGACTGCTGAGACGCCTTGCTTTGCCAGCCGGCCCATTTGGTCGACATAGCGGAAACTGTCGAGGAACGTGCTGGCCCATTTGTCGCCCCCGCACGATGCCTGTGCGGTTTCATTGAGCCAGATCGGAGCGCCGGGCATGTAGCGGTCGCGCAGATCCTTGTAGAAGGCCAGCGCCTTGTCGGTGCGACCGAGCCATTCCTCGCTTACGGCGTTGTCCGGTGAGATCGCGCTGCTCGGCGCCATCCGGGTGCAACGTTCGGACCGTGCGCCGTAGAAGTGGTAGGAGAAAATGTCGAACTTCGCGCGGGGCTCTGCGCTGAGCATCGCGTCTGTGGCGATGCCGCGATTTGCGAACAGCGCGACGCCAGTCTCTCCCGTCGATCCGGGTCCGACCGTCTTCAAGTTGGGTGCTTCGCTCTTCACGAATGCCTGAAAGGCGGCAATGTCGCGGGCGAAAGTCTGCGGATTGTAGCTGCCCGGCAGACCGGCAACTGGTCCAAGGTTCGGTTCGTTGATGAGTTCGGCGGCATAGACGTGGCCGCCGATTTCCCGGGTATACCGAAGCAGCTTGCGTGCCTGTTCGGGGTTCCAGATTCCATCCGAACCGCGCGCTCCGTCGCTGACCGGAAATGATGTGACGATCTGGCCATCCACAGACTTGGCAAATGCCATGGCCCCCTTCCACTGCTCGCGTGTGAGCACGTTCTGGAAGCCCTTGGGCGGCTTGCGCATCGGAGGGTTGTCGTCGTTCTGGAAGAATACCGCATTCGCCCAGGAACCGCTGACGCGTATATATGCCGGGCCGAGCGCGCGAGCCATGTTCACCAGCTTGCGATCCGCAAGGTCGGCAGGCGGGCGTTGACGGAAGAGGTTGGCCTGTAGCGCCAGACCGCCGCTTGCCTGCGTATTTTCAGGCTCCGGTTTCGCGCCTGGCTGGGGGTAAGGCGCCCAGAACCGTCCACCGATGATCTCGGCCCTCTCGACATTGTAGGACTGGAAGCGAGGATCTACCTCCGCAATCTGGGGGAGCGCCCCGATATTCAAGTGGGCGGTCTCGCTCCGGGCGGGGGCGTGAAGGATCGCGTGTGATCCTACCATCAGGCTGATTGCAAGAGCCGCTTGCGCTATTGCTGGCTTGTTCGTGGACATTGAACCGATGATGTCCATGGACCGAAAATTGGTCAAGCCAATTTCAAGCCATCAAGCTGGTGTGAATCGGATGGGCAATGTCTCCAATCCCCATACGCCCGGAAAGCGGCGTGCGCCGGATGTCGGTAAAGGCGTCGTGAACCCATTTGCGGTGACTATGGCGATCAGTTCGATCGGGAGTATCCTGGGTCTCGAAACCGCCATCGGGATCAGCGGCGGTCATGCGGAAACGCGCGCGCTGATCGAATGGTGTATCGATCAATTGGAGCCGTGAGGCTTTCTCGACTCAACACCATTCAAGCCGACCGGACCCTCGCGCGATAAGAACAGGATCATAGGTTCCCGGGGTGAGTGACATGCTCACCTGCTCGCATACGCCTTGATAATCACCCAGCGGCGTCACTGCCTGAAAGGTTTCGGGGTCGAGGTATCGGTGTTCGTCGGAAGAGCCCGCCGTCGCGTGGGCCCAGTCCTTGTCGAAAATACCGAGCGAGATCAGCCAGAGCGCGACGCGCGTCAAAGATACGTGGACGTGATACGAGCCGCCCTCTTGCGCTCTGCGCCTCAGGGCCGCAACAACGCCGACCTGGGCGATCCAGGATGTCAGGTAGTCATTCACAACAACCACCGGCGGAAGTTGGGGTGCAGCATCGGTTCCCTCCAGCGCCATGATGCCCGCCACGGATCCGGCCGACTGGTCAAATCCCGGACGGTCGGCCCATGGGCCGCGATCGCCGTGCAAGGTGATGGAGACGTAGACAATTCCGGGACGCTCGCGCGCCGCGTCTTCAGGGGTCAAACGGATTTCGCGCATCAGCGCGGGCCGCCGGTTATGAAAGAAGATGTCCGCGTCCTTCAGCAGGCGCATCAGGATCTCGCCCTCGGCGCGCGGATTGAGCCAGGCCGATCGGACACCGACGTTGGCGGTAGCATAGATCGGATCGTTTTCGCCTTCACCCGGCTTCCAGAGGTTGAGTACATCCGCGCCGTGAAGCGCCAGAGAGCGGCCAAGCCCGGCTCCGGCAATGACGTGGCCCATTCCCAGCGCGCGCAGACCGGAAAATGGCATCGCTCCAAGGGGAGGCAGGGGCTCCGGATCGGAATCGCCGATCCGGGTGATTTCGATGAGCGGCATTTCCGCCAGAACGTCGGTATATTGCCGTTCCGCGAGCATTTCGGGCAATGATCGCACAACGGGCATGACAACGCCCGCGCGGGCACCAGCTTCTTCGAGTTCAAAGGCGTTCCATTTACCTATGGCCTCCGTCACGGGACCAAAGGTGAGGGGCACGCCCAGCAATTCCTGCGCCCTCACGCGCAGCCCCGCGTACATGGCCTGGGGCATTACCCAGCGATTGTCAGCAGTTCGGAAAAACAACGCTCCCATGACGTTGCCCACCTCCAGCGTTGGCAATATCGGGTAACGTCCGATCCGTTCCCATTTGCCATCGTAGAACGGGCTAAGCCGGTGGGGCGCCTGCCGCAGGTCCACGGCTATGTCTTGTCCTTCGCCGCCCCGCCAACGGTGCATGGCGGCAGCGGCGACCGATTTCGCCAAAAGCCCTATCGCCGCTGCCCCCCCAATGCGAAGCGGGCTTTTTATGACTGGGTCGGCGCCGACGCACGTGACCGCCCCTCCCGCGTTCGAGGAGGAAAGGCCGACGCCGCTCAGAACCTCCTCCAGCGCCTGGATCGGATCGAACGCAGCGGTGGTCAGGCGATTTTCATATGCGGCGATCAGTTTCTGGGTGAGGTCGGACACACATACTCTCCGTTGCCCAGGCCTGCTGGGCATAAGTGCTGGTCAGGCGCCTTGCTTTGGCTTCTTTGGTTCACGGTACAGGTCGTGACATTCCTTGCAGGGCATTGCCTCGATCATCAGTTCCGTCACCGCGGTGATGTTCGCGCTTTCACCAGCCTTGGCCATTGCCTCGGCATTCCGGGCAAAGCTTTCCATGCGACGCGTGAAGTCCGCATTGTTGGACCAGACCTCTGGCTTCGACCTACCGCCGGGAACCTTGTCGGCAAAGCTGGTGACCGAATCCCTGGCGCCATTGGCAACGGCCCTGGTCGTTGCGGCCAGCTTGTCCGCGGGCGCAATTCCGGCGACGATCTTGCCAAGCAGGTCGCTGTCGCGCTCAAGCTGCAGCATTGCCTGTTGCCGTTCAAAAATAATCCCCTCGCGCTCGGCCGGGGAGAGCTCTGATGCGGTGCTGGCACCGACAGATTCGTCTGCGTGCCCGACCGATGCCAGCATTACTCCTGACGTGGCCACTGTCAGCAGCCCGAAAGCCCATTTTCGCTTGCTCCAACGCGATGTTCCAGATGCGGACAAAGTTCCATTCCTCCCTGTGGTCTGCGACACAATGTCGCTCAAAGTACTTGACCCGTCGGGGAACTGCAAGCTAAGCAAATGCACAGCATATGACATTGACCGGATGAACGCTGACACCGCCTTGAGTTGGTGATCACGCAACATAAGAACCGGCGAATGGGGGAGATACAAGAATGGCTTTACAGCCGCGAAATGCATGGCGGAATCTGCGTACCCGATCCTTGTGGGTTGCGGGGGCTGCGGCCTTGCTTTCCGGTTCGGCGATTGCCCTTGTTCCTCATGTAACCGCCCAGACCGCAAGTGCGCCCGCCGTCACGGGTGGTGCGCCAGGCTTTCGCCGCTTGAACGAGGCGCAATATGTGCGTTCGATCGAGCAGATATTCGGCCCGGGTATCGACGTGCCGGGCCGCTTCGATCCTCCCCTGCGGGAGCAGGGCCTGATGGCCATCGGCGATGCGAAAGTCACCGTCACACCCTCCGGCATCGAACAATATGAACTGAGAGCGCGTGAGATCGCCGCCCATTTCATCGCAAGCGATCAGGGCAAGTCGGCCATCCCATGTTCGCTGGCAGCGCCCGGCAGTTTCGACGCGGCCTGCGCCAGCAAGTTCTTTGCGGACTATGGTCGGCAGCTCTATCGCCGGCCGCTCTCTTCGCCGGAACTGGCGTCGGTCGTAGGGTTGGCCTCAAGCGCCACGCAGGCAAGCGGCAGCTTCTCCAAGGGGTTGGAAATCGGCTTGTCGCGATTGCTGATTTCCCCGCACTTCATATTTCGCGTCGAGCGTAGCGATGCAGTGGGCACGGCAAGGCTCGACGATTATTCGCTGGCAACACGCATCAGCTTCCTGCTTTGGGATGCGCCTCCGGACACCGACCTTCTCGATGCCGCGGAACGGGGCGACCTGCGTGATCCGCGCAAGCTTGGTGCGCAGGTGGATCGGCTGATCGCATCGCCGCGGTTTGAGCAGGGCGTACGCTCGTTCTTCTCGGACATGTTCGGATACGAGCACTTCCAGGGGTTGGCCAAGGACCAGGCCATCTATCCCAAGTTCAGCTCTGACCTTGCCAAGGACGCACAGGAACAGACGCTGCGCACGATTGTCGATCTGCTCGTCATCAACAAGGGCGACTACCGCGACCTGTTCACCACCCGCAAAACGTTCCTGAACCGCAATCTCGGTGCGTTGTACAAGGTGCCGGTCGATGCGGCGGGAATGGAGGGCTGGTCCCCCTATACCTTTTCGCCCGATAGCCACCGGGGCGGCATTCTCAGCCTCGCCGGCTTCCTGATGCTGGACCCCACGCACGAGGGCCGCAGTTCACCCACGATCCGCGGCAAAACAGTTCGGGAACTGATGCTGTGCCAACCGGTGCCGCAGCCGCCGCCCAACGTGAACTTCAGCATCGTGCAGGACGTGTCGAACCCGTTGTTCCGCACGGCGCGCCAGCGGCTTACCGCGCATCAGGAAAATCCGGCCTGCGCGGGCTGCCATGCCCTGACGGATCCGATCGGACTGTCGATGGAAAACTACGACGCGGTCGGTAACTTCCGCACGCATGAAAACACCGCAGTGATCGATGCTTCGGGCACGTTCGACGGCAAACCCTATGTCGGGCTGCTCGGACTTTCACAGGCGCTGCGCGAAAGTCCTGATGTGCCGGCCTGCCTTGTGCAACGGGCCTATGAATATGGCGTCGGCAGGGAAGCCGACGGCACTGACACGCCGTGGCTGGAAAGCGCGATCGAAAGCTTTGGCGCGCAGGGCTACCAGCTGCCCGCCTTGATGAGGATGATCGCGACAAGCCCGGCACTTGCCGCCGTCGCACCAGAAGCGCCGCTCGCAAAACCGCTCGTCGCGAGCCGATAAGAATTCACAGGAGAACGTGATGACCAAGTGGACAAGGCGCAGGATGCTCCGGGGAGCCATGCAGGGGTCGGCCGTGGTTGTCGGCCTGCCGCTGCTGGACCTGTTCCTTGATGGCAATGGGCAGGCGCTGGCCAACGGAGCGCCGATTCCGACGCGGTTCGGGACGTGGTTCTGGGGTTGCGGAGTAAACACCGCGCGGTTTTTCCCGAGCCAGCTTGGCAAGGCCTACGACCTCAAGGACGAGTTGAAGCCAATCGCGCCCTTCCGCGACAAGGTCAGCGTCTTCTCGAACTTCAATTGCATCCTGGATGGCAAGCCCAACCTTGTCCACTGGTCGGGCGTCATGGCCACTCTCACCGGCTCTGCGCCGCTGAAGGGCGGCGTTAGCGGTGGCACGAGCGAGGCGCCTACGCTGGACTGCCTGGTGTCCGATCACATCGGCAAGGGCACGCGCTTCCGCTCGCTGGAGATGGCCTGCACCGGCCAGTCGGGGGTCAGCTACAGCATGCGCGCAGGCTCGACCGTCAATCCCAGCGAGGTCGATCCGGTTCAGCTCTATCGCCGTCTTTTTGGCGCAGAGTTCCAGGATCCGAACAAGGCCGATTTCAAGCCGGATCCCGCCATCATGCTGCGCCAGAGCGTCCTCAGTTCGGTGAAGGAGGAGCGCGAGGAACTGATGCGCTCCATCGGCGCCGCCGACCGGCAGCGCGTGGACCAGTATTTCACTTCGGTCCGGCAGGTCGAGCAACAGCTTGGGCAGGCGTTGGAGAAACCGGCGCCGGCCGAGGCATGCATCCTTCCCACGGAACCTGGGCGGTCAGAGCTTGGCCCGACATGGGATGTCGCTGTCCAGACCCATGACTCCCTCGCGCAGTTGCTGGTGATCGCGCTGGCCTGCAACCAGACGCGGGTTTTCAACATGGCACTGTCGAATGCAGGGTCGAACCTGCGCAAGGCTGGCGATCCGGTCGCCTTCCATGAGCTTACCCACGAAGAGCCGGTTGACGAAAAGCTGGGGTACCAGCCCAAGGCCACCTTCTTCATCGAGCGCAGCATGGAAACCTTCGCCAGCCTGCTGAAGGCGATGGATGGGGTGAAGGAAGGCGACGGCACGTTGCTTGACCACAGCCTTGTCCTTGCGACTTCGGAAAGCAACTTCGCCAAGATCCACTCGGTCGACAATCTGCCGATCATGGTTGCGGGCCAGGCGGGAGGCAAATGGAAGTCGGGCCAGCACATTTCCGGCAACGGCGATCCCAGTTCGCGCGTCGGGCTGACGATCCAGCAGGTGCTCGGCATGCCCGTGACCAGCTGGGGCGACGGAGCCATGCATACGTCCAAACCCATCGTCGAGTTTATGGCATGAGGCACGTTTTACTCGCCTTGGCTGCCGCGTCCGCTCTTACGGCATCAGCGCCGGGCGCATATGCCGAACCTGTTGCGCCCGTTGCACCTGCAGCGCCGGTCGTGAAGCTGGAAGGCATGGTTGGCCCCGCGCTCTATGTTTCGGACCCTGTCCGTTCCCTCAAGTTCTATACCGAGGGGCTGGGCATGAAATTGCGGATGCGGTTTGGCCCGAAAGAACGGCCCGACATGGTGGTAGGCTTTGGCATGGATCCAACCGAGGCGGGGATCATGCTGATCACCGACAAGGAAGGCCCGATCCGCCCGATCGAGCACGTTCATGGGTTCGATCGCATAGCGCTGCGCCTGCCGGACCTCGCCGCAGTTTCGGAACGGCTAAAGAAGGCGGGCTTCGAAGCCGGAGAGATCCGCACCGTCCATGGCAGCATCAAGATGATGATGATCGACGACCCCGATGGCTATAAAATCGAGCTGATCGACAGCCAGCCACCTCCAAAAAAGCCCTGACACAGGCGCCGCCAAATGCACTCTGGAGAATTTATGTTCACCTTGTTCCGACGCAAGTCCGCCAGCACCCGCACGGCCCTGTGTCTGGGCGCGGCCGTTACCATTCTTGCGGTCGCCAGCCCGGCATCGGCTGACTACATCGGCCCCAGCTATCTCAAGGTTCCGGGGGTTGAAGGCGACAGCTTCAAGGGGAAATACGACCGCTGGGTCAGGGCCGAGGCAAACTATTGGAGTGAGCGTCCCGCCCGGCGCGAGATTCGCGGAATCTCCGGCAAGGAGAGCGGCCTCAAGTTTACCGGGCCGCGTGCACCCGCCAATGGCGCCTCGATGCTGGCGCTGGCGGTTGGCAAGAACAGCCCGGGCCTAGCCCGGCTGATGGAACTTTGCCGCAGCGGAGAGAAGCTGCCAGAACTTGTTTATGCAGAATCGTCGGACCTGACACGGCACCCGCAGGAGAATGGGCCGCGTCCTGCCGATGTGCCCGACTATTACGAATACGCGCTGAAGAACGTGCGCCTGACCTGTCCGGTCGCGGAAGGTGCACCCGAGCAGGCGTTTGGCGTGCACTTCGATTCCATCGAGTGGTTGAATTCCGCTCCGCAGCCCAAGCCCCGGCCCCTCACGACTACGCCGGCCAAGCTGGCGGCCGCGCCGCGCAAGGGCGCGACCAAGACCTTTATTGTTACATGGTTCGCGCCGATCGCTGACAGCAGCGAGGATCAATGCCCCCAACTGAACCGCAAGCCGACGCAGGATGAATATTTCGCGCTGATGTCGCCCGAACGGGCGACCGCACAGCGCGCTGCCCTGACCAGCAAGGGCGGCGCAGACACCACGGTGCTGCCTTACCGCGGGCCCGGTGAAATGAACGTGATCCTGCTGCCGGGCATCGTTGCGGACCCGGGCCATGTTTCACCGCAGACCAATGTCGTTCGCGGCTTCAATCTTGACGGCAAGGACAGTTCGGCAAACCCGGCGCACAGGAACTACACGTCGCCAGATGGCCGCAAGGGCATCGACAACCAGCTCTTCTCGATCCAGGGCTGCGTCGCTGGATGGCGGCGCAACGGCTTTTTGCCGATGATCGGTAACGAACTGCGGCGGGCAGGGGGCCTCTCGATCCTGGTCGAAGTGAGCGGCATCGATGATGAGCGCAATGACAAGGACGTCGCAGTCACGATTCTCTACAGCGCCGACCCGATGCGGCGCGATGGTTCTTCAAAGACGGTGCTGCCCGACTTTACTTTCCGGGTGAACGACAACCCGGAATTTTCTCAGGACTTTGCCCGGTTCCGGGGCCGTATCGTCGACGGCGTGATCATGACCGACGCCCTTGACCACACGATCGACCTGCACGAAGGCCCCGCCTCGACATGGTCACTGACGAACGCCCGCATGAGGCTGGAGTTCACACCCGAAGGTGATCTCCGCGCCACGCTTGGCGGATACCGCGATTGGCGCCAGCTGCTTTCGACCGCCTTCTTCCAGGCGTCCGACTATGAAAACACCATCGGCTTCAATGCGCCTGGCATGTATAACGCTGTCCGGCGCGCGGCAGATGGACTGAAAGATCCGTTGACGGGTGAGCTTACCGGGATTTCCGCGGCCTATGAAATGGAAGGCATCCCGGCCTTCATTCCCCCCGCTCAGCAAAAGCAGCTCGCGGCGGGCGGTGCGTTTGGGCCAGCCTCTCGCAAATAAGAAGAGGCACCAGCCCGTTGCGGACTGGTGCCTCTCAATTCACCTTGGGCCAGAAACCTCAATATTACATGTACATGCCGCCGTTTACGCCCAGGACCTGACCGGTGATGTAGGCGGCCTCTTCCGAGGCGAGATAGGCGCAGGCACTGGCGATTTCCGCCGGCTGGCCAGGGCGTGAGATCGGTATCATTGGCACGATCATCTCAAGCGGGAACTCGCCAGTCTGGGTGGAGCGGTGCATCTGCGGCGTCTCGACGAGCGAGGGCGGGACAGTGTTCACCGTGATGCCGTGGGGCGCCAGCTCGCGCGCCAGCGCCTTGGTCATGCCGATAACGCCGCCCTTTGAAGCGGAATAGTGCGCCTGCATCGGGCCGCCCGACTGTCCAGCCTGCGACGAAATCGTCACGATCCGGCCCCAGTTAGCGTCGATCATGTCCTGGACAGCGGCCTGGACCGTGTGGAAGACGCCGGTCAGGTTGATGTCAATTACGCGCTGCCAATCCGCGATACGCATCGCAGTGAAGGGGATGAAGTTCGCTACACCAGCATTTGGGATCACGATGCTGATGGGGCCGAATTCGCGACGTATGTCGGCATAGGCGCTGTCGACCTGTTCCCGGTTCGACACGTCAACCTGGCGGGCGAGAATGCGGGCACCGTTTTGGCGCAGCGTTTCCGCCTCCTGCTCAAGCAGGTCACCCTGGACGTCAAGCATGGCAGTGGGGTGGCCATCCTCGGCAAAGCGCTTGGCAATGCCCAAGCCAATGCCGGCCGCCGCGCCAGTAACCACGACAACGCGTTTTTCAGTCATATCGTTTCCTGCAAAAAGAACCGGCGCGCTTCTGCACCAGTTGTCAAATGGACGGTATGCCGCGCCCGTTGGTTCCGGGCGCGGCGAAGGATCACTTCTTGGCGGGGATCTTGGCCAGGTCGGCGTCGATCTTGGCGAGGGCGTCGTCGGTGACGGCATCGCCTGCAAATTGCTGGATCTGCTTGAGGGTCATGCCGCGCGCCATGTCGATCTGCGGATTGCCGGCAAAGCCGGGCATATGCTTGTCGAGCACGGCCTTGGT
>JBEVKC010000098.1:0-35242 GCA_040509895.1 Novosphingobium sp. | reverse complement strand
GCGATGCACGGGTCCGCATTCCACTGTGCCCGCAGGTTCGCTCATTGAACCTCGCGACATCGGCGGCGCTCGCACTTGGTGAAGCCCTGCGCCAGACGGCAACTCTGCCAGCCTGAACCGCTCCAGATAGGATGTGATCGTATTAGACTGGCAGCATGAGTTTTGGCGCTATTGTGCTTCTGGACCGCCTGCACCATCGCTTTCGTGCACAGTGCACCCTCGATCAAACGCAGTCAGCACAATCTCCCAACCGCGTCAGAGATCGCCTCTCCTACTGTCGTTAGATCCTCTTCGCTGATGCAATACGGCGGCATCACATAGACCGTGTTGCCCAGCGGCCGCAGCAAGATGTTCGCTTCCCGGAATGCCTTGCGCATGCGCGGGCCGGCTTGCGAAAGGTAGCCGGTATCGACTTCTGCGCGGACGTCCAAGGCAATGATCGTGCCTGCCTGCCGGGCATTTGTTACCTGAGGCAGATTTGCCAGTCCGGCCAACAGCGCTTCCTGCCGGCGGGCCAGGGCGCCGATTCTCTCCAGCACCGGCTCCTCACGCCAGATTCCAAGATTGGTATTGGCCGCAGCGCAAGCAATCGGATTGGCCGTGTAGCTTGATGAATGGAAGAACTGCCGCGCAGGATCCGTGGACCAGTGTGCGTCAAATATCTCCGGGGTTGCCAGCGTCACCGCAAGCGGCAGGGAGCCGCCCGTCAGCCCCTTCGCTAGGCAGAGCAGGTCAGGAGCTATCTCCGCCTGTTCGCAAGCGAGCAAGGTGCCAGTGCGCCCCCACCCGGTCATCACCTCGTCGGCGATGAACAGGACACCGTGACGCTCGCAGATGCAACGCATCTCTCGCAGCACCCAGGCGGGGTACATGAGCATGCCACCGGCACCAAGGACCAGCGGCTCCACAATGAAGGCGGCGACAACCTCGGCACGGCAGGCTGCTTCGAGCGCGTCCAGAGTGCGCTGCTCGGCGCCCTGTACTGGAAACGGGATTGTTCCGACGTCGAACAGCAACGCCTCATAGGCCCGGTTGAATACGCCTCGCGCGCCTACCGACATCGCCCCGATCGTGTCACCGTGATAGCTGTGTTCAAGAACCAGGATGCGATGTCGCGGCTCGCCCCGGTTGACCCAATATCCCAAGGCCATCTTCAGCGCGACTTCCACGCTCGTAGATCCGGAGTCCGAGAAAAACACATGGGCCAGAGGCTCTGGCATCATCGCCAGAAGATCGCGCGCCAACGCTTCTGCCGGCCCGTGCGTCCATCCGGCGAAGATTACCTGATCAAGCTTCGCCGCCTGCTCTGCGATAGCGGCGACTATTCGCGAATGGCTATGGCCATGCGTTGTCACCCACCAACTGGAGATCGCATCAATAATGCGCGTTCCGTCGCCAAGATAAAGTGCAGCCCCTTCTGCCCTATCCACCTGCGGGATCGGCTCTTCCAGCCCATGCTGGGTAAAGGGATGCCACACCGGACAGTCGCGACTCATGAAAGTAGGTCCGTGCGCACGTGCCGCGCGAAAGCGTCGGCGAGTGTTTGCGGTGTGAGTGGATCAAGGCGTGGCAGCCGGCCGAGATGGCGGCATTTGCCGAAGCTGACGATGGCAGATTCTGAAGCGACGTTCTCCTCGCCCGAAAACACGATCCCCGCGATTTCTATGCGCCGCGAACGCAGGGCCTCAACCGTAAGCAGGCTGTGATTGATCGTACCAAGCGTCGTCTGTGCCACAACTATCATGGGTAAGCCCCATGCCGCAAAGATGTCAGCTGATAGCAGATCGTCATTTAGCGGGACCAACGCACCTCCGGCGCCTTCGATAACCAGCGGACTGTCACTGGCAGGCAGGGACAGCCGGGCGGGATCGATCGTTACCCCGTCGATGCGGGCGGCCTCATGCGGCGAGCAGGGGGTGGTCAGCCGGTAGGCCTCGGCCAGCACATGCGCCCGGCCTGCCGTCAGGCGGCGAACGGTGACGCTATCAGTCTCACCGTCGAGTCCGGCCTGGACCGGCTTCCAGTAGCTGGCTCCGAGATATCCGGCGAGCCCGGCGGCAAAGACAGTCTTGCCAACATCAGTGCCGGTGCCGGTGACGACAAACCCACGGGTCATTGCTGCCGGTCCCGCGTCCAGAAGCAGTGGGCTACGCGATAAGTTGCCGTTGCGCCCGACACCTCGAACCGGGCCATGACGCGGCGCAGTTCTGCGGGCAGCAAGGGTTTGCGCCCAGCCGAAGATGTTCCTGCACCAATGCGCTTGACCGAACGAAGGAATGCACGAGCATCAGCGTGCCGTTCACTCTCGACCCGCTCAGTGATGGTCAGCGTCCCGCCCGGTGGGAAGCTTGCTGCGAGTTGCTCAGGGCCCGGATAAGCAAGTCCGCCAGAAGCAAGTCCCAGCGCACAATGCGCCTGTTCCCATTCGTGGAAGGTTCCATCCAGCAGCGTCGTGAAAGCCAGAACCCCGCCGGGTGCCAGAAGGTCGGTCAGCCTTGCGAGCGACCGAGAGAGGTCACCAAACCATTGAAAGGCGAGGCTTGAACAAATGAGATCGCAACTGCCTTGCTGGATTTCAGGCAGCGGCGCTTCTCCGTCCATCGTGGCAAATTCAAGCAGGGCGTTACCGTGACCGGACACCGTCTCCGCACAGCGCGTAATCATGCCCGGCGCAATGTCGGTGACGACCCAGCGACCACCAATGCCCCTGCTCAGTAGCGCCTGCGTGAGAAACCCTGTGCCACAGCCTATCTCCAGCAATCGAAGATCATGCTGCTTGGCCGATACGTAGGCCAAAGCTGCGATCGAGTCTGCAAGATCGGTCGCTACATGGTGCTGCACTTTGGCATAAGCAGCATAGTCGGTCGCAGCATTAAAAGCGCCGGCGACACGCAGTTTGACCAATGCCGTCATCAGGCAATGCGCTCCAGCGCGCGGGCGTCATCCAACCCCTCAGCAAGGGCGGTCGCCAGCCTGTCGATATCGCTAATCTCGGCGTTGAGCGTAATCGAAATGCGAAGCCGCGCCGTGTTGCGTGGAACGGTGGGCGGCCTGATTCCGCGCACGTCGAAACCGGCCGTCTGCAACGAAGCTGCAGCTGCCATGGTCCTGTCGTCGCGGCCTATGACCACCGGGATGATCTGCGAACCGCTTGCCGTGGCGCCCAGCGGTTCCAGCACCCGCTGTGCATGCCCGACACGTTGCCATAGCGTGTCCCGCAGATCCGCACGGTCACGGACGATCGCCAGTGCGGCACGGACCACGGCTGCCATCAGCGGCGACGGCGCCGTCGAAAAGATGAAGCCCCGCGCACGGTTGACGAGGAAGTCCTTGATAACCGCGCTGCCGCAGACGAGCGCCCCTTCGCAACCCAAAGCCTTGCCGCAGGTACGCAGCGTGATGACGTTCTCTGACCGGCCCAGATCGTCCGCCAGCCCTCTACCGTGTTTGCCAAACACACCGGTGGCATGCGCTTCGTCAATCAACAGGATCGCATCGTGACGGGCGGCAATTGCTGCGAGGTCATCCAACGGAGCCCGATCTCCGTCCATGCTATAGAGGCTTTCAACCGCAATCCACGGAGTGCCTTTACCGCCATCTTCACGATAACGGCGTATGGCTGCTTCGAAATGGTCGGCGTCATTGTGCCTGGCCGATGCGATCGACGCCCGGCCAAGCCGCATGCCCTCGTGCGCACTGGCGTGGATCAGCGCATCATGGACGATGATATCGCCATGGCGCGGTAGGGTGGCGAACAGGGCGGAGTTGGCGGCGTATCCGGTGGAGAAATACGTCGCGCTCTCACTGCCAAAGAAGGTCGTGGCCTCAGACTCCAGCGCCTCATGCTCGGCGTTGTTGCCCCTCAGCAGCCGCGATCCGCCGGAGCCGATTGCCACACCCCGGTCGAGAGCCGCCCGCGCCGCTTTGGCAAGGAGGCCAGAACGGGCAAGGCCAAGGTAGTCGTTGGAAGAGAAATCAACGCCGGTTTCGGGAATAAGCTTTCGCCGGCGCGATGACGCCGTCAGCCGTGCGAGGTCATTGGCCTGCGCTTGGAAGCATTCCTCCTGCCCGTTCATTCCACGGCTTCGCGGGGGCAAGGCGGATTGAGGCGGGCTGGGCGATTCATTGCGTGACGCCGCGTAGCTGTAGCGTCGCCTGAATCCAAGAGAACAAAGCAAGCGGGGTGATACAACTGGCTCACCGTTTGCCCGCTCTGTCGTCTGGAGCGGTATGGAACCGCCAACGGCGAGTAACAAAATTGCCACCAAACTGCACTTGAACCGCCTTCAAACTGCAAGGCTGGCGTAACAGGCCGTCCCTAACTGCAACCCCGAACTCAAGGACAGGGGTTGCTATGTCACCGAAATTATTCACGAATCAGAAGATCGCTCTCGTGTGCAGTACCGTTCTCGCATGTGCTGCCACTTTCTCCCCCGCCTTCGCCGAGGAAGTTGCGGAAGAGGCCGGCGAAATCGTTGTTTCCGGTTCAATCACCCAATCGCAAGAGGCCTCGGTCGAGGCAAAGCGTGAAGCGACCAACATCACCGACATCATATCGGCTGATTCGATCGGACGCTTTCCGGACCAGAACAGCGCCGACGCCTTGTCTCGCCTTCCCGGCGTTGCCGTACAGCGTGACCAAGGACAGGCCCGCTACATTCAGGTTCGCGGTGCACCCAACCGCTGGACTTCGGTAAGCATCGACGGAATTCCGCAGACCGGCGTTGACGAAAGCGGCGATACGCGCGCCTACCGTTTTGACGCCGTGCCGGCAGTCCTGCTGTCCGAAATGCGCATCAACAAGTCGCTGACGCCCAATATTACGGCGGAGGCAATCACTGCCAATATCGACCTCATCACCTATTCTCCGCTCAGCGAAGACGGCCTGAATGTCACGGGCGACGTCGGCTACGGCTTCATGGATCTTGGCGATGGAGCACAGCTGCAGGCTTCGCTTCGTGCGGGCTGGTCAAACGGAACCTGGGCCATCGCACTTGGCGGATCGCACTATCGCCGCAAGCAGGTGACCGACAATCGCGAGGCGGAATACGACGCGCTTGGTCCCATCAACATCGACGTCCGCAACTACAAGTTGGTGCGCGAGAACAATGGCGTGTTCGGGGCAGTGGAGTTTTCGCCCGCAGACGGCCAGAAGTTCTTCGTTCGCGGCATCTACACTGAGTTCAATGACGATGAACAGCGCAATGCCTATCAGTTCGAGCTGAACCAGGCTGCTTCGGGCAGCCGCGGCCCGCTGACCGGCGATTTGGTCGGCGTTCCGGTTACCGCCAACTTCAACGATGGCCGCTATCGAAACAAGAACTACATTGCCAGCACGGGGATGAACTTCGACAACGGAAACGGCACCGATTACAATGTAGTCTTGGGCTTTACGCGCACGGAAAACTCAACCGATTTGCCGCTCGTGCGGAGCAACACTACTGGGCTGAATTCGCCTTCCCTGCACTATGACCGCAGCGACGATCCGCGTTTCCCGATCGTCACGTTGTACCAGACGGTTGCGGGCGCTGGCGGTGCGCTTGCCCGTGGCCCGGCCATCCTCACGTTCGACCAGACTTCGCTTAGCGCTGCACGCGCCCTCGTCACGCCTGTACTGCAGGACGTTGTCTCAAACGCCTATACAGCGAAGTTCGACGTAAATACCCGGACCGGCAGTGTGGATTGGGAGGCTGGCCTTCTGGGTTCCATCCGTGACATTAAAGGCAACACCATCGGTGTCAGCGGCGGTGTGCCGCTTGGGGCGACCGGCTTCAACATCAACGACTATGTCACCGACAAGCCGTGGCACACCGAATTCCCTCTCGGGTTCCCGCTGAATTATTATGACAACAAGCAGATGAACAAGGATCTGCAGGCAATGCTGGACCGGATCGGTTTCGATCCGTCCACCGTCGTCACGCCGGCATCGTTTTACGACCAGACAGAAAGCATCGCCGCAGGCTATGCCCTGGGCACGTTTGACCTGGGCGATGTGTCGATCACCGGCGGTGCACGAGCCGAATACTATCGTCTCGAAAACTCCGGAACCGCGCTGATCGGACGCACGCCGACCCCGCTGACCAAGTCGGACAGCACCTTCGATCTCTTCCCATCCCTCACCGTCCGGTACAACATCAACGACGATATCGTCCTGCGCATTGCCGGGCAGCGCGGAGTTTCGCGACCGGCCTATGCAGCGGTCCGTGTCGGCGCATCGATAAGCGACACCACGCAAACAATCAGCGGCGGCAACCCCGAATTGAAGCCCGAATATACCTGGGGCCTCGACGGCAGTCTTGAATACTACCTGCCGGGCGGCGGGCTGATCTCTGTGGCCGGTTTCTACCGCTGGGTCGATGATGTGCTGTACCAGAGCCAGCAGCCGGTGAATTCGGACATCTACAACACCCCCGGCATCGACCGTTCGGCCTATCGCCTGACATCGACCTTCAACGGCAGCGACGGCAAGCTTTACGGGGTCGAATTCAACGTAATGCAGAAGTTCGAATTCCTGCCCGGCTTCCTCGGGGGGTTCGGCGTGCAGGGCAACCTGACGCTGCTGGATGGTGACTTCAAGGCGCTCCAGCCAGACGGTTCGACCACCAAGGCACCGTTCCAGGGCATGTCGGATACGATCGTGAACGCTTCGCTGTTCTACGAAAAGTACGGAATTTCGGCGATGGTGAGCTACCAGTGGCGAAGCGATTACCTCGATACGCTCGGCGGTCTTGGCAGCGGTGAACACCGAGAGGCCTATGACAACCTCGACGTGTCGCTGCGCTATGCGATCAATGACAACTTCACCGTGTTTGCCGACCTCGCGAACCTGACGAACGCGATCTACAGCGCCTATGAAGACACGCCCGCAACCCCGACCGAGGTCGAACAGATCGGCGCGCGCTACATGTTCGGCATCCGGTTCGGCTTCTAAGAGGGAGAATACATAATGCGACTGGCAATTGTTTCCGCAATCATCCTGGCTCTCATCCCCGGTGGTACCGCCAATGCCCGCGAAATAGCGACACTGACACGGACCGATGCCGGCCATGTCGAGCTAGCGCGTGATGACAATGCGCCAGTCGCAGTCTGGCTTAGCAACGATGAGGTGATCGATAGCGGCGATCGCCTTGTCACCCCGCGCAGCAATGCGCGAAAGCTGACCCTGCCTCTTGCATCCGACAAGCGGCAATATGCGATCCTGCTCGGCAAGGATGGCGCCACGCACGTTATCGCCGAGCGGGTTCTGCCCTTGGCACAATCCAGCAATTTCCGCGACATCGGAGGCTACGTCACCAAGGACGGACGCACCGTGCGCTGGGGCAAGGCTTATCGATCAGGTGCCATGCCCCTGCTTACCGACGCGGACTATAGCCTGATCGGCCAGCTTGACCTTGGCAGCGTAATTGATTTCCGATCGCTGGATGAGCGCGAGATCACGGCCGATCAGATCGACGATCGCACCGGCGCTCTGTTTGTGGCCAACGACTATCACATGAAGACGCTGATGGGCGGGATTCAGGCCGATAAGGAGAACATCTACCGCGGCATGGAAAAGCTGCTGGCACCGCAGTACCGTTCAATGTTCAAACGCCTGATCGCTGACGACGGCGCGGTCCTCTATCACTGTTCGGCGGGTCAGGACCGGACCGGTGTTGCCACCGCGCTCATCTACGATGTTCTCGGCGTAGACCGCGAAACCATTCTCAAGGATTATCAACTCTCCACCGACCTGCGCCGCCTGCAATGGGAGATGCCGCCGATCGATCCCAAGGACTATCCCGGTAATTTCCTTGTCCAGTACTATGCAGCAAGCGCCCAGAAAGGTCGGACAAAGGCAGAGCCGCTGTACACTCCTGCCGGCACATCCCACTTGGCGCAGTTCTTCGTCTATCTGGACCAGCAGTACGGCGGCAGCGAAGGCTATCTGAAACAGGTGCTGGGCCTGAAAGACGCGGACATCGCAATGCTGCGTGAAACGATGCTGCGGTAAGCGGAGGAAATAGCGCGCTATTTCAGCTTCAGCGGCAGACCAGCGATCATAAGCTGGACCTCCTCGACTGCTGCGGCTACCCGCTGATTGACAAGGCCCGCCTCGTCTCGAAATCGGCGGGCCAGTGCGTTATCGGGCACGATCCCCTGACCCACTTCGTTTGCAACAAGGATGACAGGTCCGGTAGCCTCGCCAAGGGCATCGATGACCTCGCCGGTGGCCGCTGCAATGTCGTGTTCGGCTAAGAGAAGGTTGGTCGTCCAGAGCGTAAGGCAATCCACAACCAGCACGCGGTCAGGGGAAGATTCCGCCGCGATTGCTTCTGCCAGATCGAAAGGTTCTTCGACGGTCAGCCATCCTTCCCCACGATCCGCCTGATGACGCGCGATGCGATGCCGCATTTCATCGTCGAATGCCTGGGCTGTGGCGATGAAGCATCGGAGATTGCCAAGCGCTTCCGCACGGGCCTGAGCGTAGCGGCTTTTGCCGGACCTTGCACCGCCCAGAACGAACAGACCGCTCATACCCACGCCACTCCGGCTACAGACACCCAAAGGAGAGCACACGCATGGATGTACAGCCGGAGCGCACGATGGATGTCGCTTCCAGTCGCTGACCGCGTTCCCTCACCGATCCAGGGCTTTTGATGCGTCACGCCGTCGTAGGCAATGGGGCCCGCGAGACGCAGTCCAAGCACACCGGCCATAGCCGCCTCAGGCCAACCCGCGTTGGGGGAAGCATGCTTGCGCGCGTCGCGCCACATCGTCCTCCAGCCCCCTCGCCCGGCGATGCAGATCACGCAACCGGCTATGCGTGCCGGGATGACGTTCAGGACATCGTCCGTACGGGCAGCGGCCCAGCCAAATGCGCGATAGGGTTCTTCGCGGTGGCCGATCATGCTGTCGGCAGTGTTGATCGCCTTATAGGTCCACACGCCGGGCAGGCCCAGCAGCACAAGCCAGAACAGCGGCGCAGCCACCCCGTCACAGAAGCTTTCGGCGAGGCTTTCAATCGCCGCGCGGGCCACCCCGGGCTCGTCCAGTTCCTGCGTATCGCGACCAACAATCATGGCGACGGCGCTGCGCGCACCGGGGAGATCGTCCTTGTCCAGTGCATCAGTAACCCGGCGGACGTGGCCGTAGAGGCTCCGCTGGGCGAGAGCCGGAAAGGCAAGAAGGCCTGTGCCGATCCAAGCGTGTGGCCCAAGCCACCGCACCATTGCCTGCTGGATCAGGAAGCCTCCTCCACCGGCGACAGCCACAAGCAGGACGACCACGGCGATCCCGCAAATTCGGCGGTGGGCATCCTTGCGCGCAGGATTGTTCCAGCGCGTGTCGCAAAATCCGATGATCGATGCGAAAATGCCCACTGGGTGCCCGAACCGCCGATAAAGCCGCTCCGGCCAACCAACCGTCGCATCGAGAGCCAACGCGAGAATCAACGCGGATTCAGCCACCATGCAGCGCAGCCTCAAGCCGTTCCATTTCAGCGACGTCCTTGGGGAGCCCAAGTCGCAGCCAGTGCGGGTGATCGTCAAATGGCCTCACCAGTATTGATTGGCCCGCAAGATGGCGGAATATCGCGTCCGCATCCTCAACTTCGACAAGGCGAAACAAGGGGCATTCGCCTCTGGCATGAAAACCTGCACGAGCCAGTGCCGCATCCAGCTGCATCGCGTCCTGACGCAACTGGCGCCGCATCGCCTCAATCCACGCATCGTCGCGATATGCCGCGGTGCCGACAGCGATAGCTGCGGCAGAAACCGGCCAAGCGCCCAGCCTTTTCCGCATTCGCGCCACTTCCGCGGATGAGCCAATCATGAAACCCAGCCGCAGCCCGGCAAGACCAAAGAACTTGCCGAAGGAGCGGAAGACTACCAGCCGGCGATCGTCGCACACCTCCCCCGCAACGCTGATCTCCGGGTTGGTGTCGGCAAAAGCCTCATCCACGATGAGCCAACCGGATCCTCCTCGGCGATCCAGCATATCGAGCAGTGTTGACCGGGACAGGATGCGGCCATCAGGATTGTTTGGGTTGGCAAGTATGAGAGTTTGCCCATCCCCCGCATCAATTGCCCCGGCCGGAATTGAAACTGCGCTGTGCACCATTTCGCCATGGGTACGGTACGACGGCACTAGATAGTGCGACGTTGTCAGCGTCTCACCGAACAGTCGCAGTCCGATTTCGGTTCCTGGAACGGCGCAGACGTTGGCCGGGTTTGCACCGAAATAGCGAGCCGCGGCAGCCTCAAGATCTGACAAGGCGCCTTCGTCCGGCAATCGGTGCCAATCGATGGGCACATCTCCCGCGCCTGACCACGGATGCGGATTTATTCCGGTGGACAGGTCGATCCACGGCAATGAACCTTCACCGAAATGCGCCTTGGCATCTGCCAGTCCGCCACCATGCCACGTCCACCGGCTCATAGGGCCAACCTTCCGGCGATCAGGATTGCCACCAGCAAACCGGTCTCGACCAGTTCGATGCCCGCGCCGTGCCCGTCGCCGGAAATGCCGCCAAGGGTTCGGCGCACATGGCTCTGCCACATCAGCAGGAGTAGTGGCGTTGCCAACAGGGCAGGCACGAACCATGCCGCCACCGCAAGCGCGATTGACCATAGGGCAATGTCCACCGGGCGAACCGCCTCGCGAAAGCGCGAAGCCAGCCCATCATGCAAGTTGGGCAGCATCCGGGTCCAAAGCAGCGGGCCCATGCGCGCAACAAAGGGGACAGCGACCAGCGCCAGCACAGCGCCCTCTTCCAGCAGCGCATGAAGCAGCACAAGCTTTGCCAGCAATTGCAGGACGATCGCCACTACGCCGAAACTGCCGATATGGGGGTCTGCCAGCACCTGTAGCAACCGCTCCCGATCCTTGTGCGCCGCGCCCGCAGCGTCGGCAA
This sequence comes from Novosphingobium sp., assembly GCA_040509895.1. Lineage (GTDB taxonomy): Bacteria > Pseudomonadota > Alphaproteobacteria > Sphingomonadales > Sphingomonadaceae > Novosphingobium. The sequence continues at coordinate 24,351 of JBEVKC010000098.1, read as the reverse complement.
TGTCACCCAGTCCGTCGAGGTGAAGCGCACCTGTGACCACAACCCACAGGACCAACGCAAAAATGGTCCCTACCCATGGATCGAGCATCGCGCCCAGCCAGCCACCGCCAGCGACTATCCCGCCCATGATGACGCCCACCGCCGGGAACCAACGCATCGAACGGGCGAAGTCGCTATCGGAAACGCGGACGCGGGGCGTCGGCAGCCGGGTAAGGAACTGAGTGGCGACTATCAGCCCCTTCATGTGCGCAAACCTATGATCTGCGCGGCGGTTTGCTCGCCCGGCCAGAACCTTAAGGAAAGTAGCGCACCATAGGGAAGGTCGACCGCCCACACCTGCCGGTGATCGAAGCCGCACAGATAGGCGAGCATCGCTCTCATCGCGCCGCCATGAGTGACGATCAGGCTCGGGGTTTGGTGCAGAACGGACGATGCCGCAGCGATCCGTGCAATCAGCGCCGACCAGCGTTCGCCATTCGGCGGCGGGTTTCGATCAGAATCTTCCCAGAAGCGCTTCAGCGCCCCCGCATCGATCGAGCTTGCGGGCAAGCCATCCCAATCACCAAAGTCGAGTTCACGCCAGCGCGGATCGATCGTGACGGGAAGCCCCTTCCTGTCACCAATTGCTGACGCCGCCAGCGCGCACCGGCGCAGATCCGAGCTGACAATTGCCGAGAGATCCAGATCCTCCACTTGCCTCAGGCAGGCCGAAATGCCGCCGGGTGTCGGCGCGCCATCGGTCCGCCCCATCAACAGGTTGGGCGTTTCGGGCGCACCGTGGCGCAGCAGGTGGATGAATTGTTCGCTCATGCCGTGTCTGAAACCCCAGCCTCTACAAAGGTCGCCATCTGATTGTGCGCGGCCAACGCCGAACGGATGATGTTGACCGCGACCGCGGCTCCGCTCCCTTCACCAAGCCGCATGCCCAACCGAAGCAGCGGATCGAGACCAAGCGCTTCCAGCAGCCGCTCGTGTCCCTGTTCGGCCGAGCAATGACCCGCGATGCAATGAGCGATGATTTCCGGCTGATCCACCGCCAGCGGCGCAACGGCTGCACAGGTAATGAAGCCATCGAGCACGACCGGGATGCGGAGCTGGCGTGCGCGCAGCACGGCCCCGGCTATGGCGGCAATCTCCCGCCCGCCGACCCGACGTAGCGTTTCAAATGCGCTAGAAGGTGCAGCTTTGTGGAACTCTAATGCTCGCTGGACCACTGCTGCTTTGCGCGCGACACCTTCGGAATCGACACCCGTGCCATGCCCCACCCATTCAGCGGCACCGCCACCAAAGCTCCGAGCGGCCAGTGCGGCTGCGGGCGTCGTATTGCCAATGCCCATTTCCCCGACAACGAGAAGACCGAGCCGCCCATTCACTGCGGCAGCGCCGATGGAGAGTGCTGAAAGGCATTCCTCCACGCTCATTGCGGGAGCCGAGGTGAAGTCTTCTGTTGGCCGCTCCAGCTCTATTGGAACGACACTGAAATCCAGCCCGGCCGCCCCAGCCAGCGCGTTTATGGCAGCGCCGCCTGCAGCAAAATTCTCCACCATCTGGGCAGTGACGGCCGGAGGAAATGCGCTTATGCCATGCGCCGTCACGCCATGATTGCCGGCAAAGACGACCACGCGCCCACGTTCGATCACCGGCTTTTCCCGGCCCTGCCATCCCGCGAAGAAGATGGCGAGTTCCTCCAGCCGGCCGAGCGATCCGGCGGGCTTGGTAAGCTGCGCCTGCCGTGCGCGCGCTGCGGCGATTGCCGTTTCGTCTGGATCGGTCAGATTTGCGAGGGCGCGCTCGAAATCCGCGATGCCGAGAAAAGTCATTTCGCAACAAATCCTTGTGGTGGGGAGCGGGTGATGAAATGGCCCTTCACTGCTTCAGGCCAGTCGCGGTAGGCCACGCGCCCGTGCTCGCTGGCGGCGTAGTGGACAGCGTAGTCGAGGATCGCGCGGGCGGCCTCCTCGTCAGGCGCAAAGCGGCCAAGCACATAGCTGACCTTCCCCGGCGCACGCAGGTGCACGGCGCAGAACTCCGTGCAGGCGAAAAGGCACGCCATTTCATGAACCGCGATACCTTCGTACCGCGCGTCAGATGCCCTCACCGTGCGAAGCGCAGCAGCCAGCCGGGCACCGCCCGACTGGCCCTCTGCATCCGATCGCGCACCGGCGGAGTGCCTACATGTATTGCAGGCGACTACCGCCGGGCCCGGACTTACCGCAGTCAGCAAGGCGAAGCCTCTCGCGCGGCGGGAAGGCCGATGCCCACCAAGGCGCGATAAAGCAGGAAAAGCCCCGCCAGCATCGCGCCGTCGCGCAGGAACTGCCGCTGGAGAAGTGACGGCTCCAGCAGCGTATCCAGCCCGCCAAGCCCGACCGCCCAGGCAAGAATCACCGCCTTGAAGGCTGCGAAGGCTACGATATAGGCAGCAGCAAGGCGAGCTATCACAGGTCGCTCACCAAGCCGGTCAACCGCCGCATAGGCCGCGATTGCCGAACAGACAGCCGCCATCGCCAGCGCCACCGCCCATCCAAGGGTATCCAGTCCATGCGGATAGCCAAGCACGCCAAAACCGACGATCTGGCTCGCAAGCCAAGTCGCTAGCATCAGTTTGATGCCGTCCGCCCTGTGCATGTGAACGGCCGCCAGCGCCGCCAAGGAAGGAAACGGCGTGGCGCAGGCGAACATCAGCGTCGTTGCCGTGCTGGCTGCGGTAAGCAGCACGATCCAGAGGGCGGACGCAGCCGGTCGAGAAAGGGTCATGCCCATCGAATTTCTCCTTTGAAATTTGCTAGATGGACGATTCGTCAGAAACGGCCCCGGAAACCGGCGTAGAATGTGCGGCCCAAAGTGCCGTACCGGTATGCCGTCATGTAGCTTTCATCGAACAGGTTCTCGACGCGGCCAAAGAACCGGAACTGCTCAGTCACAGCATATTCGGCGCGCAGGTCGACAAGCGTGTAGGCATCCAGCCGCGTGGTGTTCGTGGCATTGTCGTATGACTTGCCGGACCAGCGCATCGCAGCGCCCGTCGTCAGGCCGAAATCCCACGCATAGCTGATCGAGCCATTCGCGGTTTCGCGAGGACGCCGGGGGAGCCAGTTTCCGAAATTGGCCGTGCCCGGTGAACGGTCCTCGGCGACGATCCAGCTGTAGTTGCCGTCCACCGAAAGCGCGCCGAGCGTCAGCGTAGCTTGCGCCTCGATGCCATGTGCTTCGGCCCGCGAAACGTTGGAGTAGTAACCAAAGCGTCGCGTGGTGGTGCTGCCCGGCGTGAAGCAGAGCGGATCGGTCGAAGTTGACGAGCAGCTGTTGTAGATGATCTGGCCCTTGGTGGTACGCTCGAAATAGGTCGCGCCAAATGCAAGACGATCATCGAACAGGCGTTGCTCAATCCCTGCTTCCCAACCCTTGGCCTGTTCGGGATCGAGCGCCGCATTCCCGTATTCGGAGAACAGCTGATAAAGGGTCGGGGCCTTGAAGCCCTCGCCATAGCTCGCTCGCACGATGGTGTCGGTAGGCAAGCGCAACACAGCGCCCCCTCCAAACAGGGTCTTGCCGCCGAAACGATCGTGGTCGTCATAGCGAAGGCCCGCGTTGAGGGTCAGGTATTCGATCGGCTGCGCGGTAAGCTGTCCATAGATGCTGGTGATTTCGGCCTCGCCCCTTGTCGGAGCAGGGACAGGCGTGGAGAGCGAAGTCGGAGGCGACACGCTGCGGAATTCAGACCGCTCGTTCTCAGCCCCGGCAAGCAGGGTCCAGCCCTCCGCCACGGCGAAAGTACCCTGATACTCAAACCGGCGATTCTTACCTGCCGCGTCGAAAGTCTGCTGCCGGGCGCGCGCCGGATTGTAATTGTCGCGGTCAGTCTCGGTATAGGCGTAACCGACACGATTGCGGAACCGGCCATCCAGCAGATCGAAGTTCAGTCCGACGTAGCCGACGAACTCCTTGTTCAGCGAATATTCCGGCGAATCCGCATTGGTGGCGTCGATCTCCACACGGCCCGATGCATAGTAACCGCGTACATCCGCCGACACGCCATCGGCTATGTCGAGCACCGCACGACCACTGACATTGCGGTTGGTGTAGCCATCGGCTTCTTTCCCGCCGAACTCTGGCGCCAGCGCGCTGATGCCGTCCGTGGTGAAGTTCTGAGCACCGATGCGGAAGGCGAGCGGGCCGCTTTTGACACCCACGGCCGCGCGGGCACTGACCGTCTTGCGCGAACCGGTCTCAATGTCGAACGTGCCCTCCAGCGCCTCTTGCGGCAGCGGGGTCACAACGTTCACGACGCCGCCGATGGCTTGGCTGCCCCAAAGGATCGACTGCGGCCCGCGCAGCACTTCGATGCGCGATGCATCGCCGATCAGCAGGTTTGCGAAATTGTAGCCACCACCCGTTGACGAGGGATCGTTGAGCTTTACGCCGTCGATGACCACGACGGTCTGGTCTGACTCAGCGCCGCGAATGCGAAGTGAAGTAGAAGTGCCGTACCCGCCGTTACGCGACATGGAGATTCCGGGCGTGCGCAGCAGCAACTCGGTAGCGCCAATGTCCTGCGCGCGATCGATAGCCTGCTTGTCCAGCACGGTGACAGAGGCCGCAACCTGATCGGCCGGAGTCGCGACACGGGTGGCCGTGACCGTGATCGCATCTGCTACGCTATCGGCGGCGGCGTCAGGCGGAGGAGCCTGTTCCGGCAGTTCTTCGGCGTAGGCGGTGGTGGAAAGAAGGAGAGAAAGGACACTAAGAGACTTCAGCATTGTACGAACACCTCGTGGCGATGGGCCACGCTCGCACGGGGTGTCGAAGTCACTTTGCGCGCGACTCCGCACCACGCAAAAGCGCGGTCCAGACTCGTCGCCACTCGGGTTTACCCCCGTCCGCTCGGCACACCCTGTCCGCGCGAAGGACGACCGCGACGGGCAGGTCTCCTGGCTTGCGGGTCAATGCCGGTTCGCACCGCCTTCTCAGGATCGGATGATCCCAATGGCATGTGATGCGATGGCTCGCCGCTCACAGTTGCAGGGGCAGCCGGGGTCTTGAACCCCGTTCCCATTTTCATCCCCGTCTCCGGGGAACCTGTCGCAGCGGCGCACTTAGGGAAGGCTTTGCGCGGCGTCAACGCGCAGTTGGGAGGGTCTAGAATTCGATGCCGGCCTGCGCCTTCACGCCATTGCGGAATGGGTGCTTCACCAAGGCCATGTCGGTAACAAGGTCGGCCACGTCCATAAGCGACTGCGGCGCGTTGCGGCCGGTGATCACGACATGGGTCATCTCAGGCTTGGCCGCGAGCACTTCGAGTACCTCTTCCACCGGCAGGTAATCGTAACGCAGAACGATGTTGAGTTCGTCGGCGATCACCATGCCATAGCTGGGGTCGGCGATCATGCGCTTGACCTCGTCCCATGCGGTGCGGGCAACGGCTATATCGCGAGTGCGATCCTGCGTATCCCAGGTAAACCCCTCACCCATCGGCTTGAACTCGATGAGTTCGGGAAAACGGTCGAACACTGCCTTCTCACCGGTTGCCATCGCGCCTTTCACGAACTGCACGACACCGACCTTCATGCCATGGCCTATCGCGCGCACAGCCATGCCGAGTGCTGCGGAAGTCTTGCCCTTGCCATTGCCGGTATGGACGATCACCAAGCCCTTCTCGACCGTTTTCGTCGCAAGATTCTTCGCCTGCGCGGCCTGTACTTTCTTCATTTTCTCAGTGTGTTCGGCATCGGTGCGGGTCGTCATCGGGCTTTCTCCTTCGTGCACGGCGATGCGCAGGGACCGAGGCCTCCACGCGTCAGTTCGTCGCCCAGACGGAGAATTACCGTGCCGCGGCCAATCCCTGAGCCAAGGCAAGAGCGACCAATACGCCGGCAGGTCTCCTGGCTCACGGGTCAAAGCTTGATGCAACACCTTCCCGGATACGGCGCGATCATGCGCCATTTCCAGTGGCTGCTTCCTTTGGGAGGAAGCGATGTGCATCGCGCTCGCCGCTTACAGTTGCAGGGACAGCCGCGGAATTGGATGGCAAGCCATCCGCACCGTGTTCCCGTTTTCAGCCTCTTGCGAAGCACCGGCGTGATCGATGGAATGCGAGGCAAGCCCGCAATCCGGCACGGTTCATAGGCCAAGAGGCCAGCAATGCAATCACCCTGCTCTCAAGACAGTTGTAGCCAAACCTCTTTCCATCAACCTTGGCCCGTATTAGGTCATCAAGTCCATTTTCGGAGAGAGACATGTTTGCAGCCCCGCCCCCCATCCAGGCCGATGTTTTTGCAAAGATCCCGGCGGAGTTGGGAATCACCGGGCGCAAATCCTATTGGGCCGAAATTCAGTTCGGTGGGGCCGACACCCCCACCTTTCTGGAAGGCCCCTCGTTCGACCGCGACGGCAACCTCTGGGTCGTCGATATTCCCTGGGGCAGGCTGCTAAAAATCACGCCGTCGGGCGAAGTGTCGGTGGGCGCAGAGTATGATGGTGAGCCCAACGGGCTGAAATTCCACAAGGACGGGCGTGCCTTCATCTGCGATCACAAGAACGGGATAATGGTGTTCGACCCCAAGACCGGACAGGTCGAACCCTTTCTGGAGCGCGCCTCACTGGAGCGGTTCAAGGCGACCAACGACCTTGTATTCGCCCGCAATGGCGACATCTATTTCACCGATCAGGGGCAAACCAGCTTGGCTGACCCGACCGGGCGGCTCTATCGCCTGCGAACCGATGGCCGGCTTGAGTGCCTGCTCGATAATATTCCCAGCCCCAATGGCCTGGTGCTCAACAAGGCAGAGAACGTACTGTTCCTCGCTGTGACGCGTGCCAACGCGATCTGGAAGATAACGCTGCTCGGCAACGGCGACATCGCCAAGGTCGGCACCTACATCCAGATGAGCGGCGGCAATGGCCCCGATGGTCTGGCCATCGATGAGGACGACAATCTTGCCGTCTGCCACGTTGGTTTCGGCGCGGTCTGGCTGTTCAGCGCACGCGGCGAACCGATGCTGCGGATCGACGCGCCCGAAGGCCTCATGACAACCAATTGTGCCTATGGCGGCCCGGACAACAAGACGCTCTTCATCACGGAGTCCAAAACCGGCACGGTGCTTTCCGCGCCCATGCCGGTGCCCGGACGGCTGATGTACTCACATCAGGACTAGGCCTGCGCCGCCAGTCCAGCCGCTGCGATGCCTTCCAAGGCGCAGATTTCATCATTGTCGGAAGTATCGCCGGTCACGCCCACAGCTCCGATGGGCGTACCTGCTGCATCGAGGATGATGACGCCGCCAGCCGCAGGAATGATCCCGCCGGCACTGATGCCTGACAACGATCCTACGAAGGTCGGTCGGTCCAGCGCCATCTCGGCAATCTTGCGCGACGATATGCCCAGCGCAAGCGCGCCCGAGGCCTTGCCGGTCGCGATTTCGGGACGGAGGTTTGATGCGCTATCCTCACGCAGAAGCACAATCGCGTGCCCGCCCGCATCCAGAACAGCGACAGTGAGTGGCTTGAGCGTCAATTCCCTTCCCTTACGAAGGGCCTCGGTGGCGATGGTCTGGGCCTGTGAAAGAGTAAGTGAAGCCATTTCATGCATCCTTGAAAGCGCGGGCCGGGGCGGCCCTTCGGCGAGCAGCCTTGACAGAGCAGGACGGAAATTCCAAGTACGGAACTATGTTTCAATATGGGTATAAGGGCTGAACAGCGGTCACAAGGCCCGCCGAACTCAGCTCCATAGAGGATATTCCATGTCGAAGTTTCTTCATTTGATCAGTTTTCAGATCAACTCACCGATTAATCACACGGTACTCAGCTGGGCCCACCCTTTGGATAACCGGCTAAAGGCGATGTCGGACCTGAGCTTGTGGATCGATATGGCGAAGACCCTGGAACGCGGGTTGTTTGATGCCCTGTTCTTCGCGGACACTCCCGGCGTGTTTGACCGTTACAAGGATCGCATGGACGAGGCGATCCGCTATGGCGTCTGCTGGCCTGCGATGGACCCGGTCACCTTGCTGGGTGCCATTGCCGGTGCGACCGAGCGCCTCGGCCTGGCCGCCACGGTTTCGACCGGGCCGCATCATCCCTATTCGGTGGTGCGCCAACTTTCGACGCTTGATTACATGAGTGGCGGCCGCGTCGGCTGGAACATCGTCACCGGCCACCTGCGAGGCGAGCATCGGGCCTATGGTTTGCAGGAACTGCCCCACGACGAGCGCTATGACCGCGCCGAAGAGTACATGGAAATCTGCTATGCCCTGTGGAGCAGCGTGGGCGAAGGCGCGGTTCTTGCCGACAAGGAGAGCGGCATTTTCGCCGATCCCGACAAGATTGCCAAGGTCAGCCATAAGGGCAAATATTTCAACTGCGACACTGTCGCCCCTGCCCTTCCCTCCCCACAAGGCCGCCCCGTGCTCTATCAGGCCGGATCTTCCGGACGCGGGCAGCAGTTCGCGATGAAGCACGCTGACGTGGTCTTCGCGATCCAGCCCAACCTGCCGGGCATGAAGAAATTCATGACCGAATTCCGTGCGGCCGCCGCTGCGGAGGGCCGCGCCAATCCTCCCGGTGTGACGTTCGGCATCCAGCCGATCATTGGCGGCACCGAGGAAGAAGCGAAGAAGAAGTTCGCCGATCTTGTCGAGCGCATGCCTCTCGATGGCGCGATCAGTCGGCTGTCCGGGACCATGGGCGTCGACTTCAGCGGCATGGACCTCGATCAGCCGCTTGCCGAGATGCAGACGCAAGGCTCACAGGGCCTCATGAAAGCCTTTTCTAATATCGTCGACGACAAGCCCCTGACGCTGCGCGAGGTGGCTATCCGCTGGGGTCTTTCAGTCGGCATGCCGCAGATCGTCGGCACGCCCGAACAGGTGGCCGACCAGATGGAAAAGATCTGGCGCGAAACCGGCTGTCATGGCTACAATATCACGCCGCACGTCATGCCGACCTCGATCAACGACATCGTCGACGAGGTCGTCCCGATCCTGCAAAAGCGCGGCGTCTATCCCACTGAGTATCAAGGCAAGACGCTACGTGAGAATTCGGAGCTGGGCTGACGCATGACGGAAACAGTCTATATTCTCGACCCGATCCATCCCGCAGGCGCTGGGCGCATCGCCGCAGCGCATGATGTTATCACGCCTGAGCAGGGCACGTCCGATCCCCGGATCGCGGCGACGACGATCATCGTCATCCGCACCACCGAGCTTCCTGAAGCGCTGATCGCGCGGATGCCGAACCTGAAGCTGATCGTGAAGCACGGCGCGGGGGTCGACAACATCCCCATCCCCTTCGCGACCAGCCGCGGCGTGATGGTCGCCAATACGCCAGGTGGCAACAATTCCACGGCCGTTGCGGAAGGTGCCGTCACGCTCATGCTCGCCGTCCTTCGCCGCGTGCGTGAGATGGACGCCGTGGTGCGCGAAAACCGCTGGGATGAACGCTGGAAGACACGGCTGTCAGACCTGACCGAGGCACGGGTCGGGCTGGTCGGCTTCGGCCGCATCGCGCGCTGCACCGCGAAGATCTGCGGCGCTGGCTTTGGTGCAGAGATCGGCGCCTATGACCCGATGCTTTCGGCCGAGGAAATCCGGGCGGCAGGTGCGACGCCGATGGACCTGTCCGAACTGCTCGCCTGGAGCGATGTGATCTCGATCCACGTTCCGCTGACCGACAGCACCCGTAACCTTATCGGCGCCGAGCAACTGGGGCTGATGCACAAGGGAGCGGTGATCGTAAACACTTCACGCGGCGGGATTATCGACGAGGAAGCGCTCGCACACGCGCTTCGGGCCAATCGGATCGGCGGCGCGGGTATCGACGTGTTCGAATACGAACCGCCCAAGCCTGATAACCCGCTCTTCATCCTGCCAAACATCGTCCTTTCCCCGCACGTCGCGGGCGTCACCGAAGCCAGCATGAAGGGCATGGCGCTTGCCTGCGCCGATGTCATCGATACGGTACTCGCCGGACAGCGACCGGCCACCCTGCTCAATCCTGAGGTCTGCAAATGAAGCCCCTGAAGCCCGTCATCTATAACCGCATCCCGGCGTCCGATCCGGCACTGATCGCCCGAGCTGCAGAGTTTGGCATCGCCGACCTCCACGAAGCACTGGGAGCTGTCGCCGGTCGCATGTCGCTGCTCACTCCGGCGATGAGGCCAATCGCCGACGGCCAGCGCGTGTGCGGCCCCGCTGTTACTGCGTGGAACTATCCCGGCGACAACCTGATGATCCACGCCGCGCTTAATGTGGCGAAGTTGGGCGATGTTCTGGTCTTCACAAACGGCGGCACTGCACAGGGCGCGCTGTGGGGCGATGTTGCCTGCACTTTCGCGGTGAAGAAGGGCGTGGCCGGCGCGGTCGTCCATGGCGCCTGTCGCGACACCGATGCGATCCGCGAACTGGGCTTCCCCGTCTGGACAACGGCAATCTCGGTCGAGCATCCCGAAAAGCGCGGTCCGGGCGCGGTCAACGTGCCAATTGTGGTCGACGGCGTCCTGGTCGAGCCCGGCGATATCATCGCTGCCGATGCCGACGGCGTGCTCGTGATCCCGCGCGCGCTGCTGGCCTACACGGTCGAGCGGGCAGAGACGCGCGCTGAGGCGGAAATGGTTTTCCGCGCCCGCATCGCTGATGGCGAGAGGCTGATCGACATTCTGAACATGCAGGCAGTGATCGACGCGGCCGGGATCGAGCAGAAGGACTGCACCTGGGAAGACGACCGGGCCTGATGAAACCCGCGTGGAACATCGACGACCTGCGAACGCAGGCAAAGAAGCGACTGCCGCGTGCGATCTTCGAATTTGTGGAGCGCGGCAGCGAGAATGAGTTCCTGGCGGCCCACAACAGGGACGCACTCGAAGCAATCCGCATGATGCCGCGCACTCTGCGCGACGTGACAAGGCGGGATTCCTCTGTCGAGTTGTTCGGTCGAAGACTCCCCATTCCACTTCTCGTCGGCCCCACCGGAACCGCGGACCTGCTTTGTCACGGCGGCGAAAGCTGCATCGCCACCGCCGCTGCCGAAGCGGGCATTCCGTTCACACTGGCTACCAGTTCCACCACCAGCATGGACCGGATAGCGGAAATTACGCGAGCAACCGGCTTTTGGATGCAGATGTACCTGTGGGAGCGGCGCGACCTCTCTTGGCAGGTCGTTGAGCGTGCCGCCAGTCTGGGCGCCGAAGCGCTGATCCTTACCGTTGACACCCCCGTCTGGCCCAACCGTGAGTTCAACAAACGAAACGGGATGGCCAACCCCATTCGCGCGAACCCGACGCTGGCACTGGATTTCGCGCGGCATCCATCGTGGCTGTTGCGCGTAATGGGGCGGTACATGCTCACGCACGGCGGCCTGCCTCAATTCGCCAACTATCCCCGCGAGATTGGCGGCAGCGTAACCGGTCCCGTCAACCGCGTGACCAATTCGGCCTCTGTCTGCTGGGACGACGTCAAGGAATTGCGGCGCCGCTGGCCCAACCGCCTGCTCCTCAAGGGCATCCTAAGCAAGGATGACGCCGTTCTGGCTGCCGACCACGGCGTCGATGGCGTGATCGTTTCCAATCACGGCGCGCGCAATTTCGATGCCTCACCAGCCTCGATCGAAGCGCTGCCAGAGATCGTTGACGCAGTGGCGAACCGCATGACCGTTATCTTTGACGGAGGAATCCGGCGCGGAAGCCACGTATTGAAAGCCATGGCCATCGGGGCGCATGCCACCCTTATCGGCCGGGCAACACTCTACGGCGCGGCAGCGGGCGGCAAGCCCGGAGCTGCCAGAGCGCTGGAAATCCTGCGAGAGGAAATCAGCACTTCGATGGCGATGCTGGGCGTGAACTCCGTAGCGGAGCTGGATCGCAGCATCTTGCGCTGATCTCAGGCTTCCGGGGGATACGCCCCGGTATAACCCAGGATCTGCGAAATCTGCTGCCCGGCCTCAAGTACAAGCTGCTCCCACACACCGCGCCGGGCGTCCATCCGCTCGGTGGGACCGGCAATGGATACCGCACAGAATGCCTCGTTCTCCCGATTGAACACGGGGCTCGCAACTCCGCTTGCGCCGTCGACGATGCCGTTGCGGTCATAAACGACCCCCCGCTCGCGCGTCCGGTGGAGCAGCGCGGGCATTTCGTCCTTCCGCGTGGTTTCCTGCGTGAATTCAAAGAACTCAGTCTGATCGAGGTAGTGTTTCTGCTGCTCGGCCGACTGGAACGCCAGCATCGCTTTTCCTGAGGCGACGCTGAAAAGCGGCCGCCGATTGCCCGCGCGCATCGCGAACCTGAGCGGCGAGGCGGATTCGATTACTTCCAGGTAGATGCTTTCCGTCAGCTTGTCCGAAATCACCGAGAGCATGACCGTTTCGCCGGTCTCCTCCGCCAGGTATTCCAGAACCGGACGAGCGCAAGCTGGAAACTGTGCAGATGGAGCAGCTTGGCTCAGCGCCGCAGCCAGACGGAAGCTCTCTGGGCCAGGGCGATACAGTCCGCCCGCCCGCACGACAAAGCCGCCATGCTCAAGGGTACGAAGCAGGCGGTGGAGGCTGGTCTTCGGCAGTTTCAATTCCTGCGCCAGTTCGCCCATTGCGATACCCTGCCCACTCAGGGCGATGGCCCTCAGCACTTCGGGCACGCGCAGGATCGCGCGCGGCCCCGCGTCTTCGCGTTCGACTTCGGCAAGTCCAGCATTCTCGCTCGCTGGGTCAACTCCAGGCACTGTTGTCCCACCCTCCATGCAGTTCAGATGGACAAGAGCCTGCCCCGGCCGACTTGGCAAGTAGGGCCGTTGAATAACGGATTCTGCGATGTCCGCCGGCGCAGCCATGACAGGTGGCGCCCAGCCCTCCCGGGCCAGTAGACAGGGAATGCTCATCGCCTTGTCGCCGATGCCGCACAGTTGGCCTCTGCCCGACTGCGAATCTTGGGCGGTCAAAGTGGCGGCGAACTGCTATTTTCGAGACTTAGTTAGTTTTTGGCTAACAAATTTCCGCACAAATGCAGTCCAAAGATGGCACTGCGCCCCGCCGCGTGCTGGCCTTGCCATGCCCCAAGCATGATGCACGCCTGTTACAATTTTCCCCAGCAAACAACCATATATAGAAGAGCTTGGCCTAAAATATGATCCACGCCGTTTCATTGAAATGGAGGTAAAATCACCTGCTGAGAAATCGGACGTTAGTTCGAGTTGCAGATTTTGAATTACTTTTCGACTTACATCTGGTACGCAGGTCGTCGATTGCGCGCATCGGTTGATCCCGGATCAAGTTCGGCAGTCTCGTCCGAAGCTTGTTTACGGGATCACCCGCTGGCGTACTTGGGCACTAATAGGGGGCAGCTTCCGATGACATCGGGCAGCATATCTCTGCTGGTTAGAAACGCATTGCTGCGCGAGGGTCTGGCAAGGCTGCTTGCAGACAATGGCTTCGCCGTTGTCCAATCCATCGAGAACGCAATCGACCTTAATTTCGATTTCGACGCCGAAGATCACATCATCATCATGGACTACGTCGTTGATGGCAGGTCGTCCCTTAAGGACACCATCCCGATCATCAGCAGGTTCTCGCAATCAAAAGCCGTTGTTCTGGCTGATAAATTCGAATTCGGCGCAATGAGAAAGATTTTTTTGGCCGGAGCGAACGGCTACATCCTCAACGAAGTTCCTTACAAGAACTTCGTCGCCATGATTCAGCTAATTTCCATGGGAGAAAGCATATTTCCTTCCCAATTCAAGGAAATCATCAATCTTGTTGATATAAAGGACAATCAATCTACCAATGATAACATTGTGTCGGACGAATTTTCATTGAGTGATAGAGATATTAAGATACTTAATGGCCTTTCTCTTGGACTATCCAACAAAATGATTTCAAGAGAACTGGAAATCAGTGAGGCATCTGTGAAGGTGGCAATGAAGGCCATCTTCCGGAAACTCTCAGTTCACAATCGAACTCAGGCCGCGATGTTGGCGCGCGAGATCGACCTCCTGTCGCTGCATCGGCAATCGGCATTGTCGAACAACACCGCGCAAGACCTCATATCGGTCCCGCCGGAATCCAGGGGGCCGCGCCCGATGGCCGGCAACGGAGGGATCGCCTAGCCACCAACATTGGCGATACCCCTGCGTTAGGTGCTGCGCCAGTCGCGGCCACATTCCAATCATCGCAACATGACTTCAGTCGCCTCAAACTTTTGAGAGCGGGCATCAAGTAGCGCGCTCCAAATTCGTTGGAGACGATGCGCAGTCCGGATGACCGCGAATCACATTTCGCACTAAAATGTGAAGTCAATATTTAGCGCCAATTATCCCCATCCTTTTACCCATATGCGCCATCCCAGAAGGAGAATTCATACTTATTTTACCCAAAATTCCCCGTGACTCGTTCCCGAGTCGCATTCCATTATTCCGGCACCGGTGGCGACTTGCCACCACCATGCGAAATCAGGGGGATTTCATGAAAAGGTACCCTTACGAGTTGATCCAACTTACGGATCGTGAATATGAAGTGCTGCGTCTGGTTGCACTGGGCCTTTCGGCAAAAGAAGCAGCGCTTGAACTGGAAATCGCTCCATGCACGGTAGAACGGCATGTAGAAAACGTCCGCCTAAAGACCAGGACGCGCAATCGTGCACACATGATTGCTCATGTAATCAGGGAAGGTTTACTTCCTCCAGAGCGCATGCAGCCTGACATCAGCGCCGCATATTGAAGCAACACGCACAAGATGTTGTTCAATAATTTGAACTCACACCAAGTTACGAGCCCAACCTACAATCGGGTCGCCCCCAACCATAATTGTGCCGGTACTATAAAGCCGGCGATCAGGTAACTGCACAAGGCTCACCTGATCCGCGCCGCCGCATTCCAACTGATCCAAGGGAATGTCGAGACCGCGCCCCGAGGCCTTAACGCAAGCCTCTTTCTTTACCCAGATGCTTAGAAACCGTCGCGAAAGCTCGATTTCGGAAGGTCGATTTGCCTGGATTTCCGCCCGCTCCCTCGCTGTATAGTGGAGCTCTGCAAGTTCGTCCGAATCCGCGATAAACCGCATGGCTTCGATATCGACGCCTATCTCGCCATCCTTGCTGACGCCGATCAACGCGTAACCCGCGCTATAGCTGATGCTGAAGTGGAGTTGCGGGACGCAAGTCAGGAACGGCTTCCCGAATTCATTTTCTGAAAACTCCTGTTCGTCTATCGGCACGCCGTACAAATCCCGAA
Organism: Novosphingobium sp.; assembly: GCA_040509895.1. Classification (GTDB taxonomy): domain Bacteria; phylum Pseudomonadota; class Alphaproteobacteria; order Sphingomonadales; family Sphingomonadaceae; genus Novosphingobium. Next base: position 9,142 of record JBEVKC010000098.1, on the reverse strand, counting down.
GAATTTTCCGAAGAATTCCATGGGTCACAGTATAGCGGTGACGCAATGCGTCGGTTTTATACCGGCCCGCCCTGTCTCGCTCTATCGCGCAAAGCAGCCCTTCTACGTGGTCCGCCCGTGACTGTGACGTATCAACCAGCCACATCGGAAACGCATCGTCGGGGACCGGCAGCGCTCGCAATTCAATACCCTGGAGGCGAAAGGGGGCAGTGGCTGCCGGCAACGCACCGACACCCTCAGGCCCAGCCCAAGGTTCAGCGGCGCCGGGGCAGGAATGCAGCATTGCGTATGAAGTCCTGGAACAGGTGCGGCGGATCCGGTTCACCGTCAGAGCGCAGCAACTGCTTGAACTTGGCGAGAATGTGAGCTGCCAGCCAACTGAAGTCCGCCAGGATACCATAGAAGCGGCCGTGGTTCTTGATGAAGTACCGCTGGCGGGAATTGAACCAGTAGTCAGGCAGCCTGCGCAGCTTGATCTGATTTCCCGTGATCCCCGTGCTTTGACCCGCGATATGCAGCACGACCGCATCGGGCACGTACCAACATTCCCAACCCATGCGCGTCGCCTGCAGGCAGAAGTCCGTTTCTTCGTAATAGAGGAAATAGCCCTCGTCGAAGCGCAGGCCGTCTTCCAGCAATTCGCGGCGTATCACGAAGCTTGCCCCGGATACCCAGTCCACTTTCTCACAGGTCCGCCCCATCCGGCGAAGGGGGGCGCTTCCGCTAAGCAACCACGACACGATACCCAGATGCGAACCGCGCTCGATCTCGCCCAATAGGCTGGGAAAGCGGAACGCAAATGGCCATGGTTCCCCATCCGCAAGCAGGAGCGCGCTCCCGGCGATGCCTGCATTTGGGTGCCGCGCCATGAAGCCACAGAGGGCAGCTGCAGCCCCTGGCATCACGCGCGTATCGGGGTTCAAGAGCCAGATCAGGTCTGCCGGTTCTGACGCTTCGAGTGCCCAGTCGATGCCCTGATTATTGCCCGCGCCGAACCCTCGATTATCCGGAGAGCGGAGCAGATCCACCCAACTCCAGTTCCGCGACCGGATGACCTCTTCAATGAGGTCCGCCGATCCGTCGGCGGAAGCGTTATCGACCACGATTACCCGAAGCTTTGAGCCAGATTCGCGTTCTTCCTCAAGGCTTTCCAGGCAGTGGGTTACCAGCGCGCCGGTGCAATAGTTGACAATGACGACATCAATGGTCGGTTTCTCCTGACCCGCGCTCATTCCGCAGCCACCATTTCGTGGTCCTGCAGGACCGGTACCGGCACTGGTGGCACTTGCTCAAACCGAGCCGTGGCGGCGTCCAATGCCTGCTGGAACAGCGGAGCCAAGGTGGCAACATGAGGTTCCTGAAGCGCGCTGCTGTGTCCACCGGGCACAGAGATCAACGATATCTCATCCGCCACACGCTTCCCCCAGCCCAGCGCCAGGTCGGAATAAACGTCCTGATAGGGCATATCGTCCACCTCTCCATTACCGTTGTTCGCCTTGAACAGCGCGACATTGCCGCCGCTGAACAGGCCGTTTGGACGATGCAGCGTGTGCGCCACTTCGTAGAGTTTCAGGAATGAAATAGAGGGGTCCGCAGCAGCCGTTTGCTCAGGCCGATTTGAGGATTCGTTTGCAGAGCGCAGCTGCCGCACCGTCCTGCGATCCCGCGCCACAGCCATGCGGGATTCGATTTCCCAGCGCACCGCATTGGCAGCCTTGCGCGTGAGCGCGGGGATCATCGTGACCACCCCTTCGTCCGCCAGCAAGGCCTTGACGCGATCCAACCTTGCGCGGGCGATATAGAAGGGGCGCTTGGCCGCGGCCACGTCCGCCGCATCGATGATGCCGACGAAAGCCACCTGCTCCCCCGCGTCTTGCAACTGCCTTGCCATGTCGAACGCAATCACGCCGCCCGCGCAAAGTCCGGCGAGCAGGTAAGGTCCATGCGATTGCACCGTGCGGATGCGTTCAACGTAATGTGCGGCCATCTCGTCAATGCGGGTATGGGCATAGCCTCCCGACGAATTGCGCAGTGGTTCAACCCCATAGACTGTCCGATTGGTGTCGAGCCGCAATGCCAGCCCGCGGTAGAGCAGCGTTTCCCCCAAACCGTCGTGGATGAAGAATAGCGGCGTGTCGGTGCCGCCCGCGCGAACCGTCACGATATCGCGATGCGCAGAAGCCGGTTGCGGTTGCTCGCCACTGGGCGCTTGCGCGCGCTCCGACCCTGCCGGGTCAAGTTCGTACGCCAAAGAGGCGACGGTGGGAGTGTCGAGCAGGGCAGCGAGCGGCAAGGTCTTGCCCGTTTTCTTCCGCAGCCGGTTCGTGAACTGCACGGCAAGAAGCGAATGCCCGCCAAGGTCGAAGAAATTGTCGTCCCGATAGATCGGATCGACACCCAGAAGCTCGGTCCACAAGCCTGCAATGACCTGCTCCATCGCAGTCGCCGGCAAATCCCCGCCGCCTTCGCCATCCGAAGTGATTTCGCGGCGGACGGCCTGGTGCGGTGAGCGCAGTCTGGCGAGCGCTTCGCCCAGGTCAGACGGGGAAATGATTACATGCGGACGTGCAGAGCCTTTCAGCACGTTGGCGATCACTTGTAGCCCTTCTTCGGGCAGGATGGCATTCCTGTCATCGACAGCGGCTTGTGTGGCACGATTGCTGCTGGCGGCTGCACGCGCAGCGCCAGCCTTTGGCAACCCGCCATCAGCGACACGCATCATGGTGAATTCGGAGATTTGAGCCAGAACCCGGCCGTCCTCATCCGCGATCGTCACATCAAAGGCTGCCATGAGGTCGGATCGCGTTCCGCTAGCCCGGTGGCGAATATGGCTGACAATCGACTTCGGCAAAGGCGCATGGAGCACGAGGCGACGATAGGAAAACGGCGCAAACAGATCTTTCCCGGCAACGTATCCGGGGATGAGCGACTGGGCACCTGCCGTGGCGAAATCCAGAAGGGCCGGGTGCAGCAGGACGTGTTCAAAGTCGCCTTCAAATGCGACATCGATGGACAGGCGCAAAACCGCCTCACCGTCACCGATTGAAGTGCGCTGAACGTTCGACCACCGGGGGCCAAATTGCAGCGCAGCGCTGGAAACTTCCTTTCCGTCCAGAACCTTCGCGCACCCGCGTTCCACAGCCTCGATTTCAAGGATGTCCGGGACCGCAAGAACGGGCGCAGCCGACACCAAACCGGTGGCGTGCTCAACCCAGTCCTGCTTACCGTTGCCCGCCGGGCGACCCAATATGGCAAAGCGCCAATCGTCGCCGGAGCGCCGCTTGAAATGAACCCGCAGTTCGCGCGCCTCTCCATCCGGCACGGCGAAGGGGGTCAGGAAAGTCACATCGGACAAGGTCACCATACCGGGGCTGACGAAGCCGTACGCGGCTCTCACCAGTTCCAGAAAGCCAGTGCCCGGGATCAGCGGGCCAGTGCCTTCCATCCGGTGTTCCGCAAGCAGCCAGTGCTTTTCCGGGGACAGGGTGGACGAAACTACGGCCTCATCAGGTGATATCAGGTGCAGCTTCTCAAGGAACGGGTGGTCGACTCTTCCGCTGTCGGGCAGATCCTCGGCAAGTCCGGCCGTTTCTCCGCCTTCGGATAGGTGCGCTGCCTTTCCGACTTCGCGCCACGGGCTCCAGGAGACTGACACGATACGGGTCTTGCCATCCGCCGCGCGTGCCTGCGCAAAGCTGTCAAGGAACGCATTTGCGCCAGCGTAATCAACTTGTCCCGGGAGGCCCGCGAATGCGCTGATCGACGAGAACAGCATGATGAATTCCGGAGGCTGGTCTTTCAGTGCCTGCTCAAGCGCCAGCGTTCCGGCAACCTTGGGTTTGAGAACCGCATCCATCCCGGCACGCGATTTGGATTCGACCAACTCGTCGTCAAGCACACCCGCTGTGTGGAACACGCCATCGATTGCGCCCAGCCTCGCCGTGACCTGCCGGACCGCCTTTTGCAGGGCTCGCGGGTTGGCAACGTCCGCGGCAATGATTTCGACCCGCGCACCGCAAGCTTCGAGCGCCAGCACCTTGCGAAGCCTGCTTTCCAGCAGGGCGTCGATGGAACCGCTGGCAAGCAGTTCTGCCCAGCCCTCACGCGGGGGCAAGGCCGTCCTGCCCAGCAGGGCGATGCGGACGCCCGGCGTTTCGGCGAGCTGACGGGCCACGGCAAGGCCAAGCCCGCCAAGACCGCCCGTCACGAGATAAGTGGCGTCCGAACGGGGGTGGGGCTCGGACGCCTTCCTGCCAGTCAGACTGGCAGGAATCTGACTGAATTCCCGAACCCAACGTTCCCCGCCACGGTAGGCGACGACGCTTTCGCTCGAATCTTCGGCCAGTTCGCTCACTACCGCATCAGCCAGCGCCATTACGGCACGCGGGGGGTCCTGATTTGGCAGCGAGACATCAATGTAATGAATGTGAAGGTTGGGATATTCGGTCTGGATGACACTCGCGGCACCAAGCACCGTCGCCTTGATGGGCATTAGGTCGCGATCATCGCCTATACGTTGGAGCCTGTCGGTCAGCAGGGCAATGTCGACGCGTTCACCGCCGATCTGACCGGCAAGTTCACGGGACATCGCGACAAGGCTGTGAAACCCGCGGTCGAGCAGCGCTTCCGGTGTAGGCTGCTTGCGCCCATCCCCGGTAACAAGCCAGCCATGATAAATCTGGGACGGCAAGCGGCCTTCGGCGGCAAGTGCGTCGAACAATAGCCGGTAATCAGCGGGACTGGCTGGATTGATCGAAAATACGTCCGATCCACGCCGCCCAAAGCGGCTGCCTGCGATTACCGTGACGACGACGTTGTCCAACTGGCCTAGCCGGTCCGCAACCTGTCGGCTTAGGCCGCACCCATCATCGAAGATCAGCGCCGTGCCCTGCCGCGCTTCGCCGGCTGGCGCGAATGTCCGCTTCCAGACAGGCTCATACTGCCAATCGGCAACGTCGTCCGAGCGATTCCCGCCGTTTCCGGCGCCCTGCCCCATGGCAAGCTGCACGCCGGGTTCGTACCAGTGGCGCTGGCGGTCGAACTGATAGGTCGGCAAGGGAATGCGCAGTCGCTGCTCACCCTTCCAGAAGCTGTCCCAATCAATCGGAACGCCCTCCGCCCAAAGCTGGCCCAATGCTTCTAGCCACACGGCATCGTCATCGGCATCCTGATCGGGATGGCGCATGGAACTGAGCACCGGCTGCTGCTTGCCGCGGCCCGGATGCTGGCGCACAAGACTGGCCATCCCACGACCGGGGCCCACTTCAAGAAGAGCGCGGTCCTGATCTTCAAGCAGGCGGCCAAGACCATCAGTGTAGCGCACCGTCTGGCGCAGGTGGCGGACCCAGTATTCAGGATCGGTCACGTCCCCGGCACTGGCCCAGTCGCCCGTCAGGTTGGAAACGAACGGGATTTGCGGGGCACGCAGGTCGATAGTCTGCATAAGCGCTCGGAATTCCGGCAGGATCGGGTCCAGCATCGGCGAATGAGCGGCGACCGAAATGCGTACGACCTGTGTTTCGATCTCGCGCCCGGCCAGTTCCTCATGGAAACGCGCGATGGCCTTGGCCGGCCCCGACACGACGCAAAGGCTGGGGGCATTGATCGCCGCGATGGAAAGATCTGCAGGCAAAAGCGGCAGCAGTTCGGCCTCGCTGACGGGAACGCTCAACATACCGCCATCGCGGATCGTTTCGAACAGCCTGCCGCGTGCGCTGACGATCCGAAGGCCTGACTCAAGGTCGATCACACCGGAGATATGCGCCGCGGCATATTCGCCAGAGCTGTGCCCGATCATGGCCGACGGCTGCACGCCTACCGACATCCACAGCCGCGCAAGCGCCGTCTGGATGATGAACAGCGCGGGGAGCGCTACTGAAGGACGCTCCATCTCGGTCGTTGCGGAAGACCAGTCTGCCTCGCTGGGGAACAGCCAACGGCGCACCTCGTTCGGCCCCAAGCGATCAAGCGCAGCGAAAGCCTTATCCACTTCTGCACGGAACAAGGGCTCATTCTGATAAAGGTCGCGCGCCATGTCGGCGTGCTGCGGCCCAGCCCCGCAAAACATGAAGGCTACCGGGCGCTCTGGCAGGAACGCTTGTGGGGGTGCGTCTTGTCCTGTCAAAGCGCGGAGCCGCTCTGCCGCCTGCCCCGCCCCATTAGCGACCACGAAGCGGCGGTGGGCAAGATGCTGGCGGCCAATAGCCAGGGTAAAGGCCGTATCCGCAAGGTTGGCCGTCGGATTGTCCTGCAGGAACGTAGCCAGCGCCCCAGCATTGGACTCTGCCACAGCGGCCGATTTCGCGGTGCAGAGCAGCAGCTGGTGGCGCCGGCGGCTTGGCCCACTGTGCGGGCGCGGCGGAGCCTCTTCCAGCACAACATGCGCGTTCGTACCGCCCACGCCCAAGGAGCTGACGCCCGCCCGGCGCGGCTGACCGCCCACAGGCCATGGCACGCGCTCGTGCTGGACACGGAATGGGCTGCCCTCAAAGGCAATGGAAGGGTTGGGCGCGTCGAAATTGAGCGAGGCGGGCAGTTCCTCATTATGAAGCGCCAGCGCAACCTTGATGAGCCCCGCCGCTCCGGCCGCAGTGTCGGTATGTCCGATGTTGGCTTTCACTGACCCGATGCCACAGTGCCCGACGCTGTCGGTCGTCTGGCGGAAGGCCTGGGTCAGCGCGGCGATCTCAATGGGATCGCCGACCGGCGTGCCTGTGCCGTGCGCTTCAACATAGGCGATTGAGCCTGCGTCGACGTCTGCCATGGCAAGGGCTTCGGCGATGGCCTTGGCCTGCCCATCCACGCTGGGGGCCAGATAGCCCACCTTGCCCGCGCCGTCGTTATTGACCGCAGAGCCGCGCAGAACCGCATAGATGTGGTCGCCCGCTTCAACCGCGTCGGCCAGCCGCCGCAATGCGACAACCGCCGCGCCGCTGCCGAAGACCGTGCCTTGCGAAGCGGCGTCGAACGGACGGCAGTGCCCGTCGGGCGAGAGGATTTCGCCCTCCTCGTAAACATAGCCCAGCCGGTGCGGCAGTTCGATGGATGAACCGCCCGCGATAGCCATGTCGCATTCACCATTGAGCAGGCTCTGTGCCGCCATGTGGATCGCCACCAGCGAGGTGGAGCACGCAGTCTGCACATTGATGCTCGGCCCCTTCAGGTCGAACAGGTACGAGACGCGCGTGGTCAGGAAGTCCTTGTCGTTGCTGGTATGGCGCAGCAGGAACAGGCCCACGTCGCGGACCAGCTTTGGATTGGTCAGCAGGTTGTAGAGCATGTAGGCGTTGTGGCCCGTGCCGCCGAAAACGCCGATCACGCCGTCAAAGCGTTGCGGCGTATGCCCGGCATTTTCCAGCGCCTCCCAGGTGCATTCAAGGAAGTGGCGGTGCTGCGGGTCCATGATCGCCGCATCGCGCGGGCTGAGGTCGAACAGCGAGGCGTCGAAGCATTCCATATCATCCAGCGGGGCGCCGCGACGGACATAGTTGCGATCACGCAGCAGGGAGGCACTTACGCCCTCCGCAGACAGTTCCTCGTCGGTATAGTCCCGAACGGCTTCGCGTCCGTCGCGCAGCATGTTCCAGTATTCGTCGATACCGCGCGCACCTGCGAACCGGCATGATATGCCGACAATCGCGATTGCCGTATCCGGGATTTCCCGTGCGCCTTCAGGGTCGAACTGGCCGTGTTGTTGGTCCATCGTTCAGCCCCTCACGAGAGCGCGGGCGACACCGCGGCGCTGCAGGGCTGCTCGCCGGTTCTGGGCGCGGTCCTGCCCTTCACGGGCGGCTTCGGGCTCGTCACCGGACGCGGACAGATGAGCCGCCAGCGTAGCGATTGTCGGGAAGCGGAAAATGTCCGTCAGCGAAACCGGCTTGTCGGCAATTGCGACGAGACGGCGGTGGAGTTGCACTGCCAGCAGCGAGTGGCCTCCGATGTCGAAGAAGTTGTCCCGCAGACCGACGCGAGGAAGCTTCAGCAGGTCGCACCACACGTCCTGAATCTGCGTTTCCATGGCGTTGGCCGGTTCGGGTGCACTGTTCGATGGAACCTCGACCCGAATACTGTCCGGATCGGGAAGCGCCTTGCGGTCGATCTTGCCGTTCGGTGTCCGTGGCAGCGCAACCAGTTCAATAAAGCTTGCCGGGACCATGAATTCGGGAAGGCCGGTGCGCAGGTGGGAACGGAGGTCTTCAGCGGCAATCGTGCCCTCAGATGGCACAAGGTAGGCCACAAGGCGGGCATCCACCACGTCCGCGCCGCGATGGGCAATGACCACCGCCTCGACCACGTTCGGATGGCCGGCCAGCGCCGCCTCGATCTCGCCCAGTTCGATGCGATAGCCGCGGACCTTCACCTGATGGTCCAGGCGGCCCATGAACTCCAGCGTTCCATCGGCCCGCTGACGCACAAGATCACCCGTCCGATAGGCACGCCCTTCCGGGTTGATCGGATCGGTGATGAACCGCTCGGCCGTCAGTTCCGGCCGGTTCAGATAACCGCGCACCACGCCGTCCCCAGCGATCACCAGTTCACCGGGAGTGCCGGGGCGCACGGGCTGCATATGCCGATCGACGACATAGACCTGCTGATTGACGAGCGGACGGCCGAGCGGCGGCACCTCATCGCTCTGCTCCAGCGTGTGAACCGTGGACCAGATAGTCGTCTCGGTCGGCCCGTACATGTTCATCACCGCGCCATCGACGAGCGAGAGCATGTCGCGGGCCAGATGCGGCGGGAACGCCTCACCGCCTACCATCAGGCGCTTGAGCGACGTTAGCTGCGGGCGGGCCGCACCGTCGCTCACCAGAACATTCAGCAGGGACGGCGTGCACTGAAGATGGGTGACGCCGTGTTCTGCCATCAGTTCAGGCAGCGTGCTTTCCACCTCGGAAGCATCGGCAACAGACAATTGCCGCAGCCGGTTAAGTGCAGGCAGGCTTTCAAGCACCGTATCCGTCGCGATGCCGAAATCGATGAGGCAGCCGATTTCATTCACGCCGATCTCGCTGAGGAGGCGGATCAGGGGGAGGCAATCCTCCGGCGTGCCGAACAGGCCGCTGGTCTCAAAATACCGATTGAACGAGTGTTCGAGCAGCGCATCCAGTTCTTCGTCGCCCAGTCCTGCAAGGTCGAGCTG
>JBEVKC010000097.1:0-38457 GCA_040509895.1 Novosphingobium sp. | reverse complement strand
AGCTACACCTTCCGGCCAACCAGCCAGTCAAGATGGTGCTGCGTTCCAAGGACGTGCTGCACGATTTTTACGTCCCCGAATTCCGGGCAAAGATGGATCTCGTTCCCGGCATCGTCACCTATTTCTGGATGACGCCAACGGTACGAGGGAAGTATGATGTTCTTTGCGCCGAACTGTGCGGTGTCGGCCATCATGAGATGCGCGCTTCAGTCGTAGTTGATTCCACCAAGAACTTTGACAGCTGGCTCGCCCAGCAAGCCAGCTTTGAGCAGGTCATGGCCGAAGCCAGCCCCAAGTCCCTCGCCGCAATCCTTGCCACTTCCAACGCCTGCGTCGTGCCGGCTGCCTGGAGGAATCCCTGATGGCCACCACTCTGGCTGACGATCTGAGACCGCTCCACCATCCCAAAACCTGGGTCGGAAAATATGTCTGGAGCCAGGATCACAAGGTAATCGCCGTCCAATACGCCGTGACCGCCATCGGCATCGGTCTGGTCGCCCTCGTGCTTTCCGTGCTGATGCGGCTGCAGCTTGGCTTTCCCGGGGCATTTCCCGCCATCCAGCCTGAAAACTACCTGCAATACGTGTCGATGCACGGGATGATCATGGTGGTCTACCTGCTCACCGCCTTGTTACTCGGCGGCTTTGGAAATTACCTCATTCCGCTGATGGTTGGCGCCAGGGACATGGTGTTCCCGTTCGTCAACATGCTGAGTTACTGGGTCTATTTGCTCTCGGTGATTGTTCTGGTCATTGGCTTCCTAGTCCCCGGCGGCCCCACGGGGGCGGGTTGGACTCTCTATCCACCCCAGTCGATCACCGAAGGCACGCCGGGCCACCAGTGGGGCATTATTACCATGTTGGTCAGTCTGGCCATTTTCATCATCGCTTTCACCATGGGCGGCCTAAATTATGTGACGACGGTCCTTCAGGCGCGGTGCCGCGGCATGACGCTGATGCGCATGCCTCTGTCGGTCTGGGGCATCTTCACCGCCTCGATCATGGGGCTGCTGGCATTTCCAGCCCTCTTCGTTGCGGCCATCATGATGCTGCTTGATCAGTTGGCGGGCACAAGCTTCTTCATGCCCAGCATGGAGGTTTTGGGCGCAGCGACCAAGACCGAAGGCGGCAGTCCGCTCCTGTTCCAGCACCTGTTCTGGTTCTTCGGCCATCCCGAGGTCTACATCGTCGCCCTGCCGGCCTTCGGCATTGTTTCAGACCTGATCAGCGTCCATGCGCGGCGCAATATCTTTGGCTACCGTATGATGGTCTGGGCCATCGTCATCATCGGCGGGCTCAGCTTCGTGGTCTGGGCGCACCATATGTACGTCAGCGGCATGAACCCGTACTTCGGGTACTTCTTCGCGATCTCGACGCTGATCATCGCAATTCCCACTGCGATCAAGGTCTACAACTGGCTGCTGACGCTTTGGCGAGGCGACATCCACCTGCGCGTGCCGATGCTGTTCGCCATCGCCTTCATCTTCACCTTCATCCACGGCGGGCTGACGGGTCTGTTCCTGGGCAATGTCAGCGTCGATGTGCCGCTGTCTGACACCATGTTCGTCGTGGGCCATTTCCACATGGTGATGGGCGTCTCCCCCATCCTTGTGATCTTTGGCGCGATCTACCACTGGTATCCCAAAATCACTGGCCGAATGTGGAATGACACATTGGGCAAGTGGCACTTCTGGGTCACGTTCCTCGGTGTCTACGCGATATTCCTGCCGATGCATTACATCGGCATTCTGGGCGTCCCCCGCCGCTATTATGCATTGGGTGAAACCAGCTTCATCCCTGACTCGGTACATCTGGCGAGCCAGTGGACATCTCTCGCCGCTATCGTGGTGGCGCTCGCCCAGACACTGTTCTTCATCAACATGATCTGGAGCCTCTTCCGCGGACCGAAGGCTGATCCTAACCCGTGGAACGCGGCAAGCCTGGAATGGCAGACCCCGCAAACACCCCCGGCGCATGGCAACTGGGGTGCAAAGCTGCCGACAGTCTATCGCTGGGCCTATGACTACAGCGTGCCTGGCGCTCCAAGAGACTTCATTCCCCAGAACGAGCCACCGTCATGAGCCTGCTAAGCCGCCTGACACAGAAAAGCTGGGAGACGCCCGGCCTCGACGGGCTGGGGCCGCCAGAGGACTACCGCCCGCCCGCCGTGCAGGTTGGCCTTTACGTCTATATGTGCGTAGCCGCCGTGATCTTCGCTTTGATTACAGCGGCGTATATAGCACGCATGGGCTCCCACGGCCTCATGGCGCATATGGCGGGCACCGATTGGCGGCCCATGCCGGAGCCGCCGATGCTCTGGATCAACACGGCAATACTGCTGGTAAGCAGCGTTGCATGGGAGATGGCGCGACGCGCTGCACAGAAGTTTGAACGGGATGCTGCGCGCCGCATGACGCTGATCGGCGCTGCATTGGGGCTGCTCTTCCTCGCCGGTCAGTTGGTGTTGTGGCAGCAGTACCGGGCGGCTGGCTATTATCTGGCGGCCAACCCCTCCATCGCCTTCTTCTACCTAATCACGGCCGTGCATGGCCTGCATCTGGCGGGCGGCCTGGTCGCTTGCGCGCGGGCTGTCGGGCAGAGCTTCAGCCCCGGTGAAGAGGGGCGGGCCTTTCGCAATATCGGCCTCTGCGCCGTCTATTGGCACTTTCTTTTGCTGGTCTGGCTGTTGCTGCTGGGATTGCTCGTACTGACCTGAAAACAACGCGGGATGATTGCTCATGTCGCACGATAGCGCTGGATTGCCGAAGCTGGTGGAGGCTGATGAAGGCCTGCGCAGCATCGTTTCGGACTGGTCGCGGGATCAGGAGGTCTTTCGCCACACCCATTGGGGCAAGGCGATGATGTGGATCTTCCTGCTGAGCGATACCTTCATCTTCTCGTGCTTCCTGACCTCCTACATGACCATGCGCGCATCGGCGACGTTGCCCTGGCCCAATACGGCAGAGGTCTTCGCGCTGACCATCGCGGGACAGTCGATCCCGTTGATCCTGATCGCGATCATGACTTTCGTTCTGATCAGCTCAAGCGGCACGATGGCGATGGCAGTCAACTTCGGCTACCGGCGCGACCGCAAGACCACCGCTATTCTGATGTTCGTTACAGCGCTGTTCGGCGCCGCCTTCGTCGGCATGCAGGCCTTCGAATGGACCAAGCTCATCGAAGAAGGCGTGCGGCCCTGGAGCAACCCGATGGGCGCCCCCCAGTTCGGGGCGAGCTTCTTCATGATAACCGGGTTCCACGGCCTGCACGTGAGTATCGGGGTGATCATCCTGCTGGTCGTCGCCATCAAGGTGCTGCGCGGACAGTATGACCGTTCGGGAGACTATTCGGCGGTCGAGATCGCGGGGCTGTACTGGCACTTCGTCGATCTCGTCTGGGTGTTCATTTTCGCTTTCTTCTATCTGTGGTGAAGGGGAGCCGGGTAAATGCACGACACCACCTCCGTAGCGCCGTCTGAAACCGGGGCGCACGACAGCGGGCAGCAGCATCCCATTGGTCTTTATCTCAAAGTTTGGGGCTACCTCTTTGTCCTGAGCGCCATGTCCTACGCGGTCGACTACTTCCAGGTTCACGGCATCATGCGCTGGACGCTGATCATCATCTTCATGATGCTAAAGGCTGGGCTGATCGTGTCGATCTTCATGCACATGGCCTGGGAGCGATTGTCGCTGGTCTATGCGATACTTGTGCCGCCGTTGGCTCTTATTGTGCTGGTCCGCATCATGCTTATCGAATCCGACTACTCCTTCTGGACGCGGGCGATCTTCATGGGCGGGGCGGGCTGACGATGGACCGGTCGCGCAAGTGGATGGTCGTCGCGTCGGTTACAGGATCGATTGCGCTGATCTGGACGCTCAGTTGGTTTACCCGGCAGCTTATGCCGAAAGATAATCCGGGCGTATTGGTCTACAAGCCGGTGCCTGACATGCCCCCGCGCGTCGATCTTGCTTCGGTTCAGCGATCCTGGCCCGACAGCCTTGAAAAAACCGCAGAGCGTAACAGGTTACTGGCGTACCAGCGTGACATCGAGGGGCAGGCACCGCCTCCGTCCGCAGTCGCCCAAACATCATCAGCGCCGGCAGCGCCGGTCGATTTGGGTGCGTTGCTCGCTGCTGCAGATGCGGGAGCAGGCAAGGAAAAGGCGCGTGTTTGCGCAAGCTGCCATGATTTCACAAATGGCGGCCCCAACCGCGTCGGTCCCAACCTGTGGGGCGTCGTCGGCCGGGGCGTGGCATCTCACGGGGGCTTTGCCTACTCACCGGCATTGACCAGCCACGGGGGCGCCTGGACCTATCAGTTACTGTTCGACTACCTGGGCTCTCCGGCGCGCACCGTGCCCGGAACCAAGATGAGCTTCGCCGGATTGCGCCGCCCAGAGGACCGGGCCAGCGTCATCAAGTACCTGTCGACGCTTGGCAGCGCGCCTGCCATGCCGGCGCCAAAGGCAGCGGGAGGAGCGCCGGTCGCCAAGTAGTCGTCCGGCGCTCCTCGCGATCAGCGGCTTACAGCGCGCGTGTAAAGGTGCCAGGTGGAATAGCCCAAGACCGGCAACACGACGGCGAGCCCGATAAAGGCGGGCAGTGACCCGATGACCAGCATTGCCACGACGATCAGTCCCCATACCGCGACGGCGACAGGGCTTTTCCGCGCCACTGCAAATGATGTGCGCATGGCATCGCCCGCACTTACCGGCCGGTCGACCACCATGGGGAACGACACGACACTGAACGCCAGCGCCAGCACGACAAAGACCATTCCGACAAGATTGCCGGCGACGATCATCTTCCAACCTGCTGGCGTGGAAAAGACAGCTTTCAGGAATGTCGGCAGTGAACGAGCGGCTTCCGGAACGGCCGTACCCAGCGTGGATACATAGATGAGCCAGGCGGCAATTATCCAGAACATGAAGAGCAGGAACAGCATTGTGCTGAGGGCGAAAAGCGAGAACGCGGCAGGGCCGCGCATCACGTCCAGGAAATGCCGGTACCTGGTGTCGAGCCCCTGTTCCCTGCGCCGGGCAAGTTCATAAAAACCCGCAGCCACCGCCGGGCCGAACAGGATAGACCCGGCGACCAGCGGGAAGATCAAGGGCAGGATCGACTGCTGGAATGCATAGATAATCGCAAGCACAACCACCGCGGGATAGATCAGCCCGATGAAAACCAGATCGCCGCGCAGGTCCAGAAAGTCCTTCCAGCCCTGGTCCAAAGCTATTCGCAGGTCATGAAGGTCAATCTTGCGAACAGAGACGGCTTCCATCTCCGGCACCACGGCGGCAGGTCGTGCTATTGCCATTACCCCATCTCCCATCTTTTGGGCCTTTGGGATGCTGGACAGAGCCAATCTGTTTCAGGCGGCTGGACAAGGAATTTCAAGTCCTGTCCTTGCAACTGCGTGTAATGGCCCGACCCGGCATCTTTATCGGCCTGAGGTTACGAACGGCGTATTGGGGGATAATACTCCTTCCCGACTATGCAAGGCAACATCCGTTAAGAGCTATTTGACTTTCCCGACGGACAATTTGCCTCGTTTCCTTCGAGCTTGGGTGGCGTTCATTGGGCAGGATGTTAGACAAAACAGAGCCGTGCAACTGAGTCGATTGGATGCATTTCCGAGCAATCCCATCGAACGGGAGAGAAACAACCATGAAGCTTTACTACGCACCCGGAGCCTGCAGCCTCGCCAGCCGTATTTCGCTTCATGAGGCGGGTTTCGAAGCTGAATTCGAGAAAGTCGATATCAGGACAAAGACTACTGAGAGCGGTGATGATTATAGTGCGATCAATCCCAAGGGCTATGTGCCCATGCTGGTGCTTGAGGACGGAACTGCGGTTACGGAGAATGTTGCGATCCTTGATCTCATCGCGAAATGGGATCCGGATCTCGGGGCGCAAGGTGCGCTCCGCCGCACCGAACTGATCGAGATGCTGTCCTATCTCTCATCCGAATTGCATGTCGCGTTCAAGCCGTTCTGGCACAGCGATAGTGCGACCGAACGGGACAGCGCAGCCGCGGCAGTCGCAAAACGGCTAGAAGTCCTCGAAAACCAGATGGCGGGGACCTACCTTATGGGCTCTCGCTTCACCGTGGCGGACGCCTATCTGTTTGTCATGCTGCGCTGGGCAGAGGGTTTTGACCTCCCCTTGTCCCCCCGGCTGCTGAGCTATTTCGAGCTGATAGCAGAGAGGCCTGCAGTGCGTCAGGCGCTGAAGGAAGAGGGACTGGCGTAAGTACGCCGCCCCCCATGCTCCCGTCAGTTGCTGCCCAACATCAATTGCTGGTCGTCGGTTTCCACATTTTCCATCTGCGCCGGCTCTGATTGCGCAATCACGCTCATCGGCGTTGAAACCAAGCCGCGATTGACCGCCCAGATCGCCGCCTGTGTCCGGTTTTGCACCATCAGTTTACGCAAGACTGCCTTGACGTGGACCTTTACGGTGGCCTCGCTGATGTCCAGGCGATAGGCGATGACCTTGTTGGCATAGCCAAGGACAAGGCAACGAAGCGTTTCGATTTCCCGTTCGGAGAGCAGCTCTGCCGGATCGGCCTCGGATCCGGTCGACGCATTTTCAACCATCGAATGTTGCGGCAGGTGACGGACCAGTTCGCTGGGCATGACCTTTTCGCCGAGCCTGACCAGCCGCAGCGATTCAATCAGGGAGTCGCAGCCGATTTCCTTCAGGATATAGCCATCGGCGCCGGCCCTGAATGCATCCACCATATTGGCTAGGCAAAAGCCGTCCGACAGCGCAACCAGCCGCGCGTTGGGAAACCTTTCGTGCAGATCTTCGATTTCTTCTGCACACCGGCCCATAGGCCCGCTGTCGATTACGATGATTTGTGTGGAAGACGCCGTTTGGCTGTCAGAGAGCAGTTCGCTGCGTGCACAAGAGTCGATTACTTCAAACTCTTCTTCATTAAGGATTCTTCGAAGACCCTCTCTCGCCAGAGTGTTTGGGCAGACGAGCGAGATAGAAATTGGTCCAGTGCCGTGCATGGCCACACCCCCTTTGGTAATCATACCCAAGAGTATGAGTTTTGTTATAAGACTTTATTCCGGACCCCTGTACTTGACAGGCATGATACCTGCACTTTCTGATTATGATAAGTGCAAAGTTAACTTTCCATCGAATGTTAGGGACTCTCATTTTTCAGGAAACAGATTCCCGAACATCCCCTGTTCCCCGTAGGTTAGTTAGCTTCTGGCTAACCAGTTATGGGTTCGCGTTCAAAAATTTTGCATGCGCAATAGAAATGGGTCGCAAGTTTGTGTGCCCTTCCTGGCACAGTGCAAACTGGTCATTACTTCCCGAGTCGAGCCCTGCCGTTGACCTCAGCCAAGTGCCCATTCGCCGCAAAAGGGGAGTGAGCCGCGGGCTCAAGATCGGTAAATCTGCCTTACAATCATGAAAGCTTCCGCGGCGTGCAGGTGGACAGTCGCACCGCGAAGCGTTGCGAGGGCCCTTAGCGCTTCCAGCGAACGTTCTTCGGGAAAGGGGTGCAACTGGCTTGCAATGGCTCCGAACGCCTGCAGTTTGCGCTCGAGCGTGGCAGAGACGTCGATAAATGCGTTTGGTACGAATGCCGGAGTAGCCGGGGCAGCGTACCAATTCGTTTCGGACAACGTTTCGTAGCACATGACAAGGCTCGGCGCGTCGTTGTGCCGGGGCCGTGCTGCAACCATCGCCGCCAGGAAACTGAGCTGATGGTCGGCATGGATGTCGCCGACAAAGGGCAGCAGCAGCGTGTCAGGTCGCACGTCGGTGATCAGTTCCTGAAATCTTGCATTGAGCGCCGCGCCGGGGACGGTGTCGAGTGCCGCAGCGGGAAGACCCATGAACCGGCAGTCGCGGACCCCGATAATTTCGTGCGCCTGTCGCACCTCCCGTTCGACAAGAGCAATGTGTTCTGGCGTGAAAGCGGGGGGCTGGCCTGTTGTAACAATCGCGACGACAACTTCGGACCCTTCATCCACCAGCCGGGCCATGGTCCCGCCGCAGCCAAGGATTTCATCATCGGGATGCGGTGCGATGACCAGCGTCCGGCCAAAGTGCGACTCCTTCATCGACTGGCCACTCCCAGAAATTGATGCAAGCGCGGAGGCTTTGTGTCTGCGTCGGTGTACCACTCGTGGATCGCCAGAAGTCCATTGCCGGTCTGGACTGTCAGCGATCCTCCGTCGCAGGCAACGATCTGCCCCGGCATCGCATGATGTCTGTCAGCGCCCTCGACCGGCGATGCGCTCCAGATGACCAGTTTCCCGCCCCCAAGATCGGTGAATGCTCCGGGGTAAGGACGTCCGACGGCGCGAATGAGCCGGTCGATCTCCTTCGCGCCGCTGCGCCAATCGATCAGGCCATCGTGCGGCGTTCGTTTGGCCGCCCACGTGGCGTAGCGGTCATCCTGGGGGATGCGGCGCTCCACGCCGCTGGTGAGCTCGGCCAATGTGACGGTCAGCATCGATCGCAGTGCGGACATGTGCTTGTCGTATAGAGTTTGAGCTGTTTCGTCGCTTGCGACATGGAAGAATTCCTGCCGCAGGATCTCGCCCGTGTCGGTGCCGTCAGCCAGCCAGAACAGGCTGCTCGCCGTGATCGGTTCACCCAGCAGGATGGTCCACGGAATGGCCGCGCGCCCGCGCAGGCGGGGCAGCGCCGCCGGGTGATAGCCGATGGCCTTGCCGGGACAGATGTCGAGGAATTCCGGTCGGCAAATCTGCGACCATCCGATCACGAACAGATAGTCCGGTCGGGCTGCACGGATGGCGGCGATGGTTTCCGTGGCGTTCGAATTGGCGGCGCGAAGGATTTCGGCCCCCGCCTTTTCGGCGAGCGGCGCAAGATCATAAAAATCAGAATGCCGCGCGCGAAGTTCGTCAGGCAGGGTCACGACAAGCGGCACCGACCAGCCCGGAGCGCTTCCGGCTTCCTCGATTGTGACGGCGGTGCTGTCGACCGCCCCGACGATGACCGCGCGCAACTGGATGGCCTATCCCTTTCCGCCTGCCATTCCGGGCAAGGCGATGTCTCTTTGCCGTGCGAGGCTTGCGTCTGTCGTTTGCTCTGTTCCGGCGGCGGGCGCCATCAGGCCCATCTCGCTCAGCAACTGGCGGTTCACCTTGTGCACGTCATAGGTCTGCTCGGCGATATGGCGCGCGCGTGCCCCCATGCGAACGGCCAGTTCCGGTTGCTGGGCAAATTTGCGCATCGCCGATAGCAGTGAGCCTGCATCCCGCGGCTGCACCAGAAAACCGTTAGTTCCTTCCTCTACCGGATCGCGGCAGCCGGGCATGTCAGTTGTGATAACAGCCCGTCCCGTCGCCATCGCCTCAAGGATCGTGCGCGGCAGGCCCTCCCGGTAATACGATGGCAGGACGAAGACCGAGCAGTCCGCCAGGAATGGGCGCACATCGTCGGTGCCGGGAATGAAAAGTACCGGATACTCGGCCGCAAGCTTTTCGCATTGCTGCAGGTCCAGCCCGGTGGGGTTCTCCGTTTCGGGACGCCCAAGGATGGAGAAACCACAGTGCGGGTATTCGGCATGCAGCAGCCGGGCCGCTTCCAGGAATTCGAACACTCCCTTGTCGCGCATCAGGCGGCTGACCATCAGGAACGAGAGCTTGCCATCAGGCAAAGTTCGCACCGCGTAATGGTTGAGGTCCACTCCCGATCCGGAAACCTGGATCACCCGTTGGGACGGCGTGACAATACCCAGTTCGATCATGTCGGCGCGATCGTCCGCGTTGAAGACGAAGACGGTCTTCACTCGGCGCAGGCCTTCGCGATAAAGGCGCGCAACCAGACGCGGAAGCCACCCGGAATGCTGCGCGTCGGAGCTGAAGACGTGACCGAGGCCCGACATAAGCGCGTAGAACTGCGGGACGCGCGAAAGCCGGGCGGCAAGCCCGCCAAAGATGATCGGCTTTTGCGTATATGCCAGCACAAGGTCAGGCTTCTCATCGCGTATGAGCTGCATATAACACCACAACAGGCGCACATCGCTGAAGGGATTGGTGCCGGTGCGTTCCATCGGAGTTAGCCGGAACGATATCCCGTCCGCCTTCAGCTGTTCTTCTACCTTGGCGTCGCGGTCGGGCGCTGCAGCAACAACCGCATGGCCGCGCTGGCGCATCTCCTTTAGCAGAGCGCCGCGAAAATTGGTGAGCGAATAGGCAAGGCTGGAAAGGACAAGGACTTTCTTGGAATGCGCTCGTTCACTTGAGCAAGCCGATACAGAATTGGAACATTGGCATTCCCTGTGTTGTCCCCGTTTGCGCGGCGTGTAGTCGCGCATACGGCAAGATGGTGCCCGGATTGTGCGCGGGCAACCGCAGCAAACGTCTGATACCCGTTAGAGATGCGGTGTAATTCCATTGGGGGTGGAGCGGTGCTTTTCGTCTTCGCAGACGCCCCGAATTCCTCCTGCCGGATGAGGCAATGTCCCGGCCGGATCGCGCGACCATTTTGGCTGATGGCTGCTTGTCCAAGTGCAATGGATCCTGACCAGCCATAGCTTGCCGCACGATCATCCTGCTGGCGCCATTCCCGGGGCTGCAGGCGATGGGACGCCAAAGCGACCAATCATGAAAGAATATGCGACATCAGAGAGGAAAGGCGCCGGCGGAGAGTCCGGAAGCCGTGCTGCATTCGGGGCTTTGCCCGGCAACTTGCATGCCTTCACAATGGGGAAGTTGGACAATGCGGTAAGCCTGCGTCAGCTCGTGCGGATTGTCGCCCTGATGACGCTTGATTTCTTTGGTGTTGCCCTGACGTTGAGGCTCGTGCTGTCAATTGCCGGGATCAAGCTGTTCGCGACCTCTGAGAGCAACCTTCTATTCCTGGCGGTATTTGCGGCGATTGCGACCTCGTGCTTCTTCCTGTCTGGCCTCTACGGCCGAAGTTGGCGCTATCTCAGCTTCTCGCACTGCGTTTTCCTGGCAATGATCATTGTGGTCGGGCTGGTGATTGCCTGGTTGGCCGCACTTTCCCTCCCCGTGGTGAGGGACCAAGGTCTGGTGCTTCTTGCGGTTGCGATCAACCACTGGGCGGTACTGACGGTGCTCCTTGTCGCTATGCGCGTCGCCCGGCGTGGCACGGCGGAATGGGTGTCGAACACCAGGCGCGTCAAGGCTCGCGCTTCCGGCAGGACCGACGTGCGGCGCACCTTGCTGATCGGGCCGTCGCAATGGGTCCACTCGGTGATCAAGTTTGCCGAGTCCCAAAGCGCTTCGAGCATCGACATCGTCGGCGTGCTTCTTCCGAAAGGGGAGGACACGATCCGGCGGCTGGCGGGACTGCCAGTGCTTGGCAGCCATGACCAGCTTGAACAGGCCGTGGACGAACTGGACAGCAAGGGCATGCGCCCCCACTGCGTCATTGCCTGCGATGATGGCACCCATCTCAGCCATCGCGACATGTCGCGGGTGATCCATCTCACACGTGAACTCGGGCTGGAATTGGGCAGCGTGCGCGATCCGTGGGCGCAACTGCTGCTCCGCACTCCTGAAGCAGATGCTGACCAACTGCCGATCGACGCTCTTTTGGGGCGGAACGAATACGATCTCGATCACGGTTACATCACGCGCCAGATTGCCGGCAAATGCGTGCTGGTTACCGGCGCCGGCGGCAGCATAGGTGGGGAATTGTGCTGGCAGCTTGCAAGCTTCAGGCCTTCGCGCCTCGTGCTGCTCGATCACAGCGAATACAATCTTTACATGATCGAGATGCGCCTGCGGGAGCTTGACCCGCATCTCGACATAAAGGTCGAGATTTGCAGCGTGTGCGACAAGGATCATGTGCGGCGGGTATTCGCAACCCACAGGCCGGTCATCGTCTACCACGCAGCGGCGTTGAAGCATGTGCCCATCGTCGAGGAAAATCCCTGCGCCGGGGTCCACACCAACATCGTGGGCACGCGCATAGTGGCCGACGCTGTATGTGAGTTTTCGGCACGGGCGATGGTCCAGGTTTCCACTGACAAGGCCGTCAACCCGGCAGGCATGATGGGCGCGACCAAGCGGGTGGGTGAACTCTACAGCCAGGCGCTTGACCTTTGCGGGGTCGATGATCCCGATGCGCCGCGCTTCATGACCGTCCGTTTCGGCAATGTGCTGGGTTCAAGCGGGTCGATTATTCCGCTGTTCAAGCGGCAGCTGCGCGAAGGCAAGCCGCTGACCATTACTCACCCGGATATCGAGCGCTTCTTCATGACCCTGCGCGAGGCGTCGCAGCTAATTCTTCAAAGCAGCTCAAGCGCGCTTGAACAGAACAGCCAGCGCGGCACGATCTTTGTCCTCGACATGGGGGCTCCGGTTCGGATCGTGGACCTCGCGCATCGCATGATTTCGCTTTACGGCCTCCGACCGGAAGTGGACGTGCCGATCAAGTTCATCGGCCTGCGCCCCGGCGAAAAGCTTTACGAAGAGCTGTTCGATGTCTGCGAGGAGCAGGTGGAATCCGGCATCACCGGAATATTCGAAGCGCGTTCCCGTCCGCTTCCTCTGCCCTATATCACCCGGGCAATCGACCGGTTGGGCAATGCAGTGATCAAGGGCGACCATGATGAGGCAAGCCGGATTACACATCACATCGTCAAGATGCCCAGCAGCCCTGCAAATGTTGAATACATACCGAGCGCCCGTAGAGGGCCGCGTGACCACCCCAGCGCACCGATGACCGCGGGATGAAGTCCGGCCTGGTAAAATCGGTGGCCCGAACCGCTCCACACGGCGAGGACGAGGTCCTGCCGCTTTGTTCGGTCCGCTCCACATGGCCGCGGCACGAGGCGGATGAGATCAACGCGGTGGTTGGCGTACTTGGTTCCGGGCAGGTAAATGCGCTGCTGCACGGTGACGAAACTAACAGCTTCGCCCGCGAGTTTGCTGACTACATCGGAGTGCGTCATGCGATCTGCATGGCCAACGGCACAGTTTCCCTCGAAGTTGGACTGCGGGCGCTTGGCATCGGACCCGGAGACGAAGTCATCGTTCCGGCCCGCAGCTTCTTTGCCACTGCCAGCTGCGTCCTGGCCGTGGGTGCAACGCCCGTGTTTGCCGATGTGCAGGCCGACAGCCAGAACATCGACCCTGCCTCGGTCGAGCGAATGATCTCCCTGCGTACCCAGGCTGTCATCTGCGTTCACCTGGCCGGCTGGCCTTGCGACATGGAAGCCCTGATGGCCGTTTGCGAGCGGCATGGTCTGTTTCTTGTCGAAGATTGCGCGCAAGCCCACGGCGCGGCCATTCACGGCCGGCGTGTCGGCTCGTTCGGTGATGTTGCATCCTTCTCGTTCTGCACCGACAAGATCATGTCGACCGGCGGCGAAGGCGGTATGTTGCTGCTGCGCGATCAGGAACGCTGGGCCCAGGCATGGGCATACAAGGATCACGGAAAAAACCCGAATAAGATGGCGCTGGCCGGAAGTGCGCCCGGCGAGTTCCGGTATCTGCATGATGGCCCTGGCACGAATTTCCGCCTGACTGAAATGCAGGCGGCGATTGGCCGGTGCCAGCTCAGCAAGCTGCCCCGCTGGCTGGACGCGCGAAAGCGGAATGCTTCGGTGCTTTCCCATATGTGGCAGGGACATCCGATGCTTGCGCCTCCCGCACCGGGCAACAATGTCGATCATGCCTGGTACAAGTATTATGTCCAAATGGCCGACCGTAGGGCAGCAGCTGAGCGGTCGCGGATCATCGCGAGGCTGCATGAGCTTGGCATCCCCTGCGGAAGTGGCTCTTGCCCCGACATAAGCCGCGAGCGTGCGTTTGCCGGTGAGGGAACCCTGCGCGATGGCGACCTGCCCGTGGCCCGCGCGCTTGGGACACGAACCTTGATGTTCCCCGTGGACCATACGCTTGCTGCCGAAGACATGCAGAGCATCGGGGAGGCACTGTTGAAGGTGCTTGATGAATGACGGGGCACTCGAACACCGACCGGTATCCGCAGTTCATCGTGATCGGCGCAGTGAAGGCTGCGACAACCTGGATCCAGAAACAACTGCAGCTTCACAACAACGTGTTCATGCCGGATCCCGAGCCGCATTTTTTCAGCCGCGATTTCGGTAAGGGCCCTGAATTCTACCGCCAGTTTTTCGTCTCGCGGTCCCCGCAAGAAACGATCATCGGCGAAAAATCGGCGGACTACTTGTCCCATCCTTTCGCGGCTGAACGCATTGCCTCCATGCTGCCCGATGTGCGGCTGGTGCTGCAATTGCGCGATCCAGTGGCGCGGGCATATTCCGACTACAAGATGCTCTATCGCCGGGGTGAGGTTAAGGGACAGCCCGAGGAATATCTGATGGCACCGGGCAGCTCCCAACATCGGTTCCTGCTGGACGGCCTTTATGGTCAGCACCTTGAACGCTGGTTTGATCTGTTTCCATCCGAACACATCCTCACATTACTATACGAGGAAGTAGCGACCAATCCACGAGCCACCGTTGAGCGGGTCTGCACCCATATCGGTGTGCAGCCTCAGTACGATGAGGCATCGGCGACGCACTGGGCAAACAACAGTCGCGAAAAAATTCTGCCGCTTCCGCTGCGGTCTGCGCTGGCTCCCCTCAAGCGCTTTGTGCGGCCTCTTCGTGGCCGGCCGTTGTTTGAGGCCTCACGGTCCCTGTTTGCACGCGAACCCGCCTATCCGCCTTTGAGCAGCGAACTTGAGGAACATCTTCGCGACTATTATCTGCGCGACATAGAGGGCGCGGAAAAGCTAATCGGCAGGGATCTCTCGGCCTGGAAACGGCGCCCACTCGACGGGCTCTGTGATGGAATCTTATATACCTCTATTTCGCAGCGGGAGGTCTCCAAAGTATAGCCATCCTACTAATCAAGCGAGCGGCTTCGCCATAATTTCCCAAGCGTTTTTATCATGATACAGTAATCTGCAGCATGGCTGGGACGCGCCTTCGGCGCGCAGTTTTGGGCAAGTCCTTGTGACGGAGTGGGGATATGGCATCGACTATTACACGCATGGCGCGGTTCGTAGTCTTGCTGCTGGCTTCGTTTGCGCTGGCAAGTTGCGGCGGCACCAGCGGTCTGGCCAAGATCGACAGTGCCCCATCGGGAGCCTATCGCGTAGAGTCAGGCGATCAGCTGCTCATCACAGTCCAGAACCTCGACACCGCCAAGGGCGAATATGTCATCGACGACAGCGGATCGATTTCGCTCCCCATGATCAAAGACGTGATGGTCCGGGGCAAGACATTCCGAGAAATCGAGGACGCCATCGAAAACACCTACCGCACGGCGGGTATCCTCACCAATCCGCTGGTCACGGTACAGCCCGGCGTGCTGCGTCCGTTTTATGTCATGGGCGAGGTCAACAAGCCGGGCGAGTACGCCTATCGGCAGGGGATGACCGTATTGGCGGCCCTCTCGGCAGCGGGTGGCTACACTTATCGTGCCCAGACAGGATCCGTCGCCATTACCCGCACGACCAACGGCCAGAATGTGGAGGCGAAGGCGACGGAAGACACGCCGATCCAGCCGGGTGACCGAATCCGCGTTTACGAGCGCTGGTTCTGATGATGGCGCGGATTGGAAAGGTCGCCGCATGCACGGCGGTCCTCATCGTGGGTGGCATGTCGCAAGCACATGCGCAGTCCATCGGCAGCACGGCACCAGCCGTGATGGCGGAAGATCCGGAATACGAACCCAAGGGGATCAATGTCGGGCCATTCGTGATGTTTGGCGGTGTCGATGGCGGCGTCTATTACGACAGCAACGTCTACGCAGTGCCCTCTGCGACGCCGATAGCCAGAGGGCCTGTCGACGACACGGTCTTCACGATCGCGCCGCACGTCGACATCAAGAGCACGGGAGAGAAGCTTTCCTTCCGCGGCCATGCGGATGCGCTGATCAGGCGGTATGTGGATGAAACCACCCAGGACTCGGAGGCGGCCGGGATGCTTGGGGAGGTAAAATGGAGCCCTTCCAAGGGGCACACACTCACAGCCCTTGGCACCTGGAACCGGGATGTGGAGGACCGCGGCGATCCCGAAGCGAACGTAGACGCCCGGGTAGGTCCGCGTATCTACAATATCACCGCTGGGTCCCTGACCTACGCCATGAGCGGCACAAAGATTTCGTTCAGTGCGGAAGCGGGAGCGCGCAAGACCAACGCCCTTGCCGAGGCCGACGATGACCGCGATTTTACCGCCTATCTTGGCCGTGCAACCGTTGGATATCGTGTCAGCGGCACGGTGTCCGCGACGTTGACCGGATTTATCAACGTTCGCGACTTTCGCATCAAGAGCAACGCTACGCTTACCGATCGCGACACCAAGACCTATGGCGCACGGGTAGGTGTAGAGTTCAATCCGGGCGGACTCTTCTCGGGCAACATTTCCGCCGGCATCTTCAAGCTGAATCACGATGATCCTACAGTCGACAGCCGCACGGGTTTGTCCGCTGCGGGTGAGGTGACATACCGGCCGACGCGTCGCACCGCGATCACGCTGGAACTGTTCAATGGCGACGTTGCGACATATCGCAGTGGCGCAACGTCAAGAACCGACACCATTGCCAAGCTCACGCTGCAACAGGAAATTCGCCACAACCTCTTCGCCAACGCAGGCGTTGGCTATCGCCACACCAAGTACATCGGCAACGGACTTACTGAGGACACGCTCCTCGGATTTGGCGAGGTCGAATATCTGTTCAGCCGCAATTGGTCGATCGCGGCCAAGATGAGTTACGGCACGCGCAGCGCGGACCGTGCGAGGGACGAGTTCAACCGGTTCAGGGGCGGCCTGGAGGTGCGTCTGCAGTTCTAGCGGCCTCGGCGGCGACCAGTTCGGAGTAGACCTGCTCCATCGCTACACCGTGACTGTTCCCGGAAAAGCGGAGCGGCGCAGACATGACGGCGCGCTCTATCATTGCGGCTCGGGCGTCAGGTTGGTCGAGAAGGCGCACTATCGCCTCAGCCATAGCCTCGGGATTGTCAGGCGGTACAAGCACACCGCAGCCATCCTGCAGCGCCTCCGGATTTCCGCCCGAATCCGCTGCGATCACTGGCGTTCGGACTAGCATCGCTTCCACCAGAGTGCGCCCCAGCGGTTCGTTGACAGCTGGAACAAGGAGCATGTCGCAGGCGGCAATCCACTCGTGACCCGGGGTGCGATACCCCAGCAGCCTGACCAAGCCAGCGACGTCGGGTTGTCCGATCCGCTGATCAAGCGCGACTTTCATGTGCTCATGCTTGGGCTCCCCGAACATCACGCCTATCACCGGCCGGTCGATCCGGCCGCGAAGCTGGATGATCGCCTCGACGAATGCGAGTGGTCGTTTGCGCTCCACGAAACTGCCGAAAAACCCACAGATGACGCTCTCCGGACTGCAGGCCAGGTCATCGACTATCCGGGTCCGGCATAGTTCCCGGTCAGCCGTGATCGACACATCGAAGGGGCTGTAGACCACCCTGGCCCTTCGGGCTGCGCCGAAGCGACGTCGCGGCAGTGAAAAGCCGGAAACCGTGACAATGCTGTCGGCCAGCCAAGGCGCCACATACCGCAGCCCGCGCGCATCCGGGTCGCCCCGGTGATGCCAGACTAGCCTTGCACCGGCGAGCTTGGCTGCGAGTGCCCAGGTCGCATGGCTACGTCCATCGTTGGTGTGTACGATATCGACCGCGTTCTCCCGCAGGAAGCGCACGCGCCGTCCCAGTCCAGAAAGCGTGCGTGCTGCTTTCAGCAGTCCAAAACTGCGGCCCGGCGCAAAGGATTCGCGCGGCGCGGCAGGGTCGGCAATCTGTTCGTAGTCGGCAAAGTGCCGAGAGAGCTTGCCGCCCATGAATTCCGGAACGACAAGCTTGCGATATCGTCCATCGTCAAGCTCGCACAGAAGGCCGAGCAGGGAGACGTGGCTACCCCCCAGGCTGTCCCCGGCAAGAGGATAACAGACCGTGATCCTGTGTCGCGGGATCGCTCGTGCAATAGGCATTCGTTCTTCGCAGGCCTCACAAGGCAGAGGCCCGGATAATCCCTTCAAGGTGCGAGTATCCCTTCCCGGTAGGTCAGGAATTCCTCGAGATTGGGAATGCCATTGCCGTTGGCATCCTCCCACGGATCCGACCTCATCGCGTCAGAGCCGTGTGTATGCTCCCAATTGTCGTCCATTCCGTCGCCATCCTTGTCCAGATAGGGGGCGGCGGGCGGGTTGGCGGGTATTCCGGAAGGCGGGGTGCCCACGCGACCGGTGCTCTGCCGGACATCGGAGACGACAGCATTGTCGATCGCATCACGCGGATAGGCCCCGGCGCGAGCCAGCGCATTCGTATAAGCCTGCGATGCCTTCGCTGGCTGGGCTGTCAACGGACATGGCGGCTTGGCTTGCAGTACTGCTGCGACATTGGGCGTGACCGCCTGGAAATTGCCGCGGGCTTCGTTGTCCCACAGATAGATGGCGGCGGGGCCTTTCGATCCCCTTTCATCCCGCGCGATGCCCACGACCGACGGCCGGGTATCCGGGCCGGCCTGGAAAACATTTCCCACCATAGATACCGGCGTCCCGCCGAAGGCCTCCCAGATTTCGGCGAAGCGGGAATTCCCGTTGTAAAACACGTTGTTGACCACTTCGACACAGGATCCGCGCGGGAAGTTCAGGTCCGGATTGCGGTCGCCGTTGTGGGCACACACGTTCCCGATAAAGCTCAACCGCTGGGCATCGACCGGATCGCTGGCCAAGAGGGCGCATTTGTCGTGGGGCGGGGTGCCGAAGGCGAAGATCGAATTGGTTATCGAGATGTTGTTGTTGTCGGCATAGCCGTTGACCAGTTCATCGCGCGCCCAGCTGGCACTGACATGGTCGAGGATGACGCGCTCGCTCTTCTCGATCGTGATCCCGTCCTCTGCCTCGCGAGCCCCCCCTGGCAGGTTGGGGCGCACACGGATATGCCGGATGACGACGTCGTGGGTTCCCTTGATGACCAGCGGGGTTCGTCCCGCGGGCGCCCCGGCATGCGCAAGCGTGATGCCTCCGCCGGGCGCAGTTTGCCCGGCGATGGTGAGGAACGGCTTGGTGATCCACGGGGGGCGCTGGGTAAACCGGATGGTGCCATTGACACGGAACACGCAGACGCGCGGGCCAGCGGCGTCGATGCATGCACGGAGCGAACCGGCCCCGCTGTCGGCAAGGGTGGTGACAGCGATGATCCGCCCGCCCCGTCCGCCGGTGCTGACAGCACCATAGCCGGCGGCGCCGGGAAAAGCCTTCTGTCCCGCCACCGGTGAAACGGTTGGCGCCGAAGAGCTTTGGGGAAATGGCCCAGCTCCGGCGGGGGCCGAACAGGCGCCGACCGTGCCAAGGATTACCGCGGACCATGTCCGGATGGATCCAACGTGGTTCAATTGGAGGGCAGGCATATCAAGCCTCCGCCTGCAGCACTTTGGCGGACTGCTCTTCGGACTTGATCCCCAGAGGATAGCCATAGCGCCGCAGCAGCGGGGCAGCCAGGACAGTTACCAACCTGGATTTATTCTCAGGCATTTGCGACCTCCATTCCTCATCTGCGCGAATTTGCAGGTCTCTGCTCGTTCGGTGGCGGCTGCCGGCCACCTGGTGTGCGGGATTGAGCGGGCTGCGTGCAGCGGTGTCGGCAGCCTCGTTCCATTCGGCGCCGCACATTTCGGCAATGTCCTGCAAAGCCGCTGCCGGATCTGCCACAAAATCCTCGTAGCAGATCCGCATGCTTTGTCCCTTTCCGACCCGAGCCCGTAGCAGCTCCGCCGCCAGATTCACGACCGACCAGCGGAGCGCCACGTAGGCGGCTGGCTTAGGATGCAGGTCGCGCTGCACGCCCTGTTCGATCGAGCGGATGTGTGGCTTCGACAACGACCACGCGACCCCCCGGGCATCTCGAACCAAGTGGACGACATAGAGTTGGATGCCGGGGGTAGCGGCAAGGACGAAGCCTCGCCCCGGGAGCTTCGAGGAATCGACTATGATCGGGTCTTCGACGCCAAACTGCTCGGCGATCCCGTCAAGCAACCTGCCTAGCTGTTCGAGATGGCCTCCCAGCCATGGCACAAACCGCTTGCCCGCCATCCTGCGCCAGCTCACCAAGCCTTCAAGGCGGCGCTGGCGGACGGCAATGCCGCGCAGAGCCTGCTTCTGATCCGCTGACCCGCCTGCCCAGCTTGCGACAACCTGTTGCCAGAACTCGCAATTTTGGACCTGCGCACCGCAGGCGCAATACTCGCCATTCTCCCAGACATGCCGTGCAAGCGCTGTGAGTTCGCCCGCGCCGAAAATCCGCGGATGGCTGCCCAGCGCGATGTCCAGCAGGGTCGATCCGCTGCGTCCATAGCCGGTGACATAGATCACCTTGCGTGGGGCCGTGGCGGAAGTGATGTTGCGCGCCAAGTGATGTGTCCCGGCCAAGTTCCGTCCCGGATTGCCAGCAACATACGCTGGCGCGATGGCCATACCAGCGCATGCGATCGGGCCTGTGACTGACGTTAGAACCGATCTTGCGGGGGCAGACTAGGTTCGGTCGCCACGCGGAAACAAGATATCTTTGGTATAGAAAGCCGCGCCCGCATTGCCATGCCCGCTACCCACTATGCGCTGGAATGTGCCCGGCATTGTCTTTGTGCCCGTGGCCACCCGGCGACATATTGGAGCAATGAGAGACCAGGCCTTTCATGCTCGCGGCGGGCCTCCCTCTGGGCGGAGGACAGGGGCGCGCGTGCCCCAATCCGCGCCCCAATACGCGCAGGGCATCGAAACAGATACAATTGCCGCGTTTGTGCGTGTCCTGTTGGCCTTCGCGGCGTTTTTTCTGTCGTGGCGCATGTTTCGGTTCAGTGCTGGAAACATTACAGCCAGCGACTTCGCATTTTTGGTGTGCGCGTTCATTCTGATTGTGCGGGGTCAGCTTAATCCCTTGCCTTACGGTAACATGACCGTTCCCTGGTTCTTAGGGCTTTTCATGATGCTGGCGGGCCTCCTGATCGGCACCTTGGCGCACGGCGATCCGGTACGTTGGGCAATCATGGCGAGCCAATACCTGTTCGCATTTGCTCTCGTTCCGATGGTGCTCATGAGTTCAGATCGCAATTGGATGCGCAAATGCACGGTTTACTATGTTGCGGGAGTGGCCGTTTCCCAAGTCATAGGCGTTATCGCATTAAATTATCTGACCTTTGCGGATGTGGGCGGTTTGAACAGTTCTGTTATTACCGCCAATGGCAGGGTCGGTGCGATGAGTGGCGAACCCAATCCGAACGGCGCTATTTGCGCATTCGCACTTCCGTTCCTTGTCAGTGCGGTCCAGCGCCGGGACATGTCCTGGAAACTGGCCCTGCCTTGCGCAGTCGCCATAATCTGGGGACTGCTGGCGACCGCAAGCTTCACGGGGTTTGCCTCCGCTGCAATTGGAGTGGCGATTGTCGTGGGCATGTCGGGCATGGGCAGTCTTGCACGTTATGGCATTCCTATCGTTCTGCTTGCCGTGGCCTATATCGCATTGGGAGGTCCGCTGCCTGAAGCATTTGACAAGCGGGTGGGGCAGGCGCTCGTGACTGGCGATCCCGGCAAGGCCGGTACGTACACAGGTCGATCGGCCGTCGCCGCAGAGGCTTGGAACCTTGCGGAAGGCAACATGCTGATCGGGTTGGGTTCGGACGAATACCGCAACGCGAGTGCATTTGGTATTCCGGTGCACGTACTCCACCTGATCGTCCTTAACGAGGGCGGCCTGATCGGCTTCTTGGGACTGGAGTCCATTCTGGCTGTCATGGTCGTCATCGCCTTCTCGATATACCGCGAGAATCGAGTGGACGGAGCGACGTGCCTGGCCGTCGTGGCAGTCTTCCTGATTTTCACATTGAGCATTCCGCACATGTACACGCGCGCGTGGATCGTCCCGGTCTTCCTCGCATTCGCCTGCGCCATGGCTCGCGAACGCGTGGTTTGGGTCCGACGCGTCGGAGTTGGACCATCTGTCCGGCATCCCAAGGTCACGGAGCAAGTTCCTTGAGCTGCGCGATGCAGGCAAGCGGAAGTTGACGCTGGAAAATGAACATTCAACCGGTGAGCTTAAGCATCAAGAGATCCTGGCAAGGCGGCCGGAGCGTGTTGCAGTCGCGGCTGGCGAGCATCCTGCATCTAATATTTGGCAACTTCGGCAATGCCCTGCTCATGCTGGCAGGTCTTTCGCTTGCCGCGAGGGCGCTGGGGAACATTGATTTCGGCACTATGGCGATGGTGCTGACTATCGGCCGGGTGTGCGAGCGGCTGCTACGGTTTGAGTCGTGGCAACCGCTTGTCCGCTATGCCGCGAGAGAGGAGGCCACGAACAACCCTGATCGCCTATCCCGGCTTTATCTATATGGGCTAATTCTCGATATCGGAAGCGCGTTGCTGGCGGCGGGCCTGACGATCGGTGCTGGTTTCGCCCTGGCGGGCTTGCTCAACCTTGGTCACGATGGTCCGGCACTGGTGGCAATTTATGCCTGCGCCATCGCGATAAACGTCCGCGGAGTGCCCAGCGCCGCCCTGCGGCTGGCCGGCCATTTCAAGACAATCGCCTATCTCCAGATCTTGTCGAACACCCTGCGACTTATCTTGGCTTTCGTCTGTTTACTCAACGGAGCGGGGCTGCTGGCCTTTGTGCTGGTCTGGACAGTCACGCAGATGTTAGATTCGCTCCTGTTTTGCTACTTGGGCTTCAGGACGCTGCACAAAGTCGGAATCCCGAGCCCGTGGAGGGCCGACTGGCGAGGGCTGCGGGACGACTATCCGGGCTTCCTTAGCTTTGCCTTTGCCACGAACCTTTCCAGTTCGATGCGCACGCTGACACAAGAGGCAGATACGCTGCTGGTTGGTTTCTTCGCCGGAAATGCAGCAGCCGGGTTTTATCATCTGGCCAAGCGGATGGCGAAAGTAGCACAGGAGGCGGGGGTAACGGTCCAGACCGTGATCTATCCCGATCTGGCGCGTATGTGGTCGAACGTCAGTCACAAGGCCTTTGGCAGGTTTGTCGGCTCGGTTCAGGCCATGCTTGCAGTAGCCGCACTTAGCGCGATTGCCGTCGCGTGGCTTATCGGGGATGACCTGGTCGAGTTCGTTTTCGGTGCGGAGTTTGCAGGGTCATATCCCCTGCTCATCACGCAGCTGGTCGCAGTCCTGTTGATACTGCATGCTGCCCCTTCACGCTCGGCCCTGCTGGCAATGAACCGACCCGGTTATGTGCTCAAGGTCGCCGGTGCGTCCACGATCCTGTTCTTTGCGGTCGCGATCTACGCCTTGCCGCGCATTGGCGCGCTGGGTGCGAACCTTGCCCACATCGCCTTTAGCACACTGACGGCGATTCTGCTGGACGTTGCCTTTTGGCGTGGAGTCTCGGCGCCCGACGGCGCAGCAGACTCTCGCGCCAGGGGGGAGCCGGTGGAGGGGCTCGACGCGTGACCGGGCTTCTAGCCCACAATGGTGCCCATCTGGCTGCGGACCCAAGAGCAGGAGAACGCCATATCTGCTCCATCCTCACCAGCTTGACCTCTGGCGGGGCAGAGATGCTGGTCGCCAACTTGAGCAGCGCATTCGTGGACGCTGGCTCGCAAAGCACGGTCATAGCGCTGTGCGACGCCGCGACCCTGGGCAATTCGCGAGACATGGAGGCGCTGCTTAAACAACAGATCGAAAGCCACGGCGGGCGATTTGTATCGCTGGGCCTTGATAGAAGGCGCGGCGTTCTGGCAGGCGGCATCGCTATGCGCCGGGCCCTTCGGCAATTGCAGCCCGATATAGTCCACGCCCACACGGCGCGCGCACTGGGGATGATCGCGCTTGCCGGGGCGCGAGTGCCGACGGTACTCACCCATCACAACAGCAAACTGACTTTCCCGCTGCGAATGTTCGCACTATTTGACCAGATTGCGATGGGGTATGTCGCGATCAGCGAAGATACCGCCGACATATATCGAGCCAATGCCCGGCAGCCGTATCGCCTGATACCCAACGCGCCGGCTCCGAAATTTCGATCCAAAGGCCCCCGGACATGCGTGTCACATCCTGCTCGGGTGCTGAGCGTTGGAGCCATTTCGGCGCAGAAGAACTATGATCTGCTGATCAAGGTCGCCCGGCATTTACGAGATGGATATTATCCGTTCGAAATGCCGGTTTTCCAGATCGCCGGAAATGGCCCGGACTTGGGAGAATTGCGCAGGAGGGTGGAAGAAGACAGTTTGGGCGAAGCAGTTCATTTTCTTGGTGAGCGGACGGACATCGAAAGCCTGATGGCGCAGAGTGACATTTACCTGAACACTTCGGTTTATGAAGGCATGCCGATCGCCCTGCTTGAGGCAATGGCAATGGCCCTGCCAATCGTCGCCACAGACGTCGCAGGCAATCGCGAGTTGGTTCTGGACGGGCAGGGCGGGTTCCTGTGCACATTGGATAGCCCCGCCGCTATTGCGCAAGCGTTGGCCCGCCTGATTCGGGATGAGGATTGCTTCCGCCAGATGTCCGCAAATTCCTTGATTCAAAGCAAGAAATATTCCCTCAAAGGCACTGCCAGACAGCATCTGGAATTCTATGAGGCGCTTTCGCCCGCCCGAGCATCAAGCCGGCCTGCTGATTGATCGGGCGCGAATGCGGCACACGCCTATCAAAAGGGCTAATCTGAAAAGACAGCAAACCCACCCTATGCCCTTTTGTCGTGGGTCGAATCCATGCGCATAGTCGTCGGCGCCTGGGGGGAGTCCTGTCAGGCCATTTAGTGATGCACAGCGTCACGCAGTCAAGGGCGACATCATGGCCAATTCGGTTGTCGCGGAGCTTCCGGGAGGCCCGCTGGGGCCCGCGAATGTCATGTCATCGGACTATCTCAGCTACGCGGTGAATACCGAGCGATTGTCCATGCGAGACGTCCTGCGCCTGATCGAGCGGCACAGGCTGATGATCATGCTAATCGTCGGCGTGACCACGCTGTCTGTCCTTGTGCATCAGCTGCTGTCCCCGACCCTGTATCGCTCGACGGCGAATGTTCAGGTCGAGTTGATCGACCAGGTCGGCAACAACCAGGCAGACGTCAATGCGCGCAGCGAATTGCGCGTCGCCAACGCGGTCCGCCTCTATCGCTCGCGGTCGGCTATCGATCGCCTGATTAAGGATCTCGACCTGCTCAACAATCCGGATTTTCGCGCCGAGTTGGGCGGGCGCACGCTGACCGGGCGCGGCGACAAGCAGGATGCGATCAACAAGCTGCTGCAGATGATCACTGTCACTGCCGAAGAAGGATCTGACCTCATTGCGATTTCGGTTACCTCGCGGTCTCCGACGCTTGCAGCAGAGATAGCAAACCAGTTTCCGACGTCGGTTCAGGCCGTGAAATACAGCAAGAGCGATGAGCGCCGCAGAGAGCTTCTCGCTTCGCTGATGGAGGAAAAGGAAAGGCGCGCCGCGGCAGCGCAGAAAGCGGCAAAGAAGGTCGCCGACTTCCGTACCGAGAATCACATGCTCGTTGGCGCGGGAGGTGAGGAAGACCTGTCGCAGATCAACCGAATCGCGACAGCGGCGGCTGCGGCGAATGCGGCCAGTGCGGGCACAGCAGCGCGCAGTGCAGGCGTATCGGCAGCGGCTGGTATGCGAAGCACAGCACAAGCGACTTCGCCCGGCTTGCAACAGCTCCAGCGGCAACAGGCCGAACTCATCGCCGAACAGGCACGCCTCGCCTCAACCTTCGGGCCGAACCATCCCGACATGGTGCGCGTCAAATCGGAAATGGAAACCGTAAACAAAGCGATGGAGCAGGAACGTGTCGCTGCTATGGCCGCTGCCCAGGACGTTGCCCAAGCCGAAGGCGCACAGATGGCGCAGCTTGCGCGCAGCGCCGCCGCCGATGACGCTGCGCGGGCCGGTCAGCTCCAAGGAGTCGTCTCATCACTGACATCTGCAGCTTACCGGAACGCATCCAACTCCGTCGTGCTCGAGCAACTCGTTCGCGACTCCAATCTTGCCGACAAGGCCTACACCGACATTGCCGAAAGGGGCGAGCTTGTGCGGGCCCAGATGGATCTTGAGGGCGTGTCTTCCTCGATTGTTTCCCCGGCAGTGCCGGACTTTGATCCGGTCGCGCCAACTCCGGTAAAATTTGTCCTAATCGCGTTTTTGGGATCGGGGATCATCTCGCTGCTGCTTGCCTTGGCCATAGATCTGATCGACGACCGACTCCGCAATGCGAGCCAGATCAGGCGCCTCTTCGGTCTGCCTACCTTTGGGATGCTCCCCAGGATCGCTGGCGGCCTGAGCAATGAGATCGAACAGAGCCCGGTCATCCAGGAACCGCAGTCCATGTTCGCTGAAGCGGCGCGCTCTGCCTATTCCGAAGTCCGCGCGCTTCAGGCTTTGCCCGGGGCGCAAACCATCCTCATCACCTCGCCGCTGCCCGGTGACGGCAAATCGACGGTATCACTGACATTGGCCGCCGCCGGTGTTGCGCTTGGCGACCGGGTGGTGGTGCTCGACCTTGACCTTCGCAAGCGGGGCTTCCTCCAGAAAGTGCAGGATGAACTCGATTCATTCGATATCGTGGATGTCATTACCGGCAAGGCCGACCTGAACCACCTTCTGGCCAATACCAGTACTGAAAAACTGATCGGGAGCCGTTCTGGTCTGGAACCGCACGAGGTTGCTCAGCGTATCGTACTGCTTAGCGCGATAAAGCCGGTAAGCGACCCTGCGGCAATCTTGACTGCGCGTCGCTTGACCAAGCTTCTGGATGATCTGCGCAATCGTTTCGACCTGATCGTGATCAATGCACCCGCGGCGCTTGCCGTGCGCGATGCTCGGGCGATGTGCGATTTCAGTGACCAGACAATCGTTGTGACGCGGTGGGGCCGCACAACAATCGACCAGATGAGGGCCACGCTGGACCTGCTGGGCGATCCGGTTGCCGGGGTCATATTCGACAGCGTCGACTACGCCGAACATGCGCGGCGCCGGTACGGAGACTCTGTGCAATTCTATGTGGAATCTTCCGAATATTACACCGATGAGGTGCCGGCCCGCATCACCATCATGCGGCAACTGAAGCGCCTTTTCGCGTGGCGGCCGGTATCTTCCACTTAGATTGGGCGCGCATGCCGGGAGGAGTAGGATAGGTTCATGCCCCGAATTGCCGCGGCCGTCCTGCTCGTCCTCCTGTCCCCGGTTCTTGCGGTTCTTGCCGTTGTTGTCTGGTTGTCGATGGGCAAGCCGGTGCTTTTCCGCCAGGGACGCTCGGGCAAGGATGGGCGAACCTTCACGTTGGTCAAATTCCGTAGCATGCGTGACGCGAGCGATGCCGCAGGCAATGCGCTACCCGATGAACAAAGGCTTACGTCCCTCGGCAGGTTGCTGCGGCGCTTCAGGCTGGATGAATTGCCGGGGCTCTGGAATGTCGTGGCCGGTGACATGGCATTCGTCGGACCTCGTCCATTGTTGCCGCAGACGATCTCCGGACTTGGTCGCACCGGGGCAGAGCGGGGCAAGGTAAAGCCGGGACTGACGGGTTGGGCCCAGGTCAATGGGAACACACTTCTTACATTAGAGGAAAAGGTCGATCTGGACCTTTGGTATGTGGCTCACGCAAATTGGCGGCTGGACCTCTCTATCCTCCTGCTGACCGTGGGGGTCATGATGGGCGGTGAAAGACGGCGTAGCGGGCCGCTAAAACCCTTGATTTGATCGCGCTGGATAAGCGCTCGCAAGGCAGCGCGGGAAATCATCCAGTGTTTCTATTACCGTGTCCGCCGCATGCTCGGGCGAGGGCGGGGCAGCGTGATGGATGCGGCCGGGGCGCAGGATCTGCACGGTGCGCCAGCCTAGTGCGCGCGGCGCGATGAAATCCTTGGCAGCGTTGTCCGCGACATAGATATGCGCCTCTGCCGGTTGGCCCGACCATGTCATGACCTCTTTGAAGGCGCGCGGATGAGGCTTGCCGAATTCGCCGGGCCACGCGCCCGTCACGACCATTAGGTCGATATGCTCCCCAAGCCCCAATGCGGCGATCTTTGCCCTCTGTGTCTTTTCGGGGCCATCGGTAATCAGCGCCAGCCTGCCGCGCAGCTGGGAGAGGCACGCCTCTGCGTCCGGAGCAAGCGCGATCGTCGGAACGTGATCGCGATAGATCTCGACCATTCGATCCACCAAGACACTGTCGCAACTCCAGCCCAAATCGCTGAGCGCCTGATTGAAGATCGTTCCGCGAGCGCCGGACGAGAGGAGGCGCCCGCAATGTGCTGCAAATCCCTCAACCCCAAGCGCCTCCCGCAGGAACTGCCCAACGGCAGCAAATCCGCTGCGAGCGAAATCGCGTTCCAGGTACAGCGTATCGTCCAGATCGAAGACGAAGACGGCTTCTGCAGCTTCAGCCACGATAGAAGGCTGCATCGTAGCGGATCATCTCAACCCCCTCGCGCCAATCATCGCTGGCGCAGGCCGGGCGGCCCAATCTTTCCGCTATAAGGCTTTCAGCGAAACGCGCGCCGGCGTGGTCGGCCAGCGGGTAACCACCACCGAAGCGCGCGTTCACCTCAAACACGCAGGGGCCGCGGCGCACGTCATCGATCAACTGGAAGCACATCACGCCGCGCGGATTTGGCAGGGCGCGAACGACCCGCTCGGCAATTTCGCGGAAGCGGGGGTTTCGGACGGTGCGCCCCTTTTCGACTTCACCGGCCCGCACCGACAAGCGCAAATGCGGTACGGCAGCGACCAGCGACCCGTCAGCATCGGAATAGATATTCACCGTATATTCGTCGCCGTGCAGAAGTTCCTGCGCTAGCATCGGCTCATCATAGTAAGGTCGAATGTCTCCCGGACCGGACAGCACCTGAATGCCCCGGCTCGCGCTTCCGCCCGAAGGTTTGGCGAACAACGGCCACTGCCAGTCAGCAGGCATGTTCCGCACAATGTCGAGAGGTGCGGTCCGAGGCACGGGCAGGCCTGCCTTGCCCAGTGCATCAATAGTCAGTGCCTTGTCTCTCACGATGGCGATCAGTTCGGGCCCTGCAACATGGATTTGCGCGCCTACGGCTGCAAAGCGGTCTCGAGCAGCAGACAGCGGGGCAAGTTCCGTGTCGATCATCGGGATGACAAGGTCGATGCCGCTCTTTTCGCAATAGTTCACCAGCACGTGCGCATAGTTCGGATCGTCGCACTTCGGCACGGCAAACGCGGATTCGGCGAATTGACAGGCCGCGCTCAGCGTAGGCTGCAGGTCACAGGCATGAATCTCTGCCTCGACACCAAGACTCATAGCCGCGTTGCGAAAGCACTGCGTGAGTTCCACGCGTCGTCCGGCAGAGGTGAACAGGATGCGGATCTTGCCAGCTGTCATTCTGCCGCTTCCTGAACCTCACCTTCCAGCATGTGGAACTCTGCGGCACCCGTTGAAGGAGTGCCAAGAACCTTCGCCAATGCGTCGTCCCATTGTGGCAGGATGTTTTCGGGTGCGAACCGCCGAGCTGCAATCGCGGCGGCCCGGCCTAGCCGTTCGCGCAATGGAGCGTCATTCATCAATCGCGCCATGCCTTGCGCCAATGCAGCCGGATCTTCTGTCGCGACCAGCAGGCCGTCGTACCCGTCAGCAACCATTTCATCTGTCCCGAAATCGCAGAGAGTAGAAACCA
Organism: Novosphingobium sp.; assembly: GCA_040509895.1. GTDB lineage: Bacteria > Pseudomonadota > Alphaproteobacteria > Sphingomonadales > Sphingomonadaceae > Novosphingobium. Next base: position 8,824 of record JBEVKC010000097.1, on the reverse strand, counting down.
CCGGAAGTCCCGCAGCCATCGCCTCGCCAAGGGCATTCCCAAAGCCCTCATAGCGTGAGGACAGGACGAAAATGTCAGCACCTTCAACCCACGATCCTGGTCGGGGGCTTACCCCGCGCAGCGCCGCCCTACCTTCCAGGCCAAGCGTCCGGATCAGTCTCTCAAGATCCGGGCGATCGGCACCTTCGCCCCAGATATCGAGTTGCCAATCGGGGAACTGCCGATGCAACTGGGCAAAGGCGGCAAGCAGAATGTCGAAACCCTTTTGGTGGGTCAGCCGGCCGACAGCAACGATGCGGGGCGGTGCGCTCCCTTCTCCAGGATTGCCCGGGGATCGGATGGGGTTCGAGATGACCTTGATCTTTGGCCTGACAGCAAGGGGGAAGCAGCGCTTGACCGCGTTCGTCTGGCAGATGATTAGTGCGGCCCGGCGATAGCCGAGCTTTAGCGCAGCATTCCAGAAAGGATGAGCATGCTGGCGCTCCGGATTGTTCCGCTCTGAACAGATGACCGGAATTGATGTACCAATTGTCGCCATCAGTGCCAGAAGGTTGTTCTTGGTGAGGAACGAAACCACGACGTCCGGCCTGTCGCGTTTGATCACACGCCGCAGCCGGGCCAGCTTGCGCGGTATCGCGACACAGGCGCCGAAATGCCTTTGCTGAGGAAATAGCCCAAGCCGCTGAATCTCAGCCTCCTTGGGCATGGGATGAAAAATGGGGTCATCGGGTGTGTCAAACGCCAGGATGGAAACGCGATTGCCCTGCGTAATCCAATGAGCCGCCACCTGGGTAACCACGATTTCCGCACCACCCGCGCCAAGGCCGGAAATAACGATGGCAATGTGTTTACCCGTCACGGCATGCCCACGCTCTTGCTCAATAGGAAGCCGGTCCAAGCTACCAGATATGGGCGGTGGCGGGTTTGGTCATTCGGTCTAACTCGTTAGGGAGTCAGGCGCCGAAGCGACGATTTTGGCCGCTCTACCAAATGATTAAGCCATCTTCGCGCTCGCCACGGGACCGCAGGCTGGGCCAAAATGGGCATGCCGGTCAATTGCAGGTCACAAATGGATGATGATGGAAGAGTCGAACGGGCAAGAGCGGCACGGGACGCAAGCCTTGGTCAGGATCGCGCAGCCATTGGCGATTGTGGGCCTGATGCTGATGTTTGCCGGGCTGGCCGGTCGCCTGCTTGCCTATCCCTTGAACCGCGACGAGCACCTGTACATTTCGGCCGCAGCCCGGCTGCCATCCGGCAATCTTTATCGCGATCTGGGCTACAATCACCTACCGAACCTCCCTTACCTGCTTTCCGGCATCTATCGGCTTACCGGCACCGAACATCTGCTTTTGACAGGCAGGATTGTCGTGCTCCTGTTCTGGCTTGCGGCGCTGGCGGGCTTGTGGCTGATCGGGCGAGCCCTAAATGCAGGCAAACTGGCAACGGCGGTGTCCATGGTCCTGCTCATGGGCACAGTACTGCTGCTGGGCGAACCAGGCATGTTGGTAACCAACAATTTCCTGCCGATTCCGTTGGTGTTCCTGGCCTTCTATTTCCTGATCCGTGGGCTGGACGGCACATCGCCGTCGATGGCCGGTAGCTTCCTTGCGGGAGTCTTTGTCTCGCTGGCCATCGGCCTGAAGGCCAATTACGTTTTTCTGGCGCCATGCTTCGCGGTGACGACCCTTGTTGCACCGGCCCTGCGCCCCTTCCGGGAACGGCTGCTCCGATCGTTCATCCCGCTAGCGCTGGGCGGCCTAGTAGGCGGCATCCCTTCAATCGCCTATTTTGCCGCCGATGCCCCGGGCATGGTGGCCCATACCCTGCGCTATTTCACTGAACTGCAGACCGCATACTGGGCGCATTCCAGCGAGCCGAAGATGTATACCGTGACGGCCAAGGTGCTGCTTGCGGAGGATGTCTGGCTGTCAAATGCAAGCTTGCTGGCGATGGCCGGATTGCTTGCACTATTCCTGATTCCCGTCTTCGCGCGCGGCGTCTCGGGCGGGCTCCGCCTCTTGTGGCATTGGCCGCTGCTGCTGCTCCTTGCCATTATAGGCTTCGGCTTTGTCGTAGCCTTTGTGCCGACGCCTGCCTTCCCGCAATATTTCGTGCCGCCCGTCCCGTTTGTCATCGCGGCGATTCTGGTCATGCACGCGCGTCTCGATGAGGCAGAGCAGAGGCAGGCGATGCCGATGTTGCTTGCAATCGGGCTGCTTGCACTGGTCGGATCGGCATCGCGAATTCTGCCGGGATTGCCTGCCCTTGCGCGGCCCGCAACGTTGTCGGGGATCAAGATCAATCGAGAGGCACGGGCATTGGCGAAGCAGGCAAATCTGCAGCCCGGTGACAGGGTTGCGACGCTCTCCCCCGTTCTGGCGCTGGAGGCAGGGGCATCCATCTACCCTGAATTTGCCGCAGGGCAGTTCGTCTACCGCGTTGCGGACTACATCCCGCCTGCAGACCGGCAGTTCTACCGGACTACCTCGGAGCGCGATCTGGGGGCGTTTCTGGATGCAAATCCGCCCGCAGCCATCATCGTCAACCCGGATGAACCGATTGAGCAGCCCTTCCTCGCCTATGCCCAATCGCGCGGCTATCGCGAGGTGACGAGACCGGACAGCACAAAACGAGGATCGATGCGCCTGTTCGCAAATCCGAATTGGGGCGGCTTACCCGTTTGCTAAGCCGATTGGCCAGCCAGATGGCTAAAGCTGCGTACCCCCGAAGAGCATTTCGGCCATGTCCTGCTCTCCCGTAAAATTTGCCAATGTTTCGCCTGTTGGCTCACCAATTTGCGCTGAAAGTATGACCATGAAAGTTGTCTTGCTGGCTGGCGGCCTTGGATCACGTCTTGCCGAGGAAACCGTCCGTATTCCCAAGCCCATGGTGGAAGTGGCGGGTAGGCCGATCATGCTCCACGTCATGGATGTCTACGATCATTGGGGGCACCATGATTTCATCGTGGCCTGTGGCTACAAGGCCATGTCCATCAAGACTTTCTTCCATGAGCTTCACCTGATGACCAACGATTTCACCGTTGGCATCGGCAACGGCGAAATGGCCCTGAGGCCCAGGTCCAAAGTAGATTGGCGGGTTTCAGTCGTCGATACCGGGCTCAACACCATGACCGGAGGCCGGCTGCTGCGCCTGCGCGACTGGCTGGACGATGAAACTTTCATGGTCACCTATTCGGATGGTGTAGGCAACATCGACATCGATGCCCTTCTGGCCTTCCATCGTTCCCATGGAAAGCTTGCTACCGTTACCGCAGTCCAGCCGCCTGCGCGCTTTGGCAATCTGGAGCTCGAAGGCGATCAGGTGGTTGAGTTCACCGAGAAGGTCCGCAAGCACGAAACCTGGATCAACGGTGGTTATTTCGTCTTTGAACCCGGTGTGCTGGATTACCTCCCCGGTGACGAAGAGCCGCTGGAACAGTCGCCGCTGACAAACCTGGCGCTTGATGGGGAGCTTTTTGCCTACAAGCACAAGGGCTTCTGGCATCCGATGGATACGATCCGCGACCGCGATACTCTCGAAAAGCTGTGCCAGTCGGATGCGCCCCCCTGGATGCAGTTCCAGCCCGGGCTGGCAAAAGCCGCAGCCGCATGACCGGTGGCAATCCCTTGATGTTGAATGGACCCATGAAGATTTCCATCATCGGGACTGGCTACGTCGGTTTGGTGACCGGCTCTTGTCTGGCGCATCTGGGCCACACTGTAGTTTGCGTTGATCAACTGGCGCTGAGGGTGGCGCAGATTTCGCGCGGCGAGGCGCCGTTTTTCGAGCATGGACTTGCAGAGCTGGTCGCAGGCACGGTTTCGGCCGGTTCGCTTTCAGCGACGACCGACCTGTCGGCAGCGGTGCAAGCCACGGACGTGACCTTGATTGCGGTGGGCACCCCTGATCGCGATGGCCACATCGACCTGTCGCAGATTGAGGCGGCGGCGAGTGCTATCGGTGCGGCCCTGCAGGCCAAGTCCGCATATCATGTAGTGGCGGTGAAAAGCACCGTCGTTCCCGGCACGACAGACGGTGTGGTTCGCACGGCGCTGGAGCGCGCTGCGGGGAAGCCGGTCGGCGCGCAAATCGGACTTTGCATGAATCCCGAATTCCTGCGTGAGGGAACCGCGATCGAGGATTTCATGGCGCCTGACAGGATCGTCATCGGCGCATCCGACGATCAGGCGGCAGAGGTCATGCGGCAGGTCTATGCGCCATTCGATTGCCCCAAACCGGTGATGACTTTGCGCAATGCCGAATTCACGAAGTATGCCTCTAATGCGCTCCTGGCCACGTTGATCTCCTTCTCCAACGAACTGGCTTCGCTCTGCGAGCAGATGCCGGGCGCAGACGTTGAAGTGGTGCTGGACGCACTCCACCTCGACAAGCGCCTATCGCCGGTGGTGGATGGACAGCGCGTCCGGCCCGGCATTCTTTCCTATCTGCGGCCCAGCAGCGGCTATGGCGGCAGCTGCCTGCCAAAGGATATCGCCGCGCTGCTTGCATTCGCACGCGGGCTGGACGCAGAGACCCCTTTGCTAGAGGCAGTGGCGCGGGTAAATGCCGGGCGGACCGAAGCCGTGCTCGACCTTGCCGAACACCGCATCGGACCTTTCAACGGGCGGAAGGTCGGTGTGCTTGGCCTGGCGTTCAAATCTGGCACCGACGACCTGCGCTATTCTCCGGCGGTCCGACTTGTTGAGCAACTGCGCGATCGCGGCGCGGAAGTGACTGTCTATGATCCCGTATCAACCGACCTGGCGAAGCCCATTTTCAATGGCACCGTGAAATATGCGCGTTGTGCGATGGACGCGCTGGAAGGCGAAGATGTTGCGGTGATTGGAACGGCATGGCCGGAATGGGACGAGCTTGACTGGCCCAAGGTAAAAGCCGCGATGCGCGGAAACGTCATATTCGACGCGCGCAATTCTTTGCGAGCGATCAAGCTGCCCAAGGATTTCGTGCTTCACCAGATCGGGAACGGCGGGTGACCTGTAGCAGATTTGACGGAGACGGCCGAACATGAAGTTCTATTCGCGTGTCACCCAACAGGACATTGGGGAACTCCTGACCGACCTGCGTGCAGTACTGCCTGCTTTCTCAGGAACCACTGTCCTAGTGAGCGGCGCCGGTGGTTTCCTAATGAGCTACGTCGTCGAAACGCTGCTAGCATGGAACGAAACAGGCGGCGGGGCACCCTGCCGCGTCATCGCGCTGGACAATTTCAAAACCGGCCTGCCCGAGCGTTTGGCCCATCTGGAAGGCACGTCGCACTTTCGCCTGATGCGCCACGACATCTCGACCCCGCTCGACGTGGATGAGCAGGTTCACTGGATAGTGCACGGCGCCAGCATCGCCTCGCCTACCGTCTACCGGCAGTTTCCGCTGGAGACGATCAGCGCGAATGTTGACGGCACCCGGCACCTCCTCGAACTCGCCCGCAAAAGAGACGTCCGCGGCATCATCGTCATGAGCACGAGTGAAATCTACGGCGACCCGGATCCTGCTTCCATCCCGACTCCCGAAGACTACCGCGGGTACGTATCCTGCACCGGACCGCGCGCCTGCTACGATGAATCGAAGCGTCTGGCAGAGACGCTGGCGGTCACCTACCACCGGCTTTACGGCACGCCGGTAAAGATCATCCGGCCCTTCAATGTCTATGGGCCGGGGCTGAGGCTTGATGATCGCCGGGTGCTGCCCGACTTCATGACCTGCCTATTGGAAGACCGGCCGATCGAGCTGCTAAGCGACGGCGCGCCAACCCGCTCGTTCTGCTACATCAGCGATGCGACTTCGCTGATGATACGCACGCTGGCGTCCGATTTTTCCGGCGATGCGGTCAACACCGGCAATGACGAAGTCGAGATATCGATGCGCGATCTTGCCGAGGCCGTTTCGCGGACAGGTGCTCGCGTTCTGAGCCGTCCCCCTATCGAGGTCCATCACAAGCCCAGCGAGGATGCGGACTATCTGGTCGACAATCCGCAGCGACGCTGCCCTGACCTGACCCGGGCACGGAATCTCTTCCCCGATTGGTCGCCCCGGATCGGGCTGGAGGAAGGGCTCTCGCGGCTCACCCAACATTACGTCGAGAAAAACGGGATCCGGACGCCCGTCAGCGCGGAGTTGTAAGCACATGCTAGCGTCTAATCAGAACGAGGCCGATGCCCGCGAAAACTGGATGCGCGTTCCCTATGCGCTCAGCGTAAGCGACGAAGAGGAAGTTGTGGCCGTCGTCGATGTGCTGCGCACGTCCACTCTGCCCGGTCCGAACGTCAAGGAATTCGAGGACAAGATCGCCGCCCTGTTCGGCAAGTCGCGCGGGGTGATGGTTAATTCCGGATCATCGGCATTGCTGCTGGGTATCGCGGCGATGGACCTGCCGCAGGGGGCAGAGGTCGTCACGCCAGCCCTTACATTCTCAACCACGGTCGCTTCGCAGATACAGAACGGCTTGGTTCCCGCCTTTGTCGACGTTGATCCCCACACCCTCAACATCCGCATTGAGAAGGTTGAGGAAATGATCACGCCGAAAACAAGGGCGATGGTGATCCCGAACCTGATGGGGAACATTCCCGACTGGGATGCCTTGCGGGCGATTGCCGACAAGCACGGCCTGCTGGTGCTGGAGGACAGCGCCGACACGCTTGATTCAAAATTGCACGGCCGCCCGACGGGCGAGCGCGCCGATATCTGCACGACGAGCTTCTATGGCGCTCATATCATCAACTGCGCGGGCAACGGCGGAATGCTCTGCACCAGCAATGAAGAACTGGAACAGAGATCGCGAATTCTCCGTGGCTGGGGCAGGCGTTCATCGGTCTTCGCGGAATCGGAAAGCGCCAATGCCCGGTTCGGGATCGACATCGATGGCATTCCCTATGACGCGAAATATGTGTTCGACATGATCGGCTACAATTTCGAGCCGTCGGAACTGGGCGCCGCTTTTGGGCTGGTCCAGTTCAAGAAGCTGCCGGGTTTCCTGAAATCGCGGCAAGCCACGTTCGATCGGCACAAGGCGTTCTTCAAGCAGTACGAGGAGTTTTTCCATCTGCCGGCGATGATCCCCGGCGCGGACGTCACGTGGTACGCCTTTCCGCTGGTAGTGAGGGACGGCGCGCCATTCCAGCGCAACGAAATGCAGATCTATTTCGAAGAGCGCGGCATCCAGACCCGCCCGGTGTTCACCGGCAACATCCTTCGCCAGCCTGGGTTCAAGACAATCCCGCGCAGGGAATGCGTCGACGGCTATCCGTGGGCGGACCTGGTCACGCGCGGCGGTATTGTCATTGGCTGCCATCAGGGGCTCACCGAGGCCCAGCTTGGGCATGTCTACGAAACCGCTGCATCGTTCCTCAAGGAGAAGGCATGATGGATCGCCTGACTGCCTGCCGCGCATGTCTGGCGCCCGATCCGTACCTGTTCCTGCCGCTGGGCAATCATGCCCCGGCCCAGATGCTCATCAAGCCAGAGGATATCGACAGCATCCAACCCGCGTTCCCTCTCAATGCACAGGTTTGCCTAGAATGCGGACTGATAGAGATCGCCGACCAGATTCCGGCCGACTTCTTCCGGCACTATCTCTATGTGCCGTCGGGCGCAGCGACCATGCAAAGCCATTTCCAGGATTTCGCCAAGGTGCTGGCCGCGAAGGCCGGACTCTCCGACCTGATCGTCGATATCGGATGCAATGACGGCTTGTTGCTGGCGGCATGCAATACGCTTGGCTGCAAGACGCTGGGTATCGATCCCGCGGCAAATATTGCCGAAATGGCCAAGGCCCGCGGCGTCAACGTCCATGTAAGCTATTTCAATCCAGGTACCGCGGCCGAGGTGGCAGAGAAGCACGGCAAGGCGAAAATCATCGTCACCACCAACACCTTCAATCACATTGGTGATCTGCACAAATTCGTGCGTGGTATCGACATATTGCTCGCGGACGACGGCATGTTCGTGATCGAGGTTCCGCGCGCCAAGGAACTGATCGACCACAACGAATTCGACAACATCTATCACGAGCATGTCTCCGAATTCAGCCTGCTATCCCTCGTAAAGCTGGGCGAGTTCTTCGACATGGTCGTGTCCGATGTGCACCGATTGCCGCACATCCACGGCGGTTCAATGCGTGTCATCTTCACGCGAAAGACGGCGGGCGTACCGCAGGCTGAGATCGTGCAGGAGATGCTCGACGAGGAACGCGCGGGTGGGATGCTCGAGGCTTCTACCTACCAGGCGCTGGTCAAGCGCGTCGAGCATATCGGCGCTGATCTTCGTGAGAAACTCTCTGACATGAAGGCCAAGGGGCTGAAGATTGCGGGGTATGGCGCCTCGGCCAGAGGCAATACGTTGATTACCTATTTCGGGATCGACCGCTCATACCTCGATTTCCTGGTAGATAAGAACGCACTAAAGCATGATATGTATTCACCTAATACAAGAATACCCATCAAGCCGGTCAGTGCGATTGAAACGGAAAAACCTGACGTCCTTTTCGTTTTGGCATGGAATTTCTTCGATGAGATTCGCGGGCAGCAAAAGGAATTTCTGGAGCGCGGTGGGCAATTTGTTGTCCCGCTTCCCAGCCCGGCTCTGGTTGGGGCTTAGCTGATGCTGGATCGATGGCGCAGCGTATACTGATTACCGGCGGGGCCGGATTCATCGGCTCACATCTCGTTCGGCGGCTGCTTGATCGAGGTGATGAGGTTCATGCGCTCGTAAGGCCGGAAACTTCGTTGCACCGACTAGTGGACACCACCGGCGCGCTGAGAATTCACACGATGCGTCTCGCCGACGACGAAGCGCTTGCCACATGCCT
>JBEVKC010000096.1:0-36621 GCA_040509895.1 Novosphingobium sp. | reverse complement strand
ACAACGTACGCGCTGACCGGCGCTCTCGGGGTAGGAATAGGGGAGAGGCAAGGAAGATGGCGGCAATAGCCCCGGCACAATCCGGAGTGTTCTCCGGTGGGCCTGACAAGGTCACGGCCTACAGCTGGGCGGTGTTCGCTCTCAGCTTTGGGCTGCTGATCTCCGACTACATGGCGCGACAGGTGCTGAACGCGGTGTTCCCCCTGCTGAAGGAGGAGTGGGCGCTCAGCGACGCACAGCTTGGGCTGCTGTCCGGCGTCGTCGCATTGATGGTGGGACTGCTGACCTTCCCTCTCTCGCTGGCTGCCGACCGTTGGGGGCGTGTCCGCAGCCTGACATTGATGGCGGCGCTCTGGAGCTTTGCCACGCTGCTTTGCGCCGTCGCTGGCAGCTATCAGCAGATGCTGTTCGGCCGCGTCCTCGTCGGTGTCGGAGAGGCAGCCTACGGCAGCGTTGGCATCGCCGTCGTGATCAGCGTGTTCCCGCAACGCCTTCGCGCAACGCTGTCCGCCGCCTTCATGGCGGGCGGGTTGTTCGGGCAGGTTCTCGGGGTCGCCATCGGTGGCCAGATCGGCGCGAGCCACGGGTGGCGCGCCGCCTTTGCTGTCATTGGCGTCTTTGGCCTCCTCCTGGCGGTCCTCTATCCAATTGTCGTTCGCGAAAAGCGCATTGCCTCGCTCGGGGGAGGAGCGATCCCCGGAACGCAAGGGGAAGGCCGCACGAAGCTTCCCCTGCGCGCGCTTTTTGCAGGCCGCACCGTCAAACTGGCCTATCTTGCAAGCGGCTTGCAGCTATTCGCCGCAGGCGCCCTGCCAGCGTGGCTGCCAAGCTATCTGAACCGCTATTATGCGATGCCCGTCGATCGTGCCGCGCGCACGGCGGCGGTGCTGCTGCTAATTTGCGGCACCGGCATGATCCTTTGCGGCATGGCAAGTGACCGGCTTGCCAGTCAGCGGCCAGACCGCAAGATCGGACTGGCCATCGGCTATTGCCTCACCACAGCGGTAGCACTGGCGCTGGCGTTCCAGGCCGAGCCCGGAATGCTGCAATTGGCGCTGTTGGGCGTCGCCATGTTCCTTGTCGCGGGGACCACGGGGCCTTCCGGCGCAATGGTCGCCAACCTGACTCCCTTGGCCGTCCATGGTTCTGCATTCGCCACGCTTACGCTGGCAAACAACCTGCTGGGCCTTGCTCCGGGGCCAATCATTACCGGCCGCATCGCAGATAGCATCGGCCTGCTCGGTGCTTTCCGTTTGCTGCCAATCACCTGCATCGCTGCTGCCATCGTCTTTGGCTTTGCGCGGCGCACCTACCTTTCCGACCTCGGCCACAAGAGCGCCTAGAACCAGGAACCCGACATGCGATCAATTTATGGGTCGGCGCGCAGCTTTGCGCCGGGGATAGCCATTGCGCTCGTCGTCGCCGCTGCCGCGACGTTCCTTTCGGAACACTATGCTGCACCGGTTATGTTGTTCGCCCTATTGCTGGGGATGGCGCTAAATTTCCTGAGCGACTCCCAGCGAGCTGCCCCAGGCATTGAATTCACGTGCAAGGTCGTGCTGCGCCTTGGCGTGGCATTGCTTGGTCTGCGCATCGGTTGGGAGCAGGTGAGCACGCTAGGCTGGGGCCCTGTGGCTCTGGTATTGGGGCTGGTCTGCGTAACGATCGGGACTGCGACCTTTCTTGCGCGACTGATGGGCTTCAATCCCCTATTCGGTTTCCTTTCCGGCGGTGCGACAGCAATCTGCGGCGCTTCGGCCGCGCTGGCGCTCTCTGCCGCGTTGCCTGCCCACGAGAAGAAGGGGCAGGCGACACTCTTCACCGTGATCAGCGTGTCGGCGCTCTCCACGATTTGCATGATCGCCTATCCGATTGTTGCCCGCGCTTTCGGCCTCGATAACCATCAGTCGGGCATCTTCATTGGCGCAACGATCCACGACGTCGCGCAGGTGGTGGGCGCAGGCTACGCCATTTCACCCGACACGGGGGACACTGCCACCATCGTCAAGCTGCTGCGCGTGGCCATGCTGCTGCCGGTCATCCTGGTCGCAGGCCAGATCTCCCGCAGCCAGTCTGCCGAAGGGACAGAGCGGCCGCCCCTGCTGCCATGGTTTGTTGTCGCCTTCATCGCGCTGATGCTGGTGAACAGCCTTATCGCCATCCCAGCCGAGGTCTCGGCCGCCGGAAATGCCTTGTCCCGCTGGTGCCTTGTGACTGCAATTGCTGCAATCGGACTGAAGACCCGGCTGGGTGAGCTGGCCAAAGTTGGACTGCGGCCGGTGCTGCTCGTTGTGGTCGAGACCGTCTTTCTCGCCGCGCTGGTTCTCGTCGCTTTGAAGATGGGACTGGCGTGACACGGATTGCAAAGTCCGTGTCACCAAAAGTGAAAATTCGCCACCTGCCAGACGCTAGCTAGTCAAGTAATCAATAACGAGGGGTTCCTGAATGAAGTCGTTTTCAATGCGCGCTTGCGCAAGTAACCTGGCTATTGTCGCGGCCTTGGGCATGGCGTCGGCTGCCCATGCGCAGGAAATTCCGGCCGAAACAGCACAGGATCCGGCAGCCGCCGAGGCCACCGAAGACAATGTCATCCTGGTAACCGCACAAAAGCGCGCAGAGAACCTTCAGAATGTGCCGATCTCGATAGCGGCCTTCAGCGAAGAGGACATGATCAAAGCCAATGTCGCTTCGGCGCAGGACCTTGGCCGCGTTGCGACGAACGTGCAGGTAAACAAGGGCGTGCAGTCCTCGTTCCTCCGACTCAACGTCCGTGGCATTGGTTCGGCCAGCAACACCACGATTGAACCCTCTGTGGCGGTCTTCGTCGACGGAATATACATCCCGCGTCCCGGCGCCATCGTCGGCAATATGCTCGATGTGTCCAGTGTCGAGGTTCTGCGCGGCCCGCAAGGCACGCTGTTCGGCCGCAACGCCAGTGTCGGCGCGTTCTCGCTGCACTCCGCAACGCCCGAGGACGATTTCTCGGGCCGCGTAACCGGTGAGATCGGCAACGGCGACCGCTACAAGCTCGACGGCTATGTCAATGTTCCCATCAATGAGAACCATGCGATCCGCATCGCGGGGATGGGCCAGTGGTTCGGCGGCTATTGGAAGAACGCACTCGACGGCAAGCAGTACGGCGGCACCGACGACCTTTCGTTCCGCGGCACCTACGAAGGCCACTTCGGCGATCTGGAATGGATCGTTCGCGGCGACTACTCAGAGATCAAGGGCGACGGGTTCACCAACGTGGATTTTGACGCCAATTCTGTGTCACCGGCCCAACTCGCGGCGCTCCGCACCCGGCTCGGCGGCCAGCTGCCCGACACCAATCTCAACGACCGCATTCTCAACCAGTACGTAACGGCCGATCTCGACGACAAGCAGTGGGGCATCTCCAGCACCATGTCGTATGACATGGACGGCAGCACGCTGCGCTTCATCGCCAGCTACCGCGACTGGCAGAGCGACCAGCTCGACGGCGATGTTGTCTTCACGCCCGTCCCGCTCTTTTCGCGCGCCGGTAATTTCAGCTCGGAAAGCCAGAACTACGAGCTTCAGTACCTCTCACCGGTGCGCGAGTGGTTCGATGGCCACCTCGACCTTGTCGCGGGCCTCTATTACTTCACTGAGGACTACGCGCTCTCCGAGAAGTTCCAGCTGAACTCGCAGTACTGCAACGCGCTCGTCGCCGCAGGCCCGGGTCGTAACGCCTGCAATGCCTTCCTGGCTTCCACGGGCGGCGTCGATGCCACCAACCAACAGGTGCGTCAGACCGTCGATAGCTATGCAGCCTATGGTCAGCTTACCTGGCACTTCACCGACCAGCTCGATCTGACGCTGGGCGGCCGCTACACCAAGGACAAGAAGGATGGCACCTACCGCCAGCTATCCAGCCCCTTTACCCTGGCGCTGCGGGCACCGGAAGCACTGACGTTTCCCGACATCGACGATGATCGTTTCACCTACCGCGTTAGCCTGAACTACAAGCCGACCCCGGACCTGCTGTTCTTCGGCAACCTGTCGACCGGCTACAAGTCGGCAGGCTACAACAGCGGCGGCAGCGCTGTGCCGCTGTCGACTTTCGATACCAGCGGCAACCTCATCTCCACCCAGCGCGTGTTCGACCGGGAGACGACCACCAACTACGAGCTTGGCGCCAAGAGCCAGTGGCTCGACGGAACGCTCACAGCGAACGTCACGTTCTACCGCATGGACATTGACGGATATCAGGACCGCACGTTCAACGGCATCAGCTTCAACGTGATCAATGCAGGCAAGCTGCGCCAGCAGGGCTTCGAGTTCGACACGACTATTTCGCCGATTCCCGATTTCCGGGTCACCGCGTCGCTTGCCTATCTTGACTCTGAGTTCCGCAACTACCCCAACGGAACTGGCCTCCCGGGTTGCGTCCCGCCGCCAGCAACGCCCGCAGTTTGCACGGCGGCCGGTCTTGGTGCCACGCAGAACCTGAAGGGGAAGCCGAACACCTTCTCGCCCGAGTTCAGCGGCCGGGTCGCCGTCGACTGGACCAACGATCTGGGTGACAGCGGCATGACGCTGGACCTCAACGCGAACCTCTCATGGGTCTCCGATCAGTTCTACGGTCTGGTCACCGACGCCAACCCGCAGACCATTCAGGACGGCTATTACCTGCTTGGCGCCCGCGCCACGCTCAACGGAGCCGACAACCGCTGGTCACTTTCGATCTTCGGCAACAACCTGACGAATACGCAGTACTCGAACGGCAACCTCTACCAGGTGCTGGATGGCCCACTCGGCCTTCGCAACGGCATTTTCCCGGGTAGCACCGCCGTTCGCGTGCTGCACGCCGATCCGCGCACTTACGGTGCTTCGGCAACCTACAGATTCTAAACTCCCGAACGGCCCGTTCGCTTGCTCAAGGCAAGTGGGCGGGCCGTCATTTTACGGACATCCCAGATGCGCGGTTTGATGCAGGATTGGCCGCTGACGGTGGATCGGATTCTCGATCACGCCGCCAACGTCCACTCGGCTTCCGAAGTAGTCTCGCGCCGCACGGACGGCTCGATCCACCGCACGAGCTATGGTGCGATCCATCGTCGCGCCAAGCAGCTCTCGGCCGCGCTTCTCGATCTTGGCATCAAGCCGGGCGAGCGGATCGCAACGCTCGCGTGGAACAGTGAGCGCCACATGGAGTGCTGGTACGGCACCATGGGCATTGGCGCGGTGCTTCATACGCTTAACCCGCGCCTCCACCCTGACCAGCTCGCCTGGATCGCAAACCACGCACAAGATCGCGCCCTGATCCTCGACACCACGTTCGTGCCGATTGTCGAAGCCATCCGGGACCGGCTACCGGTGGAGCATTATGTCATCATCGCGGACCGCGATGCCATGCCCGCCAATTCGCTCAATGCGCTATGTTATGAGGACTGGATCGCGGGGCGCGGTCCAGTCCTGCAATGGGGCGGCTTCGATGAGAATGTCGCCTGCGGACTTTGCTACACCTCCGGCACCACCGGTAATCCGAAGGGCGTGCTCTATTCGCACAGGTCCAACGTACTCCACGCACTGATGGCCAAGGGCAAGGACGCCCTGGGCATTGGTTCCGACGACATAGTCATGCCTGTCGTGCCGATGTTCCATGCCAATGCCTGGGGCCTCGCCTTTGCTTGCCCGATGGCCGGTGCCGCCATGGTCATGCCGGGCGGCCAGCTCGACGGTGCCTCGGTCTATGAACTGCTCGATCGCGAGCGGGTAACTTTCACCGCGGCGGTGCCTACTGTGTGGCTGTCGCTGCTTGATCACCTGCGTGTGGAGAAGCTCTCGCTACCTTATCTGCGCCGCGTCATCATCGGGGGCGCTGCTCTGCCGGAAGCCATCTTGCGCGCCTTTGAGGACGATTACGGTGTGGAGGTTGTCCACGCATGGGGCATGACCGAGACTTCGCCCGTCGGCACCGTTTGCACCCTACCTCGTCAACTCGCTGACACCCCGCCGGAAGAGCGCGTCGCACACAAGCTCCGCCAAGGCCGTCCGCCCTTCGGCGTCGAAATCGATCTCGTCGATGACAACGGCGGCGCAATTGCTCGTGACGGCAAGGCACCCGGCAAACTGCTCGTTCGTGGGTTCGCCGTGGCAGCCAGCTATTTCGGCGGCGACGGCGAAGGAATCCTCGACGACAATGGCTTCTTCGATACCGGCGATGTCGCCACCATCGACCCATACGGTTCCATGAAGATCACTGACCGCGCCAAGGACGTCATCAAGTCCGGCGGAGAATGGATCAGTTCCATCGAGATCGAGAACATCGCCCTCTCACACCCTGCCGTTGCCAACGTCGCCGCGATAGGCGTGCCGCATCCCAAGTGGGACGAACGCCCGGTCCTTGTGGTCGAAAAGCGCGGCGGCGCGAAAGTGACCGAAGCAGAGCTTCGCGAGTTCCTGAAGGACCGCATCGCCAGATGGTGGATGCCCGACGAGTTCGTTTTCCTCGACGCCATCCCGCTCGGCCCAACAGGCAAGGTGAACAAACTGGCGCTGCGGGAAATGATCAACAGCCGCTGAGATGGGCTGCCAATGCCTTGCCACCCTCTCCTGACGAGGTGTTCGCGGGGCTTGCTCAACATTGCGCTGTCTGCTGACAATCCAGACCGCGCCATTGGCGATATTGCCTGGCCCGTCTACGCACGAGTTAACCGCTTGGAGACTCCTCGATCGCAAGATTCGCGGCAACGGCGATGGATTAAAATATTACGCTTGATCAAATTTGTAATATCAATACGGTCCGCACGTTACCTGCGACATGCCGTCTCTGGGTGACGGTTCGTAGATCTCTGGCCCACTGGTGTTCTGATTGCCTGACCGACGATGAAAGCTGAACAACCCTATCTTGGCTCAACGCCTGGACAAGTTATGCGACGCACCAGACATCAGGCAGCTCATGGTGGTCATGTTTGTCTTCGCCGCGACGCACGGGCTCGTTTCGTAGGTTGCAGGCCGGATTGTGCTCGTCAATTCGCCACAAGGAGGGGCTGAGTTGGCCGCGGTTTCCAGCACTCATTGGGCTGCCCTGGCCGCAAGTGTCATATTAGGTGCCGTCGCCTGCCTGCTCTTGCTGGCTCTTCGTAGGAGCGCACATCAGGCGGCGATACTTCGAGAAGAG
Organism: Novosphingobium sp.; assembly: GCA_040509895.1. Lineage (GTDB taxonomy): Bacteria > Pseudomonadota > Alphaproteobacteria > Sphingomonadales > Sphingomonadaceae > Novosphingobium. The sequence continues at coordinate 29,474 of JBEVKC010000096.1, read as the reverse complement.
ATTGCCGCGAGCCATGCCAGGTTCGAGGAATTGCAGCGCGGCAAGGAAACTGCGGAATTCGCCTCTACCGCCAAAACCCGGTATCTGGTTGCGGTAGGTCATGAGATCCGTTCACCGCTGAACGCCATTTACGGCTATGCCCAACTGCTGGAGCGCGAGGGGGCGGTTTCGGCAGCAGAGGCTGGCGGAGTGATCCGGCGATCGGCTGAACACCTCACCAATCTGGTAGAAGGCCTGCTTGAAGTCTCACGCATAGAAAGCGGCGTACTCACGGTCCGCTCCGACATCGTGCCGCTGCCTGCCTTTCTCGACCATGTCATCGACATGTTCCGCATGCAGGCTGAAGCAAAGGGCCTGACTTTCGACTATGAGGTCAAGGGGCGGTTGCCACGTCTGGTCCGAACCGATGAGAAGCGGCTGCGGCAAATTCTCATCAACCTGCTATCCAACGCGATCAAATATACGCGGGAAGGTGGGGTGACCCTATCGATCTCCTATCGCAGCCAGGTTGCGGACATAGAGGTGGCCGACACCGGCATAGGTATCGCGCCCGAGGATCTGGAACGGGTTTTCGAACCCTTTGAGCGGGGCAACTCACCCGAAGCGCAGTTGCAGCCCGGCATTGGCTTGGGGCTTGCCATAACCCGCGTGCTTGCCCGCATACTGGGCGGGGAGATCTTCGTGTCGTCAGCGCCTGGCGCAGGGAGCCGGTTCCAACTTCGTGTGTTCCTGCCCGAACCCAATTCCGCTCCCGCCGGTGCCGCGGAATACCGTCCGGTGAGCGGCTATGCGGGTTCGCGCAAGACGGTGCTGGTGATCGACGACGATCCCGCGCAGGCATCGGCTCTGGAAAGCCTCCTTCGCCCCCTCGGCTTCCAGGTCTTCTCGGCCTCTCAGGGTACAGAAGGCTTGATCCTCGCCAACCGCTGCGTGCCGGACATCGTACTTTTGGATATCCAGATGCCGGGACTCAGCGGATGGGAAGTTGCGTCCCAGCTTCGCGCCGCGCAGGGCCCGGCGCTTCGCATCGTGATGGTTTCCGCCAACGCCCATGAATTTCACGCAGGCGATGATGATCGGTCAGACCATGATGCGTTCTTGACCAAGCCCGTTGATCTTCAGACCCTCCTCGACCTGATCGGCCGACAGCTCCAGCTCGACTGGCAGTTCGAAGGCGACGCGCATGGCAAGGCGGCTAATACCGTCGGTCAGCTTCCGGAAGCCGCTGCCCCTATGGTCGAAATGTTGCGGGGGCTGGCAAAAGTTGGCCATGTACGCGGGATAGAGGAGGCATTGACCCAGCTTGCAGCTGACGTACCTGAAAGTGCGGCCGTGGTTGCCGCGATGCGGGATCATTTAGGTGCTTTTGATCTTGGCTCGCTTATGAAACTGCTCGACGATGTACAGCCTCGATAACTCCGCTCGCATCAGCGCGAGGCCAACAATCCTTGTTGTGGACGACGCCCCGGATTCCCTCCGCTTTCTTACCCGCACGCTGGAAGCAGAGGAGATGACGGTACTGATTGCAATCGATGGCCGGGCGGCGCTGGACCTGCTGGAGCATGTGACGCCGGACCTTGTGCTGATGGACGCCGTGATGCCGGAGCTGGATGGGTTCGAGACGACCCGCCGGATCAAGGCTGACGCGCGTTTCCGGCATCTGCCAGTTATCTTCATGACCGGCCTCACAGAGACCGAGGACGTCCTGCGCGGGTTTGAGGCAGGCGGGGTCGATTATGTCCACAAGCCTATCGTTGTCGATGAGCTGCGAGCACGGGTGCGCGCCCATCTGACCAACGCTCGCATCGCACAGGCCAGTCAGATGGCACTGGATACCAGTGGCCGCCCATCCTTCGGCATCGATGGAGACGGTCGGGCGCTGTGGCTTACGCCGATGGCCACGGCGAGTATTGAGCGGCTGTTTCCTGATTGGAAGATCGAGGACAACGTTCTCCCTCCCATGCTGGCTGCACCCTTGCGCCGGCTTCAGGCTTCCGGTCCTGCCTTTGGTGCGCGTGTTGCCGTTGATGTCGAGGGCACGAAGCTTGAGTGCACGTTCCTGCGGCGCACGGTTGCCGACGAGTGGCTGTTTCGCCTGGCCGAGCAGCGCGAGGGCGATCAGGAGCGCCTGTTGGGAGCGCGGTATGGTCTGACCACGCGTGAGGCAGAGGTGCTGCTCTGGATCAGCCGGGGCAAGAAAAACCGTGAGGTCAGCGAAATCCTGGCGATAAGCCCGCGCACGGTGAACAAGCACCTTGAACAGATATTCGTGAAGTTGGGTGTCGAAAACCGGGCTTCAGCGGCGGCAATCGCGGTAGGGGCGTTGAACGGGTGAAGGGGGGCAGGCCGACCTCGCCAGACGATGCAGGTGCGGCGCGAAGCGCTTTGGCACGAGGCGATTTTCAGGCGGTGCACAGGCTGGCCGCGACCCTGGTGGCGAGGGCGCCGGACTGCGCTGAGGGGCATTTCCTCCTTGGCATCGCAGAAGCCTCGGCTGGACGGGTGAAGGCGGGCATCGGGCATATAGGCCGCGCGGTTGCTCTTGATCCGCAGGGCGAATATCGCGCCCAGCTTGCCCGGCTATACAGCCTTGTCCGGCTGGACGGGGATGCGGCGGCAGTTTTGCACGATGCAGAGCTGGCGCCGCCGTCCGATGCCCTGAGCCGCGACACGATGGGCTGCGTCTATGCCCGTCTGGGCAACCATGCGGCAGCTTTGCCGCATTTCGCCGAAGCGGTGCGGCTCGAACCGCGCAATCCTGAGTTTCGCTACAACCAGGCTGTCACGCTCAATTTCCTTGGCCAGGTGGCGGAGGCTGATGCTGCGCTGGAGGCATTGATTGCACTTTCCCCGGATAGTGCCCGCGCGCACCACCTCCTCTCGAGCTTGCGAACCCAGGACCCAGTCCGCAACCACGTCGATCGGCTGCGCGAGGTGCAGGGAAGGGCAAGCAGGGGCAATGACCGGCTCCTGATCGGGTACGCGCTGGCAAAGGAACTGGAAGATATCGGTGATGAGCGCGGAGCGTTCGACGTGCTGCACGCCGCCAATACCGAACACCGCAGAACGCTGCCCTATGCCTTTGAGCGCGACGCCGCCAACTTCGATGCGATGGAAGCCGCCTGGCCCATCCTTGCCAAGGCAGGGGTCAAGGACGCCCCTTCCGATGCCCCGATTTTTGTCATCGGCATGCCGCGTACCGGCACGACGCTGGTGGACCGGATTCTGTCCTCGCATCCCGATGTTGAAAGCGCAGGGGAACTGCAGGCGATGCCGCTGGCCGTGAAACGCATCGCCGGTACTGCCAGCCGCGTTGTGCTGGACCCCGAAACTGCGCTCAAGGCTGCTACGGGCGATGTTGGGGAAGCTGGGCGCGACTACCTGCGCCGCGCTGCACATCATCGGCGGGGAACGGCGCCCCGATTCGCGGACAAGTTCCCCGGAAACTTCCTCTATGCCGGATTTATCGCGCGCGCGCTGCCCAATGCGAGAATAATTTGCCTCCGCCGACACCCCATGGACACGGTTCTCAGCAATTTTCGTAACCTCTTCGCCATCAGTTCGCGGTATTACGATTACAGTTACGACCTTCTCGACATCGCGGCCTACTATGCCCGCTTCGATCGGCTGATGAATTTCTGGCGGGAAGTGCTGCCGGGCAGGATTTTGGAAGCGCGGTACGAGGATCTGGTAGCCGATCAGCAGGGCGAGACGCAGCGGCTGCTTGCGCATTGCGGACTGGACTGGAACGATGCCTGCCTGTCGTTCCACGATAATACTGCACCGGTTTCTACGCCGAGTGCCGCGCAAGTTCGGCGGCCGATCTATGGCGATTCCGTCGCCCGGTGGAAGCGGCACGCCGAAGCGCTGGAGCCTGTCCGACGTTTTTTTGCAGACGCGAGCATAGCGGTGGATTGAAGGCGGAAGCTACGTCAAACGCCTTATATCGCAGTGTGTGCGCCTGCAGCACAATCCGCGAATGGTTCTTTCCAGACGTTTCCTCGGCCCGGTCTTCGCAGCCATCGCGGCAGCAACTCTTTCGTCCACCGCCATGGCTGAACCAATTCCGAAAACGCGTCTTGTTTCCTGCGGCGATGAAAGCTGCCTGCTTATTACCGGGCAGCGGGAAAATATGAAATCGCTGGTTTCAGTCAACGGCCACCCAGTTGCGGTAGAGGGCAGACGGGCTTGGCAGGCGCGCCTGCCGCTGAATGCGGTGCGGGCATGGGCCGAACCTTACTCACGCAGCGTTGCAGTTACCGTGGTGCAGCCTGACGGTATTACGGAATCAAATTCCGAGGCCAGTCTCCCGATCGGACTTATGGGTCATGTGCCCAATCTAGCTACCCTGATTGTCACCGCACGCTGAAAAAGCGTTCTTTTCCGGGCTTTTTTCCTGTATTGGCAGGACGCAAGGGCGCAGCTATGGGCGCGCCCCAATCGCCATTCTGGTGATTGTAGTTTTGCTTGGGAGAGAAGATGATGAAGACTGCTTTTGCGGCTCTGGCCGTTCTTTCGCTGGCCACTCCGGCTGTTGCCGCAAGCGAAAATCCCTTAGCGCAGGATGAGACCGTCCTGCGTCTTGATGGGATCGATCTTTCGACCGCCGATGGGCAGCAGCGTCTCGCGATCCGCATGGACGCCGCCGCGCGCACGGTTTGCGGTGATCGCCTTGCGACCGTCCACCTTGCTCTGAATGAGCAGGCCCGCGCATGCCGCGCTGAGGTGGTTGCAGACATCCGCAACAAGATTGAGGCTCGTCAGGCTTCGGCTGCTGGCTCCTCCAGGGTCCAGCTCGCCTCTGCTCGCTGATTCCGGCAATCTTGGCCGCACACCCGCAAAGAGGTGGGTGTGCGGCCGATCAGCTTTCAGTTCAGTCTGCTTTGGCGGTGGCCGGTGCCGGCCACCACGTCAGGGTGTGCACGTCATGTTCCGACGTCCAGACGCCAGTGCTCGTATAGCGTAGCGCGCCGCTGCCCGCAGGCTTCCCCCTCCGTGAAAGGACGGTCAGCGACTCCGGGTTGATCACGACAAAAGTCTGATCTTCGGTAGTGCGCAGCCAAACCTTCCCGCCGCCGGTATCGATGTCTCCGTATTTCAACGTTGCGCCGACCTTCACGCGGCCGGTCACGTCGCCGCTTTGCGGATCAACTCGGGCGACTGTGCCGTCGCCTTGTTCCTGAACCCAGACTGCGCCCTCACCAGCGGCGAGGAAACCGGGCTGATTGCCCAAGGCGGTTTTCTTCACCACGGCATTGGTGGCCGGGTCGATGCGCTGAACGCTTTTCTCGTCGCTGCTCACCGCCCACAGTGAATCGAACCCGAACGTCAGGAACCAGGTGCCGGGATCGACCGGGATGGTGGCTATAATGCTGTTGGTGGCGGGGTCGACGCGGCTGACCACGCCTTTGTTGTCACTGGCGATCCATATGGAGCCTGCCCCGGCGGCAACGTTTAACTCACCGGCGGGGTTGGCGATGCCGGTGGGGATGGTGGCAGTGATTTTCGCCGTCCGGATGTCGATCCGGTTGAGCGTGCTATCCTTGCAATCTGCGACCCACAACGCGTCATAGGCGATGGTCATGGCGCCGCAGGGCCGTGCCATGGGGACCTCGGCCAGTTTGCCTTTTCTGGACCAGCGTTCGACTTTTCCCTTGTTTGTCGCCCATACGCTGTCCCCGTCGATTGCCAGAAAATCTGCAAAGCCGGGCACGGAAATGACCTGAGCTTCCTCGGCGGCGTGGGCCGCCATCGGGAAGGCCAAGCCGGCAGCCACCATTGCGATCATTCCCTTGGTCATTCGCATGTTCACCCCTCAAATCCTTGATGTGCTGCGCGCCGTGCGCCCGGGCCGGGGAGTGCGATCTTGCTCGTTGAACGATCACAAGGATCAAGAATCGATCCCCTTTCGCACTGCAGCATTCCTGCTGGCGATAACATTGTCCACCACAAAATATTACCTGATGGCCTCATCGTAATATCAAAACTCCGAGCTGGTGCGCGGTGATTCCGTGATCTGGGGTGCCCGGCTCTCAGATTGATGGACACCACACTGTCCCGGCGTTCTCGATGAGGGAAGCGTACGGTGGCCTCATGCAGGGCCGAACAACCGCGAATGTGACGGAATTGATGCAGTGCAACAAAATTTTTGGCGCCACCCCACTTTGCAGCATTATTACGCTTGACGAGAGACGTAATATCCATACCGTATGAGTCGTCGCTCAGGAAGGCGGCGCAACAAAAGAAGGGATCGCAAACGCTAGGTTGATTCCCGGTAGGATATAAGGGTTTGAATTTTTGTAGGATGCGTAGTGTTGCCCGTTGGGGCGGCCGCATTCGCCAAATTTCACGCGCCCCGTTTCACGAGGCGTCGAGCCTGAAATAACCTCCCAGATCTACGTCAAATGACCATTGCGGTTGCATTGCATTGCAGCAAGATGCGTGAAGATGATATTTTCCGGAGGCTTCCAGAGCCACGGGTCGCAAATTCAAAAGCGCCTTAAGAGCGCGTCTAGGGGAAGGGATGTCACTTACGAGAGGCCTAACAGCAAGGGGCTCGAGGTGACTAGGAAATCGTTTCGCAAAACATTGCTTTGTGCCACTGCGCTTCTTGGCGCCGGTACCACGCAGGCATTCGCGCAAAGCGCGGCAGATGACAGCTCTGCCGAAGCGGACGCCAATGAAATCACCGTGACGGCGACCCGCCGGCAAACCACACTGCAGGACGCGCCGATCAATATCAGCGCTGTGGGAGCTGAAGAGCTTTCAAGGCAGCGGATCGATGACATCAAGGATCTGGCCGCTTTCACGCCGGGTCTGACCGTGACCGATACCGGTGCTGATTCTACCGGAAACATCATCATGCGCGGCCTTTCGACCGCGGATGCCAGCGGCAGCAACTTTAACAACTCGGTAGGCATCTACCTGGGTGAAGTGCCGCTCTACCTTGACTTCAAGCTGCTCGACATCGCTCGTGTGGAGGTTCTGCAAGGCCCGCAGGGCACGCTCTATGGCCTCGGCACGCTGTCCGGCGCGGTGCGTTACATGCCCAACCGTCCGGAAACCGACAGGTATTCCATCGACGTTCATGCCCGCGCATTCGGTCAGGCTCACAGTTCCGATCCGGGTGTCAATGTCGACGCCACGGTCAACATTCCGATCATGCGCGACCACATCGCGTTCCGTTCGACGGTCGGGTATTTCCTCAATCCCGGCTTCATGGATTATAACTATCTGCTGCGTCAGCCGGGCGTATCCGATCCCCAGCCTGTGCGAGGGCCAACGGCAGAGGAAGGCTCTTTCGGCACTCCCGAGCAGCAGTCAGAAAACTTTTACCGCAAGAAGGACCTGAACTACGATCACACGTTCACCACGCGCAATCAGTTGCTGCTTGAGGCCAATCCTGACCTCAAGATGTATCTGACCTATGCTCACCAGAATACCAAATCAGGCGGGCGTCAGGCCAATGGCGCAGGTGTGCTGGGCACGGGTAAGTACGAGGCCCCGTGGCGCTATCAGGAGCCGACCGACCGCAAGTCCGATCTCTACGCTGCAGAATTCAATGTCGGCCTGGGCTTCGCCCAGATCGTCGCCACTACGGCATGGACGAACCAGCACAATGTCAGTCAGAACGACAACACCGATCTGCTGCTCGACCTAGACTATGGCTACGAGGCGTTCCCACAGTTTTCCTCGTTCAACAATTCGGACATACATTACAAGCAGTTCAACGGCGAGGTGCGCCTGGTATCGACCCACGGCGGGCCGTTCAGCTGGGTGGTTGGCGGCTTCTACAACAACCTTCGTTATAGCAGCCAATATCGCGAATATACGCCGGGCCTGCCCGACTTCTTCGGGGTCTATCGTCCGGACAATCTCGAATACATGTCATTCGTGAATACCCGGACGAAGGAAATGGCCGGCTACGGCGAAGGCACTTTCCAGATCACCGATGGATGGCAGGTTACGGGCGGCATTCGCTACTTCAAGTATGATGCGTTTGCGGAAGGCGGCACCGACACGCCGTTGACCGGTGGAGGCATCCGACGCACGCCCTATCCGCTGGTGGTGTTCGCCCCGAGCCGCATCAAGTCGGGCCAGACCAAGGACGACGGCATCGTCTGGAAGGCCAACACGTCGTACAAGTTCAGCCCCGACCTGATGGCCTATTTCACGTACAGCACGGGCTATCGCACCGGCAATGTGAACCGCGTTGCGCCATGCGTGCTGCCGATCGATCCCACCGTGCAGAACGTCTGCGCGATGCCCAATGAACTGGTCTACAAGCCAGACAAGACGGAGAACATGGAACTCGGCGTTCGCGGTGCCCTGTTCGACAAGCGGCTCCAGTTTACAGTCTCTGCCTTCCACATCGACTGGACGGACGTCCAGATCCAGACACAGACAGTGTACGGTGCGGTCGGCGTTACCGTGAATGGCAATGACGCCGTGTCGAAGGGGTTTGAGGTTTCGGGCCTGCTCAAGATCACGCCTGAATTGTCGTTGCAGGGCATGTACACCTACACGGATGCACACCTTACCGGGGATGCACCGTCTGTGGTGGTCAGCCAGGGCGTGGCATACGACGCCTTTGCTGGGGATCGCCTGCCCGGTTCACCGAAGCATGCTGCCAGCGCACAGCTCACCTACACCTATCCGTTGGAAGACGGTGCGGAGATCGAGGCGAACTGGGCGACGGCCTATGTCGGAAACGTATATTCCCGCATCGGCCTGCGCGGTAATGGCGAGGTCATTCCTGACTACGTGACGCACCGGGCGGCCATTACCTATCGCTCCGAACGGTTCGACGTTGGCATCTTCGCGGACAACATCTTCGACAAGTACGCCGTTACCGCGATCTCGAACGACATCAGCTCGTTCAACCAGGTGCGGACCGACGTTGTCGAACGCTACTACGCCCGCAGCGTCCTGACGCCGCGCCGCGTGGGTGTCGATTTCCGCATGCGCTACTGACGGGGATGGCGGGGCCTTGAATGGGGTCCCGCCCACCTTGGGGTGTTTAACTTATCGGTTGCATCGAATTTTGCGCATAACCCTGCTAACAGGGGCCGGCGAAGGTAGGATTGCCATGAAGCAAAAGTTCTTCAACCTCGTGCCGCCGTTGATGATACTTGCGGTCGTCCTGTTCTGGATGTTCGGGCCTGAGGCTTTGCTTAAGCAATCCTGGACCGTGATCTTGGTGTCGGCGGTTACCACGACGACCGTTCTTTTGCTTGAATGGGTTCACGAACGGCACGCCGGGTGGCGCATGAACAAGCAGGAGTTCTTTACCGACCTGTTCTACGTCGTCCTGAACTCCACGGTGATAGCGTGGGTGTCGAGCGCTTTGGCCGACGATCCATTGAAATCCGCCAAGAAGGCACTGGGCATTACTACCCAATGGGCCATGGAGATGCCGTTCCTGGCGCAGGTTGCGCTGGTGATCTTGCTGATCGAATTCGGCCAGTACTGGATGCACAGGGCCATGCACAATTGGCATCCACTGTGGCTGACCCATGCTCCGCATCATCACATCACGCAGCTGAACGCGGCCAAGGGGGCCATCGGTAATCCGATCGAGCTGTTCCTGATCAGCCTCAGCGTGGTTGCCCTGTTCGATATCAAGCCAACTGCGCTGTTTTGTGCGTTCAACTGCCTTGGCGTGATTTCGACTTTCGCTCACGCAAACGTGAAGTCCGATCCGCCGCTGTTCTATTCGTTCTTCTTCACGACGATCCGCAACCACAGCCTTCATCACTCGGTGCCATTCGAAGATACGCGCGCCAATTACGCCAACTCGCTGATCGTGCTGGACCGCATTTTCGGCACCTATCAGGAAGGCGAGGCGTCAGTTGTCGGGCAGGATGATCGCCGGCGGCTGTCGATCAAGGAACAGATGCTGTTCCCGTTCCAGCCGATGATTGACGCCTACAAGGCGAAGCAGCAGGATAAATCTGCTTCTGCTGTAAACTAGAACGCCGCATTAAGAGCAGGGTGTGGGGGGCGTCCTCCCGAATTGGGCAGTTCCTCGCTGTTGTGACCATACCAATAAACGACTTGGCTGGACTGGATAATAACCGATGGGCTTCACGATCAACGTCAATGGCCGGGACAGGCAGACCGACCTTCCGGGAACAATGCCGCTGCTTTGGGTGCTGCGGGACGAGTTCGGGCTGCTCGGCACCAAGTATGGATGCGGCATGGCGCAATGCGGAGCCTGCACCGTTCACCTCGACGGTACCGCCGTCCGGTCCTGCAGCACTCCGCTGGAAGCCGTTGGTCCTGCCAAGGTCGTCACGATCGAGGCGGTGGGCGATACGAAGGTCGGCGCGGCGCTGCAACAAGCGTGGCTGGATCACGACGTGATGCAATGCGGCTATTGTCAGGCAGGCCAGATAATGCAGGCCGCTGCGGTGCTGACGGAAAATCCGCGCATCGGAGGTCAGGAAGCGGCTGAAGCTATGGCAGGCAATATCTGTCGCTGCGCCTGCTATCATCGCATAGGCGAGGCCGTGGCTTCCGTAGCGCAAAAGCTTTCGGAAACCCAACATGCCTGAGATAGCTCTTCTGGACCGCCGCGGATTTCTGAAGGTGGGTGCGCTCGCTGGCGGTGGGCTGACGCTCAGCGCCATGATACCCTTTCAGCTGGGCGCGGGCCCGACGACGGCCGAAGGCGCGGCTGTTCCCGCCGCCGCGCTGAATGCCTTTGTGTCGATTGCGACAGACGGCACCGTAACCATCATGTCCAAAAATCCTGAGATCGGGCAGGGTATCAGTACTACGCTGCCCATGCTGATCGCCGAGGAACTGGATGCCGACTGGGATCGGGTGATCGTCAAGCAAGCTGACGTCAATCAGGCGCTCTACGGCCAACAGTGGGCGGGTGGCAGCACTGCGGTGCCGACCAACTGGCTTCCGATGCGGCAGACAGGTGCATTGGCCCGCGACTTGATCGTCCGCGCCGCGTCAGTGGAGTGGGGCGTTCCGGTCAGCGAATTGACAACGGAAAAGGGTTTCGTTCGTCACAAGGCCAGTGGCCGTTCAACGTCGTATGGCGATTTTGCCACACGAGCCGCCAATTTGGCGCCGGTCGATCCGGCGACAGTTGCGCTCAAGTCGCCGGATCAGTTCAAGCTGATCGGCACGTCTGCCACGCCGAAATTTTCCGCACAGATAGTGCGCGGCGAACCAATCTACGGCATCGATACGCGCCTGCCCGGCATGCTCTACGCCTATTACGAGCGCAGTCCGGCAATCGGGGCGAAGCTTGTGAAGGCAGAACTGAGCGGCGTGTTGAAGCAGCCTGGCGTCAAGCATGCTTTCACCGTGGCAGGGAATGGCAATCCCAATGAGCTGGTCGACGGCGTGGCGATCCTCGCGACGCATTGGTGGCTGGCTTATGAGGCCCGCAACGCGCTGGACGTGAAGTGGGATGATGCCCACGGCAAGGGCCATTCGAGCGAGGCTTATGCGGCCAAGGCTGCGCAAATGCTCGACAAGCCGCCGGTCAATATAGTTCGCCGCGATGGAGACATCGACGCGGCGCGGGCCACGGCTGCAAAGCGGATTGCGGCGCACTACAGCTATCCTTTCATCAACCACATGGCGCTGGAACCGCAGAACTGCACGGCGCTGTATGCCGATGGCAAACTCACGCTATGGTCACCGACGCAGTGGCCGCAGCAGGGCATCACGTCTATTGTGCAGGCTCTGGGCATCGAAGAATCCGCGATCTCGGTACACCTGACGCGAATGGGCGGCGGTTTCGGGCGCCGCCTCATCAATGACACGATGGTTCAGGCTGCCGCGATTGCAAAGCAGGTGCCCGGCACGCCGGTACAGTTGATCCTGTCGCGAGAGGCGGACACGACGCACGGGTTCTATCGTCCCGGCGGCTGGCATTCCTATGAGGCGTTACTGGATGAAAATGGGCGCCTGATCGGCTTTAGCAACCACCTCGTCGGCTTTCAGACCAATGGCAAACCGGTCCGCAGTGGCGCGATGGGCGGGCATGAGTTCCCGGCGGGACTGGTCGACAACCTGCTGCTTGGCCAGAGCAATATCGACACGATGATCACGACGGGACCGCTGCGCGCCCCGTTCTCCAACGCCATCGCTTTTGCCAGCCAGTCCTTCCTTGACGAAGTTGCGCGTGCCGGTGGCCGCGATCTGCCGACGCTGATGATCGAACTGCTGGGCAAGCCGCGCATCGTGCCGTCCCCCGATCCCCATAGGCCCGGGCTTGACACTGGCCGGGTGCGGGGCGTGATCGAAAAGGTCATGGAAATGTCCGGCTGGAAGAAGGCAAAGCGGGCCGGAACGGGGCGAGGCATGGCGTTCTATTTCAGCCATATGGGATATTTTGCCGAAGTGGTCGAAGTTCACCGGCAGAACGGACAACTGGCCGTTTCGCGGGTCTGGGCAGCAGGCGACATCGGAAGGCACGTCATAAATCCGTCGGCGGCGTTCAATCAGGTGCGGGGCTCGATCATCGACGGGCTGGGCCAGGCATTCGGGCAGGAAGTTACGTTCGTCGATGGACAGGCGCAGCAATCCAATTTTCACGATCATCCGGTTGCCCGCAACACGCTGACCCCACAAATCGACGTCGAGTTCGTGCAAAGCGACCATCCCCCAACCGGCCTTGGCGAACCAGCGCTGCCACCGGTTTTGCCGGCGCTTGCCAATGCGATTTTCGATCTGACGGGAAATCGCATTCGTTCACTGCCGATCACTCTTTGAGCGGGTCATACGTTCAATGACGTATGCCCCGTCTGCGGGGTTTCGGACATTCTTCGTTCTACAATCGAAAAAGCAGGGTCAAGATGAACGGAGTACGTGTCGGTAACAGGGTGATCGGAGCTGATGCTCCGGTAACCGTTGGTTGGGAAAACCTTCCCAAGGTGCAAGGTGGTCCGGTGAAGCAGTTCGTCTTCACATGGTTCCAGCCTGCGATGCTGCTCGGGCTTATAGCGTTCTGGTACTACGCCCCCAATTCCATCGCCAAGGCTTCTACCGCCATCGGAATCGGCATTGGCTTCAAGGTGCTGTTGCTGGCGCTTGAATGGGTGAGCCCGCGCCACAAGAGCTGGAGCCTGACCTGGAAGGAACTGACCTGTGATCTGTTCTACGTCGGACTTGGCTACACCGTACTTCGTCTGATCGAAGGCTACATCGGCGACGGGGCCATGATCGAAGCCATTCAGACATCCTTCGACTGGGATAAGCTGGCGTGGTTCACTGGCTTGCCGCTTCTGCTTCAGGCCTTCCTGATCTCATTCATCTTCGATTTCGGGCAATACTGGATGCATCGCGGGATGCATAACTGGTACCCGCTGTGGCTGACCCACGCACCGCATCACTACATCACGCAGTTGAACATCAACAAAGGTGCCGTGGGCAATCCGGTCGAACTGCTCCTGATCGGCCTCGGCATCGGCGGTTTCTTCGATTTCCTGCCGCGGGCTGCGCTGCTCGCCGGTTCACTGGGCCTCGCGGTCAGCACTTACCAGCACATCAATGCCCGCTTCAACACTCCGCGCTGGTGGCGTTTCGTGTTCAACACCACTGAGCATCACAGCGTTCACCATTCTCAGGATTACGAAGCCACCCGCAGCAACTATTCCGGCACGTGGATCATCATAGACCGCATGTTCGGTACCTGCGTCGATGGCGAGGCGGAATTGCTGGGCATGGAAGGCGGTCGCCGCATGTCGATCCGCGAGACGATGACCTATCCCATCACCGAGGGTTGGAAGACGTTGAAGGCACGGTTTGGCAGAGAGCCGACGGCTGTTCCGGCCGAGTGATGGGGACCACACCATCACGTACTCCAAATACCATTCGTCACGACCAGGGCCGCATCCAAGAGTCCTTTAAGAAGGGGATCAAGTGAACTCGCGTTTCATCAACTGGATTTGGCACGTCAGGGGCAGCCTGGAGCTTGCCCCGGGCCAATCGGGCAAAGATGCCTTTGAAAAGCTTGATCCGTTCTTCCGCCAGTCTGGCACCAGCTATGACCGGACAAGCGACACGCTGACTTTCAGCAAGAAGAACCAGGCAGCGCAGGACAAGATGTCTGTTTTCGATGGCGGTGTCCTGCAGGTTGAACAAGGCACCGACGGCAACGTGCTGCACTATCACCTGATCAGCCGGGCATTGCTGTTTTGCTTTCTCGCACCGCTTCTGTTTCTGGGGTTCGCTCAGTTGACGGTCTTCGTCGGTGATCTCGAAAAGCAGTCGAAAGAGGCTTCCGAGGCTTTGAAAAAGCCCGAGAAGAAGGACGAGGAGCTGCAACTTCATCCGATCGACATAGCCTTGGGCGCGCCCGCACCCGAGAAGCCTGATAAAGACGAAAAGAAAAAGGGCGAGGAAGAGGATGAAGGGCCTTCGCCTACGCCCGCATATGTCTTTGCGGCAATTTTCGCCGCCCTTTATGTCGTCGGTCGCATTCTCGAAGCTTGGCTGGTCAAGGCGCGGTTTAGAAAGAGCTTGCTCGGCACTTAGCCAGCCGCATCTCGTACTCCGTTCGAAAGAACACCTCGGCTGGCGGATAGCGCGCCGAGGTGTTCTTTTGTGAGCGTCCGCGCCGTTCCGATTAGCCGACTGGAGCCTTCTGCACCGATACCCAGTTGTCGACGACCCGTTCAAGGACTGTCAGCGGCATGCTTCCCCCAGCCAGCGCCGTGTCGTGAAAGCTTCGTATGTCGAAGCGGTCTCCGAGAGTTCCCCGCGCCTTTTCGCGCAGGCGTACCCATTCGTTGTGGCCGACCTTGTAAGCGCAGGCCTGGCCGGGCCAGGCGCAATAGCGGTCCACCTCTGAAGTTGCCGCACCTTCTGCCCGTCCGGTCTTATCGAGGAAATAGCGGATCGCCTGTTCGCGGCTCCATCCCTTGGAATGGATGCCAGTATCGACCACCAGACGCACGGCGCGGAACAGCAGGCTCTGATAGAAGCCGATCTTGCCCAGCGGATCGTTGTCATAGGTGCCCAGTTCGTCAGTCAGTTGCTCGGCGTAGAGGCCCCAGCCTTCCGAAAAGGCGGAGAAGAACAGCAGATTCATCAGTTTGGGCGCTGCGGCGCTTTCCTGCTGAAGGGCGATCTGCAGGTGATGCCCCGGCATTGCCTCGTGATAGGTCAGGGTGGGGAGACCAAACTTGGGCCAATTGGCGGTGTCGGTCAGGTTGATCCAGTAGATCCCGGGACGCGTTCCGTCGAGGCTCGGCGAGTTGTAGTAACCTTGCGAGGCGCCTGCCTGGATTTCGGGCGGAACGCGCTTGATCACCACGTCCGCCTTGGGCAGGCGGCCAAATGCCTTGGGCAGCAGGGTCTTCATCGCCGCCATCTGGTCGTTCAGATGGGCGATCAGTTCAACCTTGGCCTCGTCGGTATTGGGATAGAGGTTGGCGGGGTTGGCTGTCAGTGCGGCCATGCGCTCGCCGACGGTTCCTTGCGAGTAGCCTTGCGCCTTGAGCAGCGCATCCGATCGAGCCGTAAGGTCGGTGACCTGTTCCACGCCGATGCGGTGGATCTCGTCAGCGGACATGCGGGTGGTCGTGATGTAGTGGAGGCTGTTGCCGTAATACTGTTCGCCCTGCGGCAAACGCGACACCGAAGCCTCATGGCCAGCCGTTGGCAACGCGGCCTTCAGGGAGTCGGTCTGGCGCTGCAGCGCCGGATAAACGCGTTCGGTGACCAGCTTCTCGACGCGCGCTCCCCAATCTCCGGCAATCGATTGCTCACGGGTGCGGCGGACAATCGAACTGACAAGCGTGGATTCGGCGGCTGCCGTGCCCAGCATCCCCTGTTGGAGCCCGATCGTCTTTTTCAGGATGAAGTCGGGCGGGACGACGCCGAGGGCGAATTCCTCTCGCATGCGATCTGTTTCGGCCGTCAGGACATCCGCGAAGTCGCTTACCCGCGAGACATAGGCTTCGGCATCGGCGGCTGTCTTGATGGTGTGCTGGTTGTCGAGGAAGTCCGCCGTGTTGAGGTAGGCGCCGCCGCCTTGGCTGACCCGATACACTTCCGGCCAGCCACCCTGCCCATAGGGAATGGCGTAGGTGGCAATAACGGCATCGAGATTGGCCGCGATTGTGTCGTAATAGATGGCGTCCTGGCCGTTGAGCGAGGCCCTGTCGAGAGTGCCAAGCTTGGCGCGAGTATCCCGGATCCGCGCCCGTTCCTTTTCCTCATGCTGACGCGTGGGGATGGTGAGGTGGGACTTCAGCGCCGCGCGGGCTCCGGTGTCCAACCCCAATCTCGTGGCCGTCTCAGGCGAGGCGTCCACCTGGGCATCGAAGAATTTGTCCATGAAGGTCGCAAGGGCGGGATTGCTCGATCCAGTTCCGGCGGTCGGCGGAGCAGACATGGCTGCGAAGGCCGGACCGGCCGCAACAACAACCGCTCCGCTGGAGGCAGCGGAGAGAAAACGACGACGGTCGATCATGGAGGCTCCAATCAAGTTTCAGATGAAACTCATGCCACGGGCCTAAATCGATGTAAATTGAGCTAAAGCGCCCTTCATCGCACGGACTGGCGCAACGGCGGCGAGTCACTTAGGCTTTCGGTATGACTGGTGAAATCTTCCGCTTGAATCCCGCACTCGACGTCAAATCGCTTCGTACCCGCTTCGCGTCAGCTAACCGGCTTCGTATTGATGAGTTCCTGGCGGGAGATATGGCGAGCCATCTGGCGGAAGCCTTGGCGGCCGACCAAAGGTGGGTGTTTCTGATCAACGGTACGAGCACGGTGTTCGAGATTGCCCGCGCAGACTATGATGCGCTGGCTCCAACCGAAAGGAACAGGATTGAGCAGGCGGTCCTTTCTGCAGCCGTGCGCGGTTTTCAGTTTCGATACGAAACAATACGCGTATCGGACGACGATTCCGTTCGGGAGGCCTCCGCAACTCTGCTCGATCAATTTGCCCAGTTCATGAGTTCGCCCGAGACGTTGTCCTTCATTGCCAGCGTCACCGGCACGGAAGACATCGTGTTCGCTGATGCTCAGGCCACACGTTATAGCCCCGGTGACTTTCTGACCCGGCATGACGACGATGTTGACGGAAAGCATCGCCGGCTGGCCTATGTGCTTGGCCTGACGCCGGAATGGCGGACCGAATGGGGTGGCCTTTTGCAGTTTACCAACCCTGAGGGCGATGTAATCGAAACTATCGTTCCTCGGTTTAACGCCCTGTCGCTGTTTTCCGTGCCGCAACCCCACAGCGTGAGCACTGTCGCCCCATTCGCACCCCATGCCCGAACCTCGCTGACAGGATGGTTGCGAAGCCGCCGTGCCGATCAGAGCTAGAGGCGGTCCATCCAGCTTAGCGCGTCATCGATAGTTTTGCCGAAGCGCTCTTCGACTTCGCGGTCCTCCAAATTCCGTGCATCGGCCGCATAGCTGTTGGCGGGCTGCTTGGCATCGCGGCCCAGCCATTGTTCGGCATTCGCCTCGATGATCGCTGCTGGAAGGTCGAGGTCGAGCAGCTTTGCTGCCTTCGCGGCGACCGTCACCGGATCGGCCATCAGCTCTGCAAAGTCGATGCAGTGCTCCTCACTCCATCCGCCCGTGCTTCTTGCTGTAGCAAACAATTCCGATTGCATCCGGTGCGCCAATGCCGCCAGTCGCGCCAGTTGCGCTGTCTGATCGTCAGTATGCGCAAGGGCCAGCGCTACCCTGTCGGCATTGAGGCGCCCGGCCTGCGAGAAGTGCAAAGCCGCGCGCGCGGTGAAGGCAATTCGTTCGTGCCCTCCGCGAAATACCGCCAGCAGAAAAGTTCGTGGCTGCATTGACAGGAAAAGTGGCAGGGTTGGCTGCCCGCCGCTGCAAAACGCGGGCGCGAGGTTGTTGACCCAATTGCTGGGCTTGATGACTACAGCCTCGTTCGGTTCCCAGCGCCGCGCCAGCAGGGCCGGAAGGGCGACCAGCATGCGATCCACGCGCGGATCGGAGCCGCCCGTCTGGTCAATCCTAGCTCGCCTTGCTGCCAGGTCGGACAGGCTTTGCGGCTCACGCAATACCAGCGACCTTCCGGTGTGGTCGAGCAGGCGGCTAAGCAGCGTGGAACCACTGAACGACACGTGGAAGATAAAGCGATTGGGTTCGGCCGGGCGCCCACCTGCAGAAAGGGCATCGCCCATTGCAATCAACTGCGCCGGACGTGTGGCGAAGTCGCAGCGATCATCGAGAAAGCTTGCCGCGCGTAGCTTCGTTGCATTCGTAGGAACAAAGCTGACGAGCTCTTCGTCGAACGACAGCCGGTGCGGGAAAAGGCCGGGATCGATTGTCCCGGTCTTATCCGCCTTACCGTTGTCAGGACGTGATGCCATACGCGGAGCGGCGTATCGTGCGCCGCTCCGCGAGAAAAGGCTTAAAAGTGCGCCGTCACCCCGGCGAAGAACGCGCGGCCAAGTACGTCGTATGTATTGGGGAAGGTGCTTCCGCCGCCGGCTGTTGCGCCAGTCGTGTCGCCAACTACGGGCGGTTTCTTGTCGAACAGATTGAGGACGCCGAGGCGAATCGTGGCCTGCTCGGTAATGTCGAAAGACAGTGTCGTATCGAAGTAGCTGAAGGCGGGAATCTTCTGCACCACGATCCCGGGAACGGGCGCTCCGTCATCGTCTACGCCCGGCTGCAGCGCACTATCGGCCTTGATTGCACCAAGGTAGCGCCACCGCAGCATGAAGTTGATGCCGTGGTAGCCGACATTGCCTTCTACGACGTGCTTCCACTCGGGCATCGGTTCAAGGTCGCAGACCGGACCGAAGAAACCGGCGCACTGTACTGCGGAGGCAGTCGGGTCGGCCTGGAACTTGTAGTTCATCGTCCAGGTGCCCGCAAAGCCCAATGAATAGCTTACGGTTTCGTCGCTGCCGCCGGCATAACGCAATACAAAGTCGATACCGTCCGTCTTGATCGAACCAACATTGCCGAGAATGGAGGGTACACCCACCTGCGTGGGCCCGCTTAGCGAGCCGTTTACCGTATTGCGGACGATGCTCTGACAAACTGCGCTGGTCGGGCTGGGATTGTCATAACAGGCTGCCATAGTCAGGAACGGTGGGGTGTCTTCGATCGCGCCTTTGATCTTGATGTTGAAGTAGTCGACCGACGCGGTGAGGCCTGGCACCTGCGGGGGATCCACAACGACACCCAGGGTGTAGGTATCTGACTTTTCAGCATCCAGGTCCGGGTTGCCGCCGGAAAAGATATTGATCTGTCCCGAGATCGGCTGCGGAATGATGCTGGTCAGCCCGCCGCCGGGGAATGCAGCGGCCGGCGCGCCTTGCGCCAGGCAGACTGCCTTGACGTCCGCAGTGACCGTTCCTGAACATGGATCGCTCGTCAGGCCGCCTGTGGCCGCTACGACCGGCGAGTACAGCTCAAAGATGTTTGGTGCGCGCACGGCACGCTGATAGATTCCACGGAAACGGACGCCTTCGGTTGGGGCCCATTCGCCACCCGCCTTGTAAGTCCAGACACTTCCAACAGAGGAGTAGTCGGAATAGCGGCCACCGAGCTCCAGGCTGAGCGATTGAGCCCACGGCTGGTCCTGGATGATCGGTACCTTGAGTTCGCCGTAAATCTCCCAGACGTCGTAGTCGCCCTTGATGTCCTGGCCCTGTCCGTAAAAGATCAGGTCACCTGAGGCGTATAGATCGTCGACGTTGGTAGTGCCCTTTTCCTTGCGGTATTCCGCGCCAACCGAAAACGCGGCTGGTGAGTTCGCCCAGGGAATCTGCAGGAAATCAAGATCGCCGCTGAGGTTTGCACCGGCGATGAACTGCTCGATCTTGGTCTTCTCATTTGCGTCGCGCAGTACGAAGGCGAGGGAAGCCGGGGTTACGCCGTTATAGCTGAAGACGTCCAATGGAACACAGCCACCCGCCGGGTTCGCGCAGACCGGGGTTCCACCGGGGCCCGCGACCACGTCGAGAGCCTGTTGCAGCGCCGTATAGGACAGGTCGTTCCGCAAGTCGGAGTTCTTCTTGGATTGACCGTATTGCGCGAAGACATCCCAACGCATGGAATCACCCAGATCGCCGCGGACTCCCCCAACGATCTGGAAGTTCTTGGTGTGGAAGTTTTCAAGGCGCCCACCGGACTCGATCATGCGGCGGCGAATGCCGACGACCGAAGTGCCGGCCCGAGCTGTCGGGTCAGTCGCTACGTCCGAGCCGTCGTTGATCTGCAGGCCCGGATTGGCCGCCGTGTTGAAGAACGCATCCCTCTGTGCGGGGGAAAGGAAGGGATTTGAAGGGTCGATGTTGAACGGGAAGCCAGCAGTCGCCGTCGGTGCGAGCTGCATGTCGACCTTGACGTCGGAATAGGTCCCGCGGCCGTAAATCTCTACACCGTCGCTGACCTCGTACTTGCCCAGTGCCATGACGTTCCAGCGCTCAAACGGCGACTGGGCGTAGTTCACCGGGTTGAAATTGTAGAGCGCAACGTCGGTTGTCAGGTTGCCGTCGGGAAGAACCTGGAGAGCGTCGGTGCCCGGAACATCGAATGCCGATGGAAATGTGTTGCCGGAGCCGCCAGAGCTGACGAGGTCATAGCTGTCCAATGCGGTGGCAAGGCGGGGGCGAGCTCCGAAGAACACGCCGTCGCGCTTTGCATAGCCGACCGAAAGCACGATGTTGCCCCGATCACCAATTGCCGTGCCGCCCGTCAGGCTGAGGTTATATATCGCACCATCGCCACGGTCGGAGATCTGCGAACTAGCGTCGGCAGTGATGCCGTCGAATTCGTCGTCCAGCACAAAGTTCACGACGCCTGCGATGGCATCGGAACCATAGACCGCAGATGCGCCGCCCGTCAGGACATCAACGCGCTTGATAAGTGCGGTCGGTATCGAATTGACGTCGACCGCGCCTTCAGTGCTGTAGGGGGGCGCGCGCTTGCCATCGACCAGCACCAGTGTGCGTTTCTCTTCCAGCGCGCGGAGGTTCACCGTCGCCGAGCCGTCACCGGGGTTGTTTGAGCTCTGGCCGAAGCCGGCCGCGAACTGCGGGTTTACCTGCAGGATCTGTTCGACGGTAACAGCGTTGGTCTGCTTGATCTGAGCGGAGTCGATGACCGCAACCGGGCTGCTGGCTTCAAGATCGGGCCGGGCAATGCGCGAGCCGGTGACTATGATCGCCGCTTCTTCTTCAGAACCAGCTTCTTCGGCTTCCTCTGGCACAGTCTGCGCAAGGCCGGGCGAAGCAAGCCCACCCGCTACCGCAATGAAGCTGGCGCTCAAAAGAATGCTCTTGGGCTTGGAGATATTCCTCATAGCAGGACCCTTTCTTAGATCGCGATCACTGCCCCCCGACGGGAATTGCATCCAGTACCGCAGGCCTGTGAAGGCTCGATCATCGGAGCAACGATGAAAGGGAATGCCAATTGGCGCCTATTTGCAACACAACACGAACGCTGTTTGCAGAATTGATTATGGATGTAACAATCGCGCAACACGTTTCGTTAGTCGGGTATATTAGCTATGGCTAACCGTGAACTGTACCGCAATTATAATAATATTATGAATTTTTTGAATAAATTGCGTTTAGAGACGGATATGTGCGCGTGATGCACACCTCGCAGGATGAAATCCGCTGGCGTGAGGATCAAGTAGCCGCAAAAAAAAGGGCCCGGAAGGGGGCGGGCCGGTTTAGCTACAGGGTCGACCGTTGCGAAATGGCGCCCCCCGGCAGGATTTCGATATCCTGCTCATGCAGGCGAGCATCCTGTCTGAAACGACCGATGCCCATTCCGTGCTGTGCTGCAAGGGCGCGCACTTTGCGTTCGAGCCAGTTGTATGTGTGCGCGAAAAGGATCCCTGCCCCAATTGCGATGAAAAGGGCAGCCCACGGCCTTGGACCGTGGAACAGCCGGATCACCAGGGACCTAACCTGGTAGTGGCTGAGATACATGAACATCGACGAGCCAGCGATTTCCGAAACCATAGTCTTCACTGAAGATGGGACGGATATCTCGGGCCAGAAAAGCAGCAACGCCGAGCCGCCCAATATGTAGCCGCTGGCCGACGTGAAGCCGTGATGCGCCACGACTGCAACTGTCACGATCGCCATGGCCATTATACGGTTTGGCAGGTCGCGTGCGGAGGCCATCAGCATGCCCGCACCAACTGTCCATAGATACCAGATGGGTGTGCGATGGTAGATGTAGTTCGTGTCCCAGACCTGTTCGGACACCCGGCTTATAAAGGTCGCGAAAACGATCAGCGCAGTGCAACTGACCATGGGGTTTTTTCGAAGCAATTCCCGTACCGTGGGAATGGACAACAATGCGGCTAATATCAGAAGTAGCTGCATGTATATTTCTACAAAGTAGAACGATATGACGTGAAACTGATACGGATAGAATAAGTTGGATACCAGAAATAGAGGCTGAACCTCGATCGTTCTGGCGCGCAACTGCATGGCAATTACGACGAATAATGTCGGGATAGCTACACGCAGGACAGTCCCAAAGATTGTGCCGACATTCCCGGTCCGGCTGATCTCCGGCCACTGGAAGCGCATGACGCTGTACCCGCACAACATGAACAGGAAATAGGCGGCGCCCCAGTTCTGGCTGTAGACAAAAGTATCGAAGTGAAGGGCAACAATGCAGACCATGAAAAAGGCACGCGTTAACGTGGCAGAATCCAGCTTGCGCCAGAACCCTGCTTTGCCGGACGTAGTGCCAGTGCTCTTCTGAAGTTCCGCGACCGTCAGTGACTCCCACTCGCTGGGGAGCGGGCCGAAGCGATCTTCAAATCCAAGCGAGAACTGGATGTAGGTAAGCGAATCCCCGCCCATGGTTTCGAAGCTGTCGTCTGGACCGATCCTCCGTCCGGGGAACATCTGGCCAAAGAACGCCTGCACGTCGTCAGCCCTGGGATCGGCCACCCGATCCGCAACAGGATCGGCTGCGGCGGCCTCATTCATCTGGATAAATTCTTCGGTGAGCAGGCGCCGCAGTGGCTTGCCGGTCGCGGTTTGTGGAATTGCCGTCATGATCCTGACGTGCAAGGCATCGCCTGCGTGGACACCAAGCTCTTGCAGGGCGTCGTCCGAGGCGGAGCGGAGCCGATCAACCGCAAGGTCTGTCGATTCCGCCACAACGAGGACGCCTTCGCCGCGAAGCGAGTCAGGCACCTTGGCGACAACGATCTTGCCGCCTTGCCCCAGCAGCTGGCTGATACGCGCCTGAAGAGCGTCCGGGTTGATCTTGATGCCGCCAATGTTGATCAGATCGTCGGCTCTGCCATCGTAGTAGAGATAGCCGCCTTCCATGTGGCCCAGGTCGCTGGTTTCCAGCCAGCCGTCGGGGCCGCAAAGGTCTTGGAGCTGATCGCCATCCACGCGCCAGCGGGCGACGTGCGGACCTCGAATCCGGATCCGCCCTGCTGCCGATATGCCCACCTCGGTCTCGCCGACTGCTTGGCCTACAGACTCCAGCAGTTCGTCAGGGACTTCCGATATCTGCAGGAACGTGCTGCGCGAGGCCTCTGTCAGGCCGTAGTGCTGGACAATCCGGGCATTGGGGAAAAGCTCACGGATTCCGCGCTTCTCAGCGCCCGTCATGTACTGCGAACCGATTTCAAGCCAACGGAGCTTCTTGCCGGCATCCCCGATTACTGCAGGTGTGTGCAGCAGGATCCGCAGAAGGGTGGGCACCGCGGAAAGGGCGTTGACCTGACCCTCCTTCAGCATTCGCGCAAGTTCGAGTGGATCGAAGCCGCGTGACGGCAGATAGGATTGGCCGCCTGCCGCACTGACTGCGCGTATTCGGCCAATGCCGAAACTGTAGGTAACCGGCACCCCGACATACTCGCGCACTTCGGGCGTCAGGCCCATCTGGTCGATGATCCGCTCTGCCGCATCCGCCAGGTTCGAGTAGGTCAGGACAATGCCTTTTGGCTTGCCTTCCGTGCCCGATGTAAAGGTGACTTGGGCTGGCCGATCATCGCGGATCAGCGGGTGGTTCTCGGCAAACCAGCCAGTTCCCTCGTCAGGAACGATGCAGCGATCTATCTGGAGTCCTGTCAATGCGTTCGCGAATGGCTCATCGGGAACGTTGACCAGTGGCTGGCGCGCCTCGTTCAGCGCAAATACGTTCTCGATGTAGGACAGCGAATTTCGCGTGACGAGTGCGGTGGCCGTTATCGTTTGATTTCGCACCATGGAAAGCCTGTTCTTATCGCCATGCAGGAGATTCCAACGGATCAAGAATCAACCGTGCAGGACTGGAAACGCCAATGCAGTATCAGTGACGTTTAATTTCCATGTTGAATCAGGCAAATACTGAGAACTACCAACCGATAAGTTTGTCCATCAGGATCGGGGCTTATTAAAACATCCGGAAAGGTGAGAGTGCAGACAGGCTTAGTTTGATTTGCTGCCGCCTTGGCTCCACGATTCCAGCGAGTTGATAAGGCCAGCAGCCTCGGCCGGCGCAATGCCGCTCAAAATATCGCGACCGTTCGCCTCCTTGAAACGTAAACGCCACGGCGTTCGCTCACCGGGGCGATAGGCATTCGCGATTTCGCGGATGGTTTCATCAGACAATTCGAAGGCGACCCGGACGACGTGGTTGCAACTACCGATCCCGTCGGTCGCAGGACACTGATCCAGCCAGTTGTCCATTGTCAGGAAATCGGCCTGTTCAAGCTTCCCGTTACCGGCCTGATACTGGACGGAACTGATCTTGCGCTGGCTTCCCATGCTGAGTTCGTGCCAGACCCGCCACGAGACGGCTCCGGTCTTGCGATCGACCAGCGCCTGCAAATAAACGTCTTCGGCGCGCGCGCCTTTTACCGAGCGGCCCTGCTTGTAGCCGTCGCGAGTCGAGAGCACGATCGCGGGCTCGCTTGGGTCATCAACGATCTGGACTTTGCTGGCGAAATCCGCCGGGGAGAGTTTTGCCAGGCCGGTGGGAAGCCGCTCATAGGCGAGAGCGGGTGTTGCAGCGGCCAGCGGGGTGGCAATCGCCAGCATGGCCAGCTTCATTCTGCGGATCATGGTCATGTCCTGACAATGGTGGCGGCAATATTGCCTCTACCCTTGCCTACTCGGCGAAGATTGCCCTGAGCGTTCTCCTGCGTAACAAAATATTTCCGCGCGGCTGCATGAGCCGGGGTGACGGTAAGTTGCACCCCCGGTCCGCGTCGCGCTGCCCTGCTCAATCCGCAATGTTTTGTTACAATCGGGAGTGCAACGAGCAATGCAGGACTGTTATTCGCCATCTTCCATTTCTGATCGAATGCCGATCATTGCCGGGAGTGCCGCAATGAGAATCCTGCCCCCATCGCGCCGCGCCCGCGAGGCTGAACAGACCCTCGGATGTGATTCCGAGGGTAGCGGCGCCACAACTTGAACCTATATGATGGCTTGGCCGCCTGACGGAATCGAGCCGAAGGACCCGATGAATTTTCAGAATCTGACCAGCGGTGTTTCCATGCTTCAACAAACGATCCTGATTGTTGAGGACGATCCGGCTCTGCGCGTCCTGTTGGGGCGTCGCTTGCAGGAGAATGGATTCAAGACCGTGTCCGCGCAGTCTGCGCCGGAAGCCTGGCGCATACTCGATGAAGTGCCCATCGATCTTGTCCTGCTCGACATCATGCTGCCCGGCACAAGTGGCCTCGATGTTTGCAAGGCGATCCGCCGCGACAACATGGTGCCGATCATTATATTGAGCGCGCGTGCCGATGAAACCGACAGGGTGCTGGGCCTTGAACTTGGTGCAGATGACTATGTGCCCAAGCCTTTCAGCACCAAGGAACTAATTGCCCGGATCCGCGCCGTTCTCCGTCGACGCGAGCCCGGTTGGCTGCAACCCCAGGCCGCGCAAGGCTTGTTGCGTTTCTCGGGCTGGACTCTGGATATCCGCAAGCATGAACTGACTTCGCCCAAGGGCGTGCGGGTCGAACTGTCCGGCGCCGAGTATGGTCTACTTGTGGTGCTGCTGGACAATCCGCAGCGCGTGATCGGCCGCGAACGCTTGCTGGAATTGTCGCGCACGCGGTTGGGTGACGCATCGGATCGCAGCGTGGACGTTCTCGTCAGCCGGCTTCGCCGCAAGCTTGCGCAGGATGACGATGGCGCCGGGCTTATCCGCACGATGCGGGGTACCGGTTATATGCTCACATCGGCAGTAGAGCGCATTTGACACGCGGCCACATATGGCCAGACGGCCTTATGACCCGGGTCATGGCCGTACTTTTGGCCGCGATCGTGCTCGAGTTTCTGGGGAGCACGCTCCTCTACCAGTATTTCGAAACCTCGTCCTCGCGTGAGGAAAACGCCCGTAACCTGGCCGAGCAACTTGTCGTGGCGGACAAGGTGCTGTCGAACACACCTGCTTCAGACCGGCCGGATCTTGTCGGGCCGCTCTCGAGCAATCACGTCCAGATAGGCCTGCGCGCCGTGCCGGTGGCCGACCAGACATCCCACCGCACCGAACTGCGCGAAGTGCGCGCAATCATGGATGACTGGGAGCACCGATTGGCTGAGCGGGACATCAACCTCGCTTTCGATCACGATGAAGATCGGCGCATCATCGGCTCTATCCGGCTGGACGACGGCAGCTATGTCGAATTTGCCATGCTTATGCGCAGCCACTGGGAGAGCTTCTACCTCTCTTTCCTGTCGATCGGAGTGTTGCTGGGCGGCGTTTTCCTCGCCGCAGCTTTGGTTATCCGGGCCCTTGGATCCCCACTGCGGCATTTGGCTACCGCGGCTGACTCCGCGGGTCATGGCCCGCCCGTGCTCCTCTCCGAACGTGGGCCACCGGAACTTCGCACCCTGGCTCGAGCCTTCAACGCGATGCAGATGCGTGTCGCGGATCTGATCGACAGCCGGACGCGTGCGCTGGCTGCCATGAGCCACGACCTGAGGACGCCGCTGGCGCGGCTGCGGCTCCGTTCAGAGCAGATCGACGACGAAATGGTGCAGGTCGCGATGGGCAAGGACATCCATGAGATGGAGCGAATGCTCGATTCTGTCCTCGCCTATCTGGCAGGCGTTACGGATGCTGAGGAGCCGCGGAAGATCGATCTCGCCGCGCTTGCGATGACCATAGCCGATGATGCAGCGGATCTTGGGCGGCCGGTCGAATATGAGGGGCCGGATTCGCTCCATGCTTTGCTCTGCCCGTTGCGTATCAAACGCGCGCTTGGGAATCTGGTCGACAACGCGCTGCACTATGGCGATCGCGCATATATCAAGCTCGCCGCCTCCGAGGCGGGGATTCACCTTGTTGTAGAGGACGATGGTCCCGGAATACCGTCGGAACAGTTGGCCGACGCCGTGGAGCCCTTTCGGCGGCTTGAATATGCCCGGCCGCGCAACACAGAGGGCATGGGCCTGGGCCTGTCGATCGTTAACGACATCATGCAACGGGAAGGCGGCGAACTGAAGCTCAGCAATCGCCAATCCCATGGTCTCAGGGCCGAGCTGTTTTTTCCGAACGGTGACCGTGTGCCCGTAACAATTTGACATGCTTTTGCTGCACAGCAGCAAAACGGCGTCCCTATCCTTCCAGTATCGGATCTCGCCGACCCATTCCGGGCAGGTGGAGATGAACATTTCCGGAAGGACTTATCGTGGACAACATTCTCGACCGCGCCGGCCGCTTCCGCGGCGAAATCTTCGAGCGGGAAAGCGCTCTATATCAAAGCCTCGCGCGTCACGGGCAGGAGCCCAAGGCGCTGATGATCTCATGCGCGGATTCCCGCGTAGTGCCCGAACTTATCACCCAAGCGCGCCCGGGCGACCTGTTCGTATGCCGCAATGCAGGCAACATCGTGCCTCCCTTCTCGCAGGCCAACGGCGGTGTTTCGTCGGCCGTTGAGTACGCGGTCATGGCGCTGAAGGTGCGCGACATCGTTGTCTGCGGGCACTCTGACTGCGGAGCGATGAAGGCGTTCCTCCATCCTGAAAAGCTCGCCGAGATGCCCAACGTGGCGACCTGGCTCCGCCATGCGCACGCTGCGGAATGCGTGGTGAGTGCGGCCTATCCCCATCTGGAAGAGGGTCCGAAGGTGCGTGCATTGGCGATGGAGAACGTGATCACCCAGATCCACCATTTGCGCACCCATCCATCGGTGGCCGCGGCACTGGCTCGCGGTGAATTGTCAATCCATGGCTGGTTCTTCGAGATCGAAAGCGGCACGATCTGGGCGCTCGACGGTGTCACAGGCCAGTTCGAAGCGGTCACGGGCAATGACCCCCTGCCGGTGGCCATCACACCGCGTGAAGCCTCGGCACCGCACACTCGTTGGGCGGCTGTGCAATGAGTTCCGCCGCTTCCCCACCGATAAGCAGCCTGCCAAGCTGGCTGCCCACCAGCCTGGGGCGGGACTTTATAGCCTCGCTCGTCGTGTTCCTGGTCGCGCTGCCGCTCTGCATGGGCATCGCCGTTGCATCGGGAATGCCGCCAGAGGCAGGCCTTGTGACCGGCATCATCGGCGGCATCGTCGTTGGATTGCTGGCGGGTTCGCCGTTGCAGGTCAGCGGGCCCGCAGCGGGCCTGGCCGTGCTCGTTTTCGAAATCGTTCAGGAGCAGGGCGTTGTCGCCCTCGGCCTCATCGTCCTGCTCGCTGGCGCGTTTCAGATCGTCGCCGGCACGCTACGTATCGGCCACTGGTTTCGCTCGATATCGCCGGCCGTGGTGCACGGCATGCTCGCAGGCATCGGCCTGCTGATCGTGCTGAGCCAGCTTCACGTGCTGCTCGATCGCAATCCGTTGCCGAGCGGTTTGGCCAACCTGGCCGCCATTCCGGGTGCGTTCTTTGAGCTTTCACCGGGCAATACCGGGTCGATGGAGGCAGCGTTCGCGCTTGGCGGCATCACCATTCTCACCTTCCTGGCATGGGAAAAATGGCGGCCACAAAGCCTCCGGCTGGTGCCCGGTGCACTTGTTGGGGTCGTGATCGCCACGTTGCTGGCCGTGTTCCTCGATCCCGACGTCAAGCGCGTCATGGTTCCGGAATCCATTGTCGATGCGTTGAAAATGCCCGGCTGGACAGAACTTACCCGTCTTACCGAGCTGCAGATCATCATGAGCGCGGCCATCATCGCGTTTGTCGCCAGCGCCGAGACGCTGCTGTCGGCTGCTGCGGTCGATCGCATGCATGATGGTCCTCGCACCCGTTACAACAAGGAACTGATTGCGCAGGGCGCGGGCAATATGGCTTGCGGCTTCCTTGGCGGCTTGCCGATGACCGGCGTTATCGTACGCAGCTCGGCCAACGTCCAGGCTGGCGCGGTGACGCGGCTCTCAGCCGTATTGCACGGGGTCTGGATCCTCGGCTTTGTGGTGTTGCTGCCATGGCTGCTGCGCGAAATGCCGACGGCGGCGCTGGCCGGCGTTCTGGTCGTCACGGGTTGGCGGCTTGTAAGCCTCGCCCATGCCAAGCACCTGTTCCACCAGTACGGTCCCCTGCCGGCAGCAGTCTGGGCGCTGACTTTCGTGATGGTGGT
>JBEVKC010000095.1:0-3838 GCA_040509895.1 Novosphingobium sp. | reverse complement strand
GGGCTTGCGCGCATATTCCATCGCCATCGCCTTGGTCATGTTCACTAGTCCCGCCTTGCTGGCGCAATAGGCGGCGGCATAGGCCTCACCGATGAAGGCAGCAGAAGAGGCGCAGTTGACGATCGCGCCTTCGTTCTCGATCAGGTGCGGAATCGCTGCCTGCGACAGGAAGAACGGCGCGTTGAGGTTGATCGCGATGGTGCGCAGGTAATCGGCTTCGGCCATCTCGTGGCTGTTCGCCATTTTGATGATGCCCGCAATGTTGCAGAGCGCATCGAGCCGTCCGAAACGTGCCGCCGCTGCGTTGACGGCTTCGCGGCAAGCGCTGGGATCGGACAGGTCGACGGCATGAACGACAGCTTCCGCACCCTTTTCAGCGGCGAGCCTTGCGGTTTCCTCCAGCCCTTCAAGGTTCACGTCGACGAGGCAAAGGTCAGAACCTGCCGCCGCCAGCTTAAGTGCAGTTGCCCGGCCTAGGCCGGAGGCCGCACCGGTTACCAGCGCGGCCTTGCCGCTCATATCAATCGCAAGTGCCATGTTATCCGTTCCAGGGGAGGCCGGCTTCGACCTTCTTGATCATTTCAAAAACCGCGGTCTGTACCTGAGAAGCCTTGGGCCAGCCGTGGAATAGCGCGAACTGCAGGACGAATTCCTGCAATTCCGCGGGCGTGCAGTTGCCGCTCGCCATCGCTGCATGGACGTGGGACTTTGTCGGTATCTCGATGCCCGCGTCGCAAACACCTACAAGCGTCAGCCAGCGGCGCGAAACCTGATCAAGCGCGCGGCGCGTCCACATCTCGCCGAAGACGAAGTTATGGATCGCCTCCAGATAGGGCGTGACCGGCGGGCCACTGCCGAACGTCATCGTGTCGAAGAATTCCTGCTTGCCTTCAGCATCGCGAACTTCCGGGTCCCACGGTTCGGCGCGGATCGGATCGGTTTCACCGTCCTTAAGTCCGAGCGCTTGCACCGCGCGGGTCACCGCCTTGTCCAGCTTGGCGCCGCGCGTCCAGCCGGCATATGGGCCTAGGTGCAGTGCGGCCTCGCGAAGTTCGGTGACCGACAGTTCGCCGCTCTTGAGTGCGCCGCGGACATAGTCGTCGAGGATGGCGTCATCGGCACCGGTCAGCACCGCGCTCGCCAATGCGACGAGGTATCGTGCACGGCGCGGCATGACGGGCTGGGTCCACACTTCCGCGAAGACGAAGTCGCGCCACGATTCCTCGAACAGGGTAGTCGGTTCTGGCGGAGCATGGCCGATAACTTCGGCCTGCGTGGCAAGGCCGCGGGCGGAACGTTCCTTGGGATCAAGCAATGTCATGCGCTCAGCCCTCCGGCGCTGCGAGGTTCATCCAGATGTTCTTGGGCTGCAGGAAGTCGTGCAGGCCCTCAACGCCGCCAAGGCGACCGTGGCCGCTCTGCTTCCAGCCGCCGAAGGGCACGTTCGGCTGCATCGCCTCGCCCGAGCCGTTGACGTGGATCTGTCCGGCCTGAAGCTGGGCTGTCACGCTGTGGGCGCGGCGCAGGTTCTGGGTGTGGACATAGGCGCCAAGGCCATAGTCGGTGCCATTCGCGAGGGCGATTGCCTCTTCCTCGGTGTCGAACGGGGTGACGACCAAGACCGGACCGAACACCTCGTTCTGGGCGATTTCAGTGCCATTCGCAACGTCGGCGAGGATGGTGACGGGCAGGAAGTAGCCATTCGCGTGATCGCCCCCCATCCGCTCACCGCCGGTGACGACGCGGGCGCCGTCGGAAACTCCGCGCTGCACCATGCCAAGGATGCGGTTCATCGCGGTTTCGGAGATTACCGGACCCATCGTTGTCTTCATGTCGAACGGATCGCCGACATTGATGTAGCCAGCCATGGCGCTGAGCATCTGGAGATAGGGTTCATAGACGCTGCGCTGCACCAGCACGCGCGTACCGTTGACGCAGCCCTGTCCGTTTGCGGAGACAGCGCCGGTCAGGCCGCGCTTGGCAGCGCCCTGCAGGTCAGCATCATCGAACACTATGACGGCTGACTTTCCGCCTAGTTCAAGGCCGCAGGGTTTCAGCGTTTCAGCGGCATTGGCCAGCACCTTCTTCGCCGTCGCTCCTGAGCCGATGAACTGGATCTTGTCGATGCCGGGGTGCGAGACCATCGCCGCGCCGACATCGGCAGCGCCAGTGACGAGGTTGACGACGCCCGCCGGGAAGCCGGCTTCAAGCATGATCTCAACCAGCTTCATCGCACTGTAGGGGGCGAGGTCGGGCGACTTCAGTACCACACAGTTTCCGGCGGCAAGGGCCGGTGCCATGATCATGGTCGAGGCGAAAAGCGGACCGTTCCACGGCACGATGGCGCCGATGACGCCGAACGCCTCATAGGAAACATAGTCATGCGCCGGGCCGCCCCACATGGGGATCGTGCGGCCGTGGATCTTGTCGCACCAGCCGCCGAAATAGCGGAACTTCTGCGCCGCGTCGTAACCCATGTAGGGCGCAGCCATCGCGATGGAGCCGTTTTCGGCCACAAGGCTTGGCACGAATTCGGCGGCTTTTGCCTCAAGCAATGCAGCGAGGCGGAAGAACAGGTCGCGGCGCTTGTCACCGGGCATGGCGCGCCAGGCCGGGAAGGCGGCGCGGGCGGCGGCAACGGCGCGGTCGACGTCGTCGGCATTGGCCATGACGATCTCTCGCGTGATGTTGCCGGTCGCGGGATAGATGTGCGGGATCGACTGCCCGCTGCCCTTTTCCTCACGCGTTTCGCCGATGATGATCGGATAGCGCGGCAGGATATCCGCCGCAGGATCACGGAAAGCCATTTCGTCCACTCCCGGGCAGGTTGAGTCGTCTGCCCTATTAATATGCGCAGATTGTCGCGCGCCGCCGAGGCATGCAAGCCCTTCCGGCGAGTCTCGGGCAATATAATATGCATATTATTATCTCTGCCAAGCGAGATTTTGCGTCATTGAGCTTGGAAATGCGAATTAACCTGCGTATTTTCATCCCATGACAGCGAAAGAAGCCATTTCCGGCGGAGAGGGGGCTGGTGCCCGGCGACAGCTTGTTCCCGCCACTGCAGAGCGGATGCGCGAACGGATTTTTGCGCAGGGCGAGGGGGAGCAGATCGGCTCACTGCCTGATCTTGCACGGGACTTCGGCGTCGGCATCGTCACGGTGCAGCAGGCCGCCCGCATCCTGGAACACGAAGGGTTGCTGGAAGTGCGGCGTGGTCCGGGCGGCGGTTATTACGGCAGGCGGCCGGATGCGGCTTCGCTTGAGCGTTCTCTGGCCGCCTACATGCGGACCGAGCCTGCCTCGTGGAAAGAGGCGCTGGATATGACATCGCTGCTGTTCAACGAACTATGTGCAGCGGCTGCAGACTGCGGCGAGAGGGCGTCACAGGATGACCTGCGCGCCTTTGCCCAGAAGCTGACCCTTATCGAAGGCGATGGAGATGTTGCTGAGCTTGAGCTGGAGTTTCAGGACATCCTGTTCCGCATGGTCAACCGCCCGCTGTTCGAACTGCTGACCCGCGTCACCCTGCGCTTCGCTCAAAGCAGGCCGGATGGGCCGGAAGTGCGCGGCGCATTTGAGCCGGGCGAATGGAAGTCCGGCCGCCGCCGCATCATCGATGCGATCCTGCGGCAGGACAGAGAGCTGGCACGCTTTGAGGCTGACCGCTCTAACCGGCGCGTCCTGCTCGCATGGACAGGGCAGGAGCGCCGGTAGCGGCAGCTACATCTTCCGGATCTGATCCCAGGCGGCGTCAGTCATCCAGGTATATTCGAGGTAGTGACCGAACTTCTCGCGCCCATCGAGGTAGAGGAACTTCAGGTTGTCTCCGCCCAAG
>JBEVKC010000094.1:0-10434 GCA_040509895.1 Novosphingobium sp. | reverse complement strand
TTGAAGCCCATCTTGGCAAGGCGCTTCACATGCTCGATCGTCTCGTCGATGTCGCGCATGGGAACATAGCCGATGGGGATCAGCCGGTTCGGCGCCACCGAGCAGAAATCCATTACCCAGCGGCTGTATGCCTCGTAGCTGGCGATATAGAGGTCGTTATTGAAAGAACCGAGTGGGCCGCCGCCGAACAGGACGGCCGCGTCCATGCCGTCGGCGTCCATATCGGCAAGGCGAGTCGCAGGATCCCAGACCTTGCGTTGATCGGACAGCCGGCCCTTCATCTTGAAGTCCTGACCCGTGCGACCGGCTTGGTTATTGATCATCATGAAGGGACGCCGATTACCTTCGAAGACGATGTAATCGCCATCGTCGGCATGTTCGATGACCGGCGCCAAATCCTTGAGATGGCTGGGAAGGTAGTCCTTCCACATATCGTGGGGAGGGTCGATATGAGCATCTGCGTCGACAATCGGACCCAGTGTCCAGTTGGCTGCTGAACCGCCCTTCAGCTGGGGATCGGCTTCGCTCATCTCGCACTCTCCTGTAGCATCTTCTCTTGAACTATTATTCGCTATTTAGGATTGTGTATCGGAATATAGAATTTATTGTCAAGGCAAACGCGCCCCAGTGCGACGTAAAGAGGAGAGCGGATGATGAGCGGATTGGCTGTACCGACGACACTGGAATCTGCGTTGGATCCTGCCTGGCTGGCGCAGGCGCTGAAGGGAATCGGTGTGGGCAGGGCGGTGACGGAAGTTACTGTCGTAGACGTCATCCGCACCATGGCGACCAAGGTTCGCTTCACCGTGCGCTTTGACGGCAGCGACGAATTGCATGCCTTCTGCCTCAAGGGCTTTCTGGACGTTGGCGATGCCGCTTCACAGGGCGGGGCGACGACTGTGCTGGAGGCGGATTTCTATGACAGGATCGCTCCCCATGTCGGCGTTCGTGTGCCGGAATGCGTCGCCGCAATCATCGACCGAGATGCGCCGCTGGGTGTCGTCATCATGCGCGATCTGATTGCAGCGGGCGCTCGTTTTTGCACCGCGCTGGAGGCGTTTACTGCGGATGAGGCGGCAGAAAGCCTGCGACAGATCGCTGCGCTTCATGCGGGCCGTTCGCTACTCGACACTTCGCCTTGGATCACACCGCGCGTCGCCCAACTGGCGAACATGAAACACATCACCCCTGACATGCTGCAGGAGATGCTGAACGGTCCGCGCGGCATTGGTCTGTCGCCGCAGGTGCTGGATGCTCGCAGGCTGGTTGAGGGGCTGAAGGCGCTGGCAGAGCGGGATGCCCGGCGTGAGCAGTTCCTTGTCCATGGTGACAGCCATGCGGGCAACATCTTTCGCACTGCCGATGGTCCGGGCCTGATCGACTGGCAGCTGTTGCAGCGCGGCGGCTGGGCGCTGGATGTCGCCTATCACATCAACGCAGTGCTGCCGGTTGAAGTAGCTGCCAGCGATGAGCGCCGCTTGCTTAACGGCTATTTGGCGGAAATGCGCAGCGCGGGCTTTGCGATGCCGAATGATGAAGAAGCTTGGGCGCAGTACCGCGAGGCGGCGATCTATGGCTTTTACCTGTGGTCCATAACCCGCAGGGTTGATCCGGAGATCATCAATCTCTTCGTCAACCGTCTGGGCAATGCCGTGACCCGTTTGGAAAGCCACGGATTGCTTGAGATCGCTTGAGACTTACGCCAGCACTTCGTCCAGCAGGGCGAGGGTGCCGGCCCATGATGTCTTGGCCGCAATGGCATTATAGGAAATGCCCGGCCTTCCATGGCGCACAGCGTCAGGGTCGGTGAAGCCATGTTCGGCCTCGCCAAAAACGGTAATGGAGAAGCTAGCCCCGGCGTCGGTCAGTTCCTTGCCCAGGGCCGTGACATGGTCAAGCGGAGCATATGGGTCGTTCCCGCCGCAATAAGCCGCGACGTGTGCCTTGACGGCTCCGGGTTGGGCTGGGGCGCTGGTTGAGAGCAGGCCGTGATAGCTGACCACCGCCCGGCAGTCCGCGCCGGTGCGGGCCAGTTCCAGCACGCAGTAACCACCAAAGCAATAGCCGATCGCCGCCATGCGAGAGGCGTCCACGTCTTCGCGCGCGGCAATGGCGTTGAACCATGCGAGCAGGCGGGAACGGAGCGTTTCAGGAGAGTCGAGCAGCGACTGGAACGCGCCGCCAAAGCTGGCCTCGTCGTCCAGATCGACGTCGGCGCCGTACATGTCGGTGGCAACGGCAAGGAAACCGCGGTCCGCCAGCTTGCGCGCTTTGTCGAAGTTGAACTCGTCGATGCCGACGCCGCTGTGCATGACCAGCACGGTGGGGAAGGGGCCTTCACCGGCAGGCTTGGCAACTTGCCCGACCAGCCGCTTTCCATCGTGTGCGAGTTCCATCGGCTCCAGCGGCATTCCTCTCTCCCGTTTTCCCTTGAGTTTGCGACACTCTAGGGAAGGGAGGCGAAGGTGCAAGCCGCGCCTCAGACGATCTTGAGTTCCTGCAGCTCAGCAATCTGCTCTGCGCTATAGCCCAGTTCGCCAAGCACTTCGGCGTTATGTTCGCCCAGTATAGGCGGAGGACGGCGGATCGTCGCGGGGCTGGCCGACATCTGCGCCAGCGGACTGCCGATCAGGTCGACCGATCCTGCTTCGGCATAAGCGTGCGGCGTGGTTGCGCGCAGCTTGCGGTGCTTGACCTGCTCATCTTCCCAGACGTCGGGCAGTTCGTTGTACTTCGACGCGGGGATGCCCGCGCTGTCGAACTTGGCCAGCAAGTCTTCGGTGGTGATCTGGCGGCTCCACACGTTGATGATGTCGATCAGCTCTGCACGGTTGGTCTTGCCGCGCTTGAAGTTGGAATCGAAACGCTCGTCCGTGAACAGTTCGGGCTGTTCCATAAGAACGGTGAGGCGGCGATAGTGTTCGTCGGTGCCGGCGGTCAAGTAGACGATGCCGTCGCTGGCATAGAGCAGGTCGGCCGGTCCGCCGCCATTGCCGCCGTTGCCAAGCCGCGGCGGAGCCACGCCGCTCAGCAGGTAGTCCTGCATGATGTGGCTAACCATCGCCACGGAAGTATCGAGCAGGGCGATGTCGATGAACTGGCCCTCGCCGGTGCGCTCGCGGTACATCAGAGCGCCAAGGATGGCGAGCGCGGTGTTGTGGCCGGTGATGAAGTCGACAAGGCTGGGCCCTGCTTTCAGCGGTCCTGCGCCGGGTCGGCCATCGGGGATGCCTGTCACTGCCATCATGCCGCCCTGAGCCTGGAACAACCCGTCATAGCCGGGCAGCGCGGCGCTGGGGCCCGTCTGGCCGAAGCCGGTGACCGAGCAGTAGATCAGGCGCGGGTTGATTGCCTTCAGGCTCTCATAATCGAGGCCAAAGCGCTTGAGGTCACCCACCTTGTAATTCTCGATCAGCACGTCTGCCGTTTCGACGAGCTTGCGGATGATCTCCTGCCCCTCGGGCTTGGAGTGGTTGAGGGTGATCGACCGCTTGTTGCGGTTGGAAACGGTGAAGAAACTGGACTGGCGCGTGTCGATGCCGTCCTTGCCCTTCAGCCACGCAGTGCCATAACCGCGCCCGTCATCGCCTACGCCCGGACGCTCGATCTTGATGACGTCTGCGCCAAGATCGCCCAGAATTTGTGCGCCAACCGGAGCTGCGAAAACGCGGCTCATGTCAATTACGCGGATACCGTCGAGGGCGCTGTTTTTCGTGGTCATGGGTCTCGTCTGCGATCGCTTGTAGGGTTCACGGGGCGCGGCAGAATCGTCGCTGTTTTGTCCCGTAGCCCTGCCATCCGCGCAGGCCAAGAGCGAAGGCCGTTTCGCCGCACGCCGGGGCGATCAACGGGAGATCAAGGAAAACCCCCTCCCGCGCTAACGGGAGGGGGCTCATTACATGCTTCAGTACTTCACGCCAACCTGGATGCCGTATGTCGTCGGCGAGCTCCAGGCCACGCCGGTACCGATGGTGTTGTACGAAATCACCGTACGGTAGCGGCTGTTGGTCACGTTGTCGCCGAACAGCGCGACGGTGAAGTGCTCCGACGGATCCTGCCACTGGGCCCGCAGCGAAAGGACCTCATAGGCCTTTTGCGGGAACTGCTGGGTGGGATCGAGGAACAGCTTCGACGAGTAGTAGAGGTTGCCCGACAGAGTCAGCTGACCCTCTGCAAGCGGCGTCTCGTAGCTTGCACCGATGTTGCCTGTGAAGTCAGGCGTGCGCTGCATGTCAAAGCCGCTGGCGTCGATCGTGGTCTGGGCAAGGCCGCCTGGACCGTTTGCGCAGTACAGACCGTTCGTGGCCGTCGCAGGCGCCGCCGGATCGCAGTAGCTGTAGTACGGCGCGTTCGGGAACTTCTTGTAACGCGCATGGGTGTAGGCCGCGCCGGCATTGACCGAGAAGCCGTCCGTCACGCGGTAACGGATAGAGCCTTCAAGACCCCAGATCTCGGACTTCGCAGCGTTGCGGATTTCCGCCTGACCCGACTGGAAGCTCGACACCTGAAGGTCGTTGTAGAAGTAGTAATAGCTGGCGAGATCGACCGACAGCGTGCGGTCATCGTACTTGAAGCCCACTTCGAACGCGTCGATTGTTTCCGGCTTCACCGGCTGGAGAGATGCGCCGCCCACGTTGAGGATGCCCGCCTTGTAGCCGCGAGTGTACGATGCATAGACGCTCGACAGGTCGGTTGGCGTATAACGAAGCACGACGCGCGGGGTGACGCGGTCATCCTTGAGATTTGGCACATCGATGCGGGTCTGCGGAAGCGTACCCGGCGGCAGCGGAACGGTGTTGCCGTTCTCGTCCTTGTAGGTTGTCTGGGCGAAGGTCGTATTGAAATAGGCGTCAGAGACAACGTCGTGGCTGTACCGGGCGCCGCCTGTGATGAAGAGCTGCGGCGTGATCTCGTAGGTGACGTCCGCGAAGGCCGCGTAGGACTTGGTCATGGTGCCCGAGCCGCCAAACGGAATGAACGGCGGACCCGCGAATCCGAAGATGTAGGTGTCCTTGTTCTGGAAGTAGTTCAGGCCAGCAGTCCACTGCAGCGGGCCGCCCGGCTTGGAGTTGAACAGGAATTCCTGCGAGAAGGTCTCGTTCGGGATTTCGAGATGGGCGTAGAAGAAATTCGCCGCCGAATTGTCGAGATCCTGAAGGTTGAGCGAGTGGTCCTTGCGATACTGCGTGTAGGACGTGATGTCGGCGAAATCGGTGTCGATCTTCAGCGTGGCGTAAACAGCGTCGCTGTTGTTGGTGAACGAGATCTTGTGCTGCGAAGCGATCTCGTTCTTCTTCACTGTATGGCTCGGGCCGGTGTAGCCAACAGGGAACGCGCCTGCCGCAATCAAATTCGGCAGAACCGCTGGATACAGAGGAGGCAACAACGCCAGGTTGATCAGCGGCAGGCCCTTCGAATCCGGAAAGCCGATGCTCTGATAGACTGCGCGCCCTGCGGGCGACACTTGGTTGAAAAAGCCAGCCTGGCCCGTCGTGTCGACATAGGAAGCATTGAGAAGCGGCGTCGGGTCGTCGGTTTCAGAGTGGACGTAACGCACCAACAGCGAAACGCGGTCGGAAATGTCAGCCTTGATGCCGGTGCGAAGCGACCAGTTCTTGTAATTGCCGGCCTTGTCGTTGCCGGTGATGATGTTGGTGACGAAGCCGTCGCCGTTGCTGAACTGGCCTTCAATGTCCATCGCAATGTCATCGGTAAGGCCGAAGGTGCTGTAGCCTTGAAGCTTGATCGCGTTGTAGCGGGCGTAGCTCGCCTTCATTTCCACGTAAGGATCGTGGGTTGGCTCAGCCGTGGTGACAAGGATCGCGCCGCCGGTCGTGTTGCGGCCGAACAGTGTGCCTTGCGGACCCTTGAGCACCTGGATGCTCTGCACGTTCATCAGGGTGAAGTCGGCGACTTCGGGGTTCGACTGGAAAAAGCCATCGACATAGATGCCGACGTTGGGGCCGCCGCCAGAAGTGGTGATTGCCGTGCCGACGCCGCGAATGGTTGGCTGGAAGAACGAACCCGCCGCGTCGAAGCGCAGGGAAGGCGTGACGCGTGCAATGTCGCCAAGCTGTTCGACGTTGGCGTTGGAGATTGTTTCCGGGCTGATCGCAGTGATCGAGATCGGCACGTCGACCGAGCGTTCCTCACGACGCTGGGCGGTGACGATGATTTCGCTTTCGACGCGCGGAGCGGATTCAGTGGCGGTGTCCTGCGCTTGGGCAGCGACAGGAGCCAGCCCCGCGAGAGCAAGGCCGAGTACAGAAGTCATGGTGTGAACGGTGATGCTGCGCATCATTTCCTCCCTTGTGTTTGGGGCTCTCCTAACCAGCTTTTCCGGGTCGGCAATTGCATTTGCAGTAAGGAGAATGTTTTATCCCCATGCGTTGCAAATCTGTCCTAGTTGACAGCTGATTGCGCCGCTGTTGCCACCACGATGCGGTTCGCCGACAGTGGAAAATAGAACGAACGGGGAGGATTAATGCGTTACCCAGCTAAGGCCTGCGGAGGTGTGTTTACCGCGCTTGCCGCAACGGTAATGGTGCTTTCTGGCTGTTCCGGCCTTTCAAGTGGTGGCGAAGCAACCGCCATTCTGGCCGATGGCAGCAGCGGCGATGACTGGCCGGGCTATGGGCGCACCTTTGGGCAGCAGCATTTCAGCCCCTTGGCCGACGTAAATACCGGTAACGTCGGTTCGCTCGGCCTTGCATGGTCGATGGACCTGCCGGCCGAGAATTCGGTCACGCAGCCCATCGCCGTCGATGGCGTTCTCTATTTCGCCTCGGGCCTCAGCACCGTCCATGCTGTCGATGCGGCGACGGGCAAGGAGCTGTGGAGCTATGACCCGCAGGTCGGCAAGGTCGGCGGCCTCAACCAGCGCATCGGCTGGGGCGTGCGCGGCGTAGCGTGGTGGGATGGCATGGTCTATGTCGGCACCCGCGACGGGCGGCTCATTGCTGTGAATGCCAAGGACGGCAAGCACGTCTGGACCGCGCAAACCTATGGCGCGGACGATCCCGCCTATATCAGCGGCGCCCCGCGCGCTCTCGGCGGCAAGATACTCATCGGCTTTGGCAGCACGTCCGGCGCGATGCGTGGTTATGTGTCTGCCTATGATGCCAAGACCGGCAAGCTTTCGTGGCGCTTCTACACAGTACCGGGCGATCCGGCGAAAGGCTTTGAGAACAAGGCAATGGAAATGGCCGCGAAGACGTGGTCGGGTGAATGGTGGAAGTATGGCGGCGGCGGCATGGTCTGGAACTCCATGGCCTATGACCCGGATGCCAACCTTGTCTTCATCGGCGTCGGCAGTCCCTACCCGTGGAACCATCGTGTCCGCAGCCAGGGCAAGGGCGACAACCTGTTCATCGGATCAATCGTCGCGCTGGACGGAGACACCGGCGAATACCGCTGGCACTACCAGACAGTCCCCGGCGACACCTGGGATTTCGACGCGACGATGGACATCGAACTTGCCGACCTTGAGATCGATGGCAAGCAGCGCAAGGTGCTGATGCAGGCGCCGAAGAACGGCTTCTTCTATGTGATCGACCGCATCACCGGAAAGCTGATTTCAGCCACGCCTTTCGTGCCGACGACATGGGCAAGCTCTATAGACCTGAAGACTGGCCGGCCCGTCGAAAATCCGAACGCGCGCTATGACAAGACTGGCAAACCGTCCGTCATCACGCCGACCGCCCTTGCCGCGCACAATTGGCTGCCGATGTCGTTCAGCCCCAAGAACGGGCTGGTATTCATCCCTGTCGGCCATTGGGAGGCGCGCTATGGCGACATCGACTATGAGTTCAAGCCGCCGGCAGACCGCACGACCGACGGCGGCGTGGCCTTTGCCGGTGGCCCACTCGCGGGAATGCCGCGGCCCACGGGAAGCCTGATCGCATGGTCGCCTACCGAGAAGAAAGTGGTGTGGAAGGTGCCGCATCCGACCTATTTGAACGGCGGCGTTCTTTCGACTGCGGGCGGGCTCGTGTTTCAGGGCACTATCGACGGTAGTTTCAAGGCCTATGAGGCTGCAAGCGGCAAGGTGGTCTGGTCCTTCGACGCCAAGGCGCCGATGATCGCACCGCCGATCTCCTATCGCGCGGGCGGCAAGCAGTATGTCACCGTGCTGACCGGCATGGGGATGGGCTATTCGATGAATGCCGGATCGCTGTTCGGCCCCGACATTGAGAAGTACGGCATCGATCCGCTTACGCAGGCGCGGCGGGTGCTGACTTTCGCTATCGATGGAAAGGGCACCCTGCCGCCCCGCCGCGAACCGCCCGCTCCGCCGGAAGACCCCGGCTTCAAGCCGCAGCCCGCCACCGTGCAGACGGGCTTTATCGCCTACGAAACGCACTGCCTGACCTGCCACGGCGACATGGCGGTGGGGATCGGCAATGGTCCGGACCTTCGCCGCTCTGCCGTGGTCCTCGACAAGGAAACCTTCGATCAGGTGGTACGCCACGGCGCGCTGGAGGAACGCGGCATGCCCAATTTCAAGGAGTTCAACGACGCCAAGGTCGAGGACATTCGCCACTACCTGCGTTCCCGCGCCGCAGAATTGCGCGGGGAGGGCAAGGGTTCCACTCCGAAGCCGGACTCGTTGCAGATAAAGTGAAGCGGCCTATTACGGCGCCAACTGATTCACCGTAACAAGGACGAGACTGACATGAATGTAGCGATCATCACCGGCGCGGGCAGCGGCATCGGCCTTGCCACGGCGAAGCTGCTGCATGAGGCGGGCAATGCCGTGGTGGGCGTTGGCCGCGACACGGGCAAGCTGGCCACGCTGGAGAAAGAGATCGGCGATCCTTCCAAGGTCGCCACCATCTCTGTCGACGTTACCGCCAAGGATGCGCCAAAGCAGATCGTTGATCTTGCGATCGAGCGTTTTGGCCGCATCGACTATCTCGTCAACAATGCCGGCGTCGGCAGCCCGAAGCCGCTGGACGAGACCGACGACGAGACGCTCGACTACTTCCTCGACATCATGCTGCGCGCGCCGTTCCGCCTG
The DNA here is from genome assembly GCA_040509895.1 of Novosphingobium sp. Classification (GTDB taxonomy): domain Bacteria; phylum Pseudomonadota; class Alphaproteobacteria; order Sphingomonadales; family Sphingomonadaceae; genus Novosphingobium. The sequence goes on along the minus strand of JBEVKC010000094.1, from coordinate 1,415 downwards.
TGCCGTGAAGTGATCCCGCACATGCAGCCGGGGTCGTCGGTGGTGAATGTGACCTCCACTTTCGCGCACATCGGCGGCCGTCGCGGCGGCGCCTATTCGGCGGCGAAGGGCGGTCTCAAGTCGCTGACTGAGCATATGGCGGTGGAATATGGCCCGCGCGGCATTCGTTCGAACTGCGTCGCGCCGGGCGTGACCATGACCGAAATGGTTGCCCACCGTTTCGACGACGAAACTTTCAAGCGCAACAATGTCGAGACCACGCCTTATCCGCGTCTTGCCAACCCGGAAGACATTGCGGCGGTTATTGCCTTCCTCTGTTCGCCCGTCAGCGAGATGGTGAATGCCCAGTCGATCGTCGTCGACGGCGGCTGGACCGGCACCAAGTCTCTCTCGCCGCGCGCTACCACGACCAAGTGGGTCGATCCGGACTGAGCCTCTTTCCCGCCGGGGCAAGGCAGACCCATTGCCCCGGCGACATGCTTCGGGAATAGTCACGGCAAAACTGATCGGGAGAAGACCAGATGATCCGTGGCATCCACCACATCGGCATGAACTGCCGCGACATTGAACGACAGAAGCGCTTCTACTGTGATGCGCTGGGATTTGAGCTTGTCGGCGACGGGTTCGAATGGGCGAATGAGCCGATGATGGACCACATCGTCGATGTGAAGGGCTCTGCATCCAAGGGCACCATGCTGCGGGCCGGCACCTGCTATCTGGAATTGTTCGAATACAGCGCGCCGCCGCCAGAATCCGACAAGCCGCTGCGCCCGCATGACCGTGGCTACACCCACTTCTGCATCGACGTGACCGACATTGAAAACGATATCGAGCACCTGAAGAAGTGCGGAATGACCTTCAACGATCGCGACTTCGTCGACGTCGGCCACGTCAAGACGCTCTATGGCTACGATCCAGAGGGCAACGTGATAGAAGTTCAGCAATGCGCGCCGCAGAACGGCTTCACGCTGGAGGAACTGCGCGGCTGACCAAGGCCGAACCGGGAGATAGCGATGGCCATAATGTTCGACGGACGGGTGGCCATCGTCACCGGAGCGGGCGGCGGGATTGGCCGCACTCATGCGCTCGAACTGGCCCGGCGGGGCTGCGCTGTCGTGGTGAACGACCTTGGCGGCGATGTTGCGGGCCGCGGCGGCTCGGCGTCGATGGCGGAAGCTGTGGTTGAGGAAATACGCGCGGCGGGCGGAAAGGCCGTCGCCAGCCATGCCAGCGTGGCGGATAGCGAAAGCGCCGCGCAGATCGTCGCCACGGCGCGGGAAACCTTCGGCAAGATCGACATTCTCATCAACAATGCCGGGATCATGCGCAATGCACTGCTGCCCGACCTGACCGACGACGACTGGAACGCCCTGATCGCCACGCACTTGACCGGCAGCTTCAACATGACGCGGGCC
>JBEVKC010000093.1:0-9958 GCA_040509895.1 Novosphingobium sp. | reverse complement strand
GCTCGCTGAACAAGCTGGTGTCGGTTCGCAGCCGGCAGAAGCTGTCGGAACTTGCCATCGACCTGATGGCGGGCCTTGGTCTCGACTGGGATCCCCACGCCAGCAGCAAGGAAGACTGGGCGGCAAGCTGGCTGGCCGCGCCAACCGGGCGCATTGCCGGCGGGGCGGATGAGATGCTGCTGAACACCATCGCAGAGAAAGTGCTGGGCCTTCCGCAGGATTACCGTCCGGATAAGGGCGTACCTTTCAATCAGATTCCGGCCTGAATTCAGAAAGTGTCGATACTGTCAGAAAATATATCCCGATATATCTTGAATTACGATATATCGGGAATTATATCGCGATACATGAAAAACACACGACATTGGGCCGGCATGGGCCGTCCATTCACAAATTCAGATGAAATCCACGGCGGTCGCGGTGGCATGGGGCACGGACGTGGCGGCAGGCCTGAAGGCCGCGAGGGCGGTCGCGGTTTTGGCCCGGGCGGCTTCGGTGAGCGCGGCTTCGGTCCTGGCGGCCATGGACGAAGGCACGGCGGGCGGCATCGCATGTTCGACTATGGCGAAATCCGTTTGCTTGTCCTTGCGCTGATCGCAGAACAGCCGCGCCATGGCTATGAGCTTATCAAGGCCATCGAAGAGCGCTTTGGCGGTTCCTACGTGCCCAGCCCGGGCGTAATTTACCCGACGCTGTCATGGCTTGACGACATGGGCATGATCGAGGCGCAGGCCGAAGGCGGCAATCGCAAGAGCTATGCGATCACCCCGGAAGGCGAAGCTCACCTTGCCGAACACCGGGCGGCAGCCGATGCGTTGCTGGCCCGTGCTGGCGGGGAAGGGAATGGTCGCCATGGCCTTTCACCACAGGTCATCCGCGCGATGGAGAACCTGAAGCTCGCCATGCGCCTGCGGATGCGTGATCGGCCGGTGGACGATGAGGCCGCAGCGGTCATCGCCGCCGCGCTCGACGCTGCCGCACAAGCCGTGGAGCGCAGCTGATGAGCGCGGTAGCCACGGCCCGGGTGCCGACCGAAAAGGCGAGCCGTTATCTCCAGCAGCTCTGCAAGCATTTCGCCCACAAGCTTCCGGTGACGTTCGATGAACATGCGGGCAGCATCAGCTTCTCGATCGGCGAATGCGCGCTGGCGGCTGATGACGACGCGCTGACCATCACCGCCACCGCTCCGGCCGAGGCGGACATGGACCAGCTAAAGGACGTGATCGTCCGCCACCTCGTCCGCTTCGCCTTCCGCGAGGAGTTGCAGGTGGAGTGGCAGCCGACTGACGTAAGCTGATCGCGATCTGGTGGGGAACGGCAAGGCGCCGCTTCCCTCACTTGCCGTCTGTACCCCGGACAAAGCGATGGATGCCGTCCGGCAGTTCCACCCAATGATGCTTTTCCTGTTCCCACACGGCGATGGCCGGCGTGGGAAATTCGCTGTCCGCAAAGGCTCCGACGGGAATGCCCGTCATCATGGGATTCTTTTCAAGCAGGACGTAAACCGTACTGCCGCATTCCGGGCAGAAGCCGTTGGTCACGCTGGTGCCCACGAAAGAGCCCCGCGTAAATTCCCGCGCCTCACCTTCGATCTGGACAAGCTCCTTCAGGAAGTAGGCAAGCACGCCAAAGGGTGAACCGCTGCGTCGCTGGCATTGTGCGCAATGGAACGCGATCGTGAGCGGCTGCGCGCCACCCGCGATGTCGGCGCGCAAGCCGCCGCATTGGCATTGCGCTTTCATTGCGCCCGTTCAAGGGTCGGCTCGATGGCGCGGGCTAGCGCGTCGAAGTAATCGCGCCGAAAATCCTTCACTACCGGCGTGTCCAGACCGGCAATCTCAAAGCCATGAAAAGCGCCCTCTACAATCTTGAGAGTGCAGGGTACGCCAGCCTGCTGAAGCCGCCGTGCATAGGCCACGTCCTCATCATGAAACAGGTCGGAGGTTCCTACGCCGATCCACGCCGGAGGCAGTCCGCCCAAGTCCTGCCGCCGGGCGGGAGCGGCATATTCGGGCACGTTTTCCCCGCCCGGCTCCTGTCCCAGATAGGCGCTCCAGCCAAAGCGGTTGCTCTTGTTGGTCCACAGTCGCAGCCGCTTGTCGTCGACATCGGTCCGCAGCGCCGTACGATCATCAAGCATCGGATAGATCAGCAGCTGGTATGCCACGGGAATCTTGGCCCGGTCGTGCGCCAGCAGCACGAGTCCTGCGGCCAGGCCCGCACCGGCGCTGGCGCCGCCGACGATAATCCGGTCGCGGTCCACCTGCAGGGCATCACTATTGGCATGAAGCCAGTCCAGCGCGGCGTAGCAATCTTCCATGGGCACGGGGTAGCTGTGTTGGGGCGCGAGCCGATAGCTGATCGCCGCGACAACCATGCCCAACTGCTTGCACAGTTCGATGCTTTGCGCCTCGTCCTGTTCGGGTGTGCCGATGATGAAGCCGCCGCCGTGTATCCAGAGCATCGCCGGATGCGGGCCAGGAGCAATCGGGCGATACAGGCGCACTCGCCTCGACGTGCCGCTGGCGTCCACCGGGATCATCACGTCGCTGATTTCAACCCCATCGACCTGCGGCGGCTGTCCGACGCTCCGCTTTCCATGAAGCCAGTTTGCTATCCGCGCCAGCCTGGGCGTGAACGAGAAGCGCGGGATGAAGCGCGCTGCACGGCGCAGCTCCGGATGGAAGTGTTCTACCGACATGGTGTGCCCCCGATCCTTCTTCAGTTGCGGCTGCGCGGCAGGCCGAGCGCGCGTTCGGCGATCATGCTGCGGTGCACTTCGCTGGTTCCGGCGTAGATCGTCGTGCCGTGGGCGTGGCGATACGACTGGTTGACGTAGTCCGCCGCGCCGCTGCGCTTTGACAGCGACAAAGGCGCGGTCAGGTCCAGCAGGTCGCTGCCATCCTCAAGGAATTTTTCGGACGAGAACAGCTTTGCCATCGGCCCGGCAGCGGGGAGGTTCTGCTTCTCCTGCGCGCCCCACAGCGCCCGAAGGCTGAGCATTTCCGAGATTGCGACATGGGCGTGTGCCTTTGCGAGGCGGGCCTGTGCCGCGCGATCCTCGATCAACGGCTTGCCCTCGAAACTGATCTCACGCGCCAGTTCTTCGGCGGCGCGGATCATGGCGGCATGGGCCTTGCTGAAGCCGCCGCCGCGGTGCTCCAGTTCCAGCGCCGCACTCATCGTGCGCACGCCCGCATCGACGTCGCCGAGCCGCCATGTGTCAGGCACTTTCACGCCGTCGTAGAAGGTGATGTTGGTACGCTCATCCTGGAACGTATAGACCGGCTGGACCTCTATCCCCTCTGCCTTCATCGGCAGGATGAACATGGTCAGCCCCTTGTGCTTGGCCACGTCAGGGTTGGTGCGGCAGAGCATCAGGACATAGTCGGAGATGTTTGCGCCGCTGGTGAACATCTTCGTGCCGTCGATCCGCCAGCCATTGCCTTCGGGCGTGGCTTTGGTCTGGGCGGCGAAGACGTCGGACCCGGAACCGGGCTCAGAATAGCCGAGGCTGCAGATCGCCCTGCCTTCAAGGATGGGTTGCAGCACATCGCGCTTCACCTCGTCCGATCCGAAGCGGTCGAGGATCGCCGCGACCATCATGGTCGTGCCCTTGGCGTGGCCGGACCAGTGGTGATCCTCCCACACTTCCGCTGCGGCAGCGCTGGCATAGGGGCTGGCGGAGCGGCCGCCCTTTTCCTTCGGCAGTTCGGGGAAGAGCAGCCCTGCCTCTGCCAGTTTGCGGTGCACGTCGGGATGGTGGCCGTCCCATGAATAGTGGGCATGGGCCTTCAGCTCGGGGGTGAGCGTCGTCTTGAAGAACTCGTCGACCTCACGGGCCAGTTCCTTGGCTTCGTCGCCAAGGTCGAAGTCGATCGACACGGCGCCGACGTCGGGCAGGGCCGGGGCCTCTCCCGCATAGAGCCGCCGTCCGGCCTGCTCAAGCAGCCGGGCCGGATCACCGAGGATCAACGGAATCGCCTTGGCGCGCAAGTTGTACAGGTGGATGTCGTACTCGGTCGTCAGGCCATAGCCGCCGAAAGTGCGAAGGCCCTGGATGCCAACGCGCGTGGCGATCTGGGCGTTCCACCACAGGGCGAGCGGGATGTTGGCGGCGGCATCTTTTTCACCCGTGGAAATGTGGTGGATCGCCTTCCAGGTGAAGACCTTGCCGCCCTCCACATCGACGATGAAGTTGGCGAGAGGGTGCGAAATGCCCTGATAGGTGCCGATGGGCACGCCGAAGGCAATGCGCTCACAGGCATAGGCTGAGGCGAGGCGCACGGCTTCGTGGGCCAAGCCGTTCAGCGCCGCAGCAGTGAGCAGCTTCCATTCCTCCAACCCGGCGGCAAATGTGTCCAGCGCCTGCTGGCCGGACGCAAGAACGGTAGCCGGAGCCTTGCCCAGATCGACTTCACCGATGCCGTTGGATGCGAGGTTTTCCTCTGCCTTGCGGTCTGCTTTGGCAAGCTGGATGACGACCACATCATTACCCTTGCGAGCGACGACCAGATCGGCATGAGCGCCTCCGGACAGCCACTGCACCGGCTGCACTGCGACGTCGTGGAAGGCGAGTGTCGCCACCTTGGTTCCGGCCAATACCGTACCAAGCAAAGCATCATCCGCGCCAAGCTGGCCGAGCACGCGGGCGGCAACCAGCGCCTCTGCAATGGGCCCGGAAGCAAGTGTGCGGCCAACCTCTTCCATCACCAGCGCGGCGTCGAGCGTACCCATGCCAAGGCCGCCTGCATCCTCCGGCACGCGCATCGAAAACGTGCCCAGGTCCGCCAGCCCCTGCCACAGCGCGGGGTCAAATCCACCCGCATCGTTGGCGGCGCGCACGCGTGCCATGCTGCTTTCGCTGTCGAGGAACCGCGCAAAGGTGTCGCGCAGCATTTGCTGGTCGTCGTTCAGGCCGAAATTCATCTTCTCACCATTGTTCTATCTTGGATTGGGATGGCTATCATGGATGGCGTTCACCGCCTTGATGACCCCGGACGAAATCGTCGTGCCGATGGCGCCAAGGTTGCCTGCAAGCTGCTCCGCCGTGCTGGCGGCCATCAGGACCGAGGCCATGAAAGGCTGGGCGGCTGCAAAGGCGAGCGCCAGATGGGCAGGCTCCAAACCGTTTTCGCGCGCAAGGTCGGCATAGGCGGCAATGGCCTGCTGCCTGCCGGGGGAGAGCATCCGCGACACAAAGGCGGAGGACTGGCTCGATCGGCTCCCCTCGATGGCGGCGGCATTGGCCATGTATTTTCCGGTCAGCGTGCCCGAGGCGAGGGGAGAGTAGGCGATCAGGCCAAGATCTTCGCGCTGGCAGACTTCTGCAAGGCCAAGTTCGAACGACCGGTCGAGCAAGCTGTACCCGTTCTGGATCGATGCGATGCGCGGCAGGCCTTCATCTTTCGCCAGCGCGACATAACGCATCACCCCCCACGGCGATTCATTACAGACGCCGATTGCGCGAATCTTTCCGGCCTGGACCTGCTCGGCCAAAGCGGCGAGCGTTTTTGCTATGGGTACTTCGGCGGGATCCGGTTGCAGCAGCGAGAACCGCGCCCGGCCATGCGTGGAGATAGCACGCTCTGGCCAGTGCACCTGATAGAGGTCGATATAGTCGGTGCCCAACCGGCGCAGGCTGTCGTCAACGGCCTGTGCGATGTTGGAGGGGTCGAGGTGGCGGTTCTCGCCCCGGATGTGGCGCATATCGCCCGCGGCATTCCCCGGTCCGGCCACTTTGGTTGCAATCACAATCTTGTCACGTACCCCGCGCGCCTTGATCCAGCAGCCCAGCACTTCTTCCGAGCGGCCCTGCGTTTCCGGGCCGGTCGGGGTGGGATAGTTCTCTGCCGTGTCGAACAGGGTGACGCCTGCATCGAAGGCCATGTCCATCTGGCGCAGGGCGTCGTCCTCTGGCGTCTGGCCGCCGAAGGTCATGACGCCAAGGCCGAAGGCGCTCACCTTCAGGCCGCTGCGGCCGAGGTCACGATACTCCACGTTGTTATCTCCCGGTCAGGCCGTCGCCATTTCGAAGGGCGGCATGCCCTTCGCATAGTGCTTGCCGGATACGCGGCTGACAATCTCTGCGGTCTTGCTGCGCGGGTTGTAGAATTGACTGTACCAGACCCGTGACTGGCGAAACGGTCCATCAGCGGGAAGCTGCATGACGTGGAGAGCCGGCCTCTTCATCCGCCAGACCTCCGCATCGCGCATCAGGCCTTCGCCGAACTGGTGGCTAAGGGCATCGCGGAATTGCTGCGCTTTGGCGGGTTCCATTCCCGGCGGCGCCTTGACCAGCGCGGTCTGCCACAGGCGGCAGGTACCGTCCTCGATCGGGGTGACGCAGATCAGCTGCAACGCTTGCAACTCGACAAAGCGGCCAAAGGCGATGCCGGGGCCAACATAACCAGCCAGAGTGGTCAGCGATGTGCCCATAAGGTCAGCCACCCCTTCGGTGGCAGAGCATTGCCGCTGGTGGAGGATGTGACCTTCGACCTCGTTCTCATAAGACAGCACATTGCTGCCGTGCAGGTGATCGAGGTGCGCGACGTCAGACATGTTGTCGAGGATTTCGATGGGGTGATTGAGGTCGCAGAGGTATTCCAGTCCATCCCAGCGGACCGCGCCTTCCGTGTCCCATTCGGGGAAGTCCGGCACCGGATAGTCGGGTTGCTGCCCTTCCGGATCGTGCCAGGCGAATATCACGCCATAGCGTTCCTCCACCGGCCAGCTCTTGACCCGGGCCTGCGGCGGGATCGGGCCGTCGTGATAGGGGATGTGGTTGCACACGCCGTCCGCGCCAAAGCGCCATGCGTGGAAGGGGCAGCGGATGTTGTCGCCTTCCATGAAATGGTCGGAGGTCGTGGTGGCAGAGTTTTCACCGCTGCCAAGGTGCGTGCCCATGTGCGGGCAATAGGCGTCGAGCAGGACAACACGGCCGCTTTCTCCGCGGTAGAGCACCGTGTCCTGTCCGAAGTAATGGATCGTGCGGGGGCTGCGTCCCGCCTCGCTGGCGTTGGCTACGGCGAACCAGCCGCGCGGAAAGGCGTATTCGCCAAGCCGATAGTCCGCCGATGTTGCCATCGTTTCTGGTCCTTCAAAGAAAATGCCGGGAGCGGCGTTGGCCACTCCCGGCAGACTATATCAGAAACTGTTCGGACGTACCGTCAGGCGGAGCCAGACAGAGCGGCCGCCGCCGTCCGGGAAGCAAAGCGCTTCGGCCCATCCCATCGGACCCTGCACCGAACCGCCGGTGTAAGCGCCGTTGAACGGCAGGAAGATGCCGCCCGCCGAGTTCGAGGCCGAGCAGTTCGAGTGGACCAGCTTGTCGGTGAGGTTATTGCCGATCAGCGCAACCTCCCACGCGTCGTTCTCACCCTTTAGCGCCAGCGTCGCGTCGATCTTGAAGAAGTCGTTCTGGATGTTGTCCCTGTTGGGGCGACCGTTCGCCAGGTACGACGGATAGGAAGACGAATACTGGTTGTTGTTGGCAAACTGCAGGCGCATGCCCTTGCCAACCGGCATTTCGTAATCGAAGCCGAAATTGGCCGCCCATTCAGGCGCGCGGATCATCCGCTTACCCGAAATATCCTGTGCGTTGTAGAAGCCGTAGACGCCGTTCACCGTCACCCCGACACCGGGCGGCAGCTGAAGCTGCGTACCACTTGGCGGGGCAAAGAACGTGTTGCAACCCTGAGCGAAGGTCTGGTTCGCATAGCAAGGAATGTTGTCCAGGTTCTTGTACTCGGCCTTGTTCCAGTGAAGCGACGCGTTGATGTTCAACCCATCGACCGAAGGCGGTGAGTAGGACGCGTCAAGGTCTATGCCATAGGTCCTGGCCTTGCCGGCGTTGACCGTGGTGATGACCGGAACGCCGCCTTCAGAGTTGGCAATGCCGCCCACTTGCAGGCCTTTGTAGGTGTAGTCATAGATGGCAACGTTAAACAGCAGGCTGCGGTCCAGTAGGCGGGATTTTATCCCGGCCTCCCAACCCTGGACGCGTTCGTCATCAAACGAGTTGTCCTCGCCCGCGACGGGCGGAACGGCCATCTTGAACGAACCTGACTTGTAGCCCTTTTTCCACGAGCCGAAGACCGTCAGGTCATCGGTGGGCGTGTAGGTCAGCGTGACTTCCGGCGAGAAGTTGTCATCGCCGATCTTCGTGACCGGCAGCAACGGCGTCAGGTTCACGTTGTTCTGATAGTCAAAGACCGTCTGTTCACGGGTCTCGTCCGTCCAGCGCACGCCGGCGGCGAGTTCCAGTTCCTCCATGATCTTGTAGCGGGCCTGCCCGAACAGCGAGTAGGTCTTGATATCCACCGTGGTCTGGCGGTCATCGTTGAGGATGTCCAACGGGAAGCCGATCGCGATTTGATAGAACGCCGGGCTGGTCCAGAAATAGGCGCGGTTGCGCGTGAACGTCACCCGGTCGCGGATCTGGCCGTCCTCGTAGAAGGCGCCCAGCATGAAGTTGAACGGTCCCTCGAAGTCGCTGTCGAGACGGAGTTCCTGCGTGAATTCCCGCCGCCCGAAATCATTGGCAACCGAGAAGGTCGGACCCGCCGCTGTGGTTAGCGTGGGATTCACGAGGCTGCTCGAGTTGAGATCGTAATAGGCGGTGGTCGAATTGAGGTTCAGGCGTTCCCCAATCGCATAGTTCAGTTCCAGAGTGCCGAAGTTCTGTTCGTTCTTCAGGTAGGGAACGCCATCGTTCTTGATGCCCGGGAAGAATGTCGGGTCCATGAACACGGTGTTGGCCGTGCGGTCGTACTTGCAGTCGTCACCGCCGATGAACGGCACCGGGGCAAAGCCTGGAAGCGGAACGAAGGCCTGGCCTGCGCCGTCCGGGCAATTCGCCAACTGCTTCAGATCGGCATTGGTCGCGCGGTCATAGGCGTGGTTGACCTTCAGGCGCGCGGTGAGGTTGTCGAGAGGCTCCCAGACCGCCGTGCCGCGGATGACAAAGTTGTGCGGTTGCGGATTGCGCAGCTGTCCCGGGGTCTGTGCGCCGGTGCCGGGCGCCGCCACGGCCCGGTTCTTGAAGTACCCCTCGCCATCGGAAAGCATGGTGGACAGCCGGAATCCCAGCGTATCGGTAACCGGTCCCGAAGCTATGAATTCGCCGCGCCATTCCTTCGCTTCGAATTCGTAGCCGCCGCGAGCGATGAATTCGACCTCATCACCCGGATCAGCGGTGCGCAGGGCGATCACGCCGCCGGGGCTGCTCTTGCCATAGAACAGCGCCTGCGGGCCTTTCAGCACCTCAACCTGTGCAACGTCGAACATGGCGCTGCCGAATGCCAGGCCCTGACCGAGTGAGAGGCCGTCGATATTGAGCGAGATCGACTGGTCGACACCCGGATCGAACGACGATGTGCCGACGCCGCGAATGGTTACTTGCGGCCCGATCGACAGCAGGTTGCCTGCGATGACAAGGCCGGGGACCAGTTTCGGCAGGTCAGTGATATCGGTCACGCCAGCGGTTTGCAGTTGCTCATCCGAAACGGCCGTGACGACGACGGGGACTTTCAGGATCGATTCCTGCCGCTTGCGGGCAAGCACGATGATTTCGTTGGCGACAGTAGGCCGCTCTGGGCTGGCTTGGGCTTCGGGCTGGGTTTCCTGCGCGAGCGCGGGTGCGATCCAGCCTCCCGTTGCCAGCGATGCCGTGCAAAGAAGCGCTGCAACGCGCCCAAGCCTGCCGACTTGTGTGTTCCCCTTCATAGCTTCCCTCCTCCACATCCGCGCCGACTGCTCTTCAGGCGGCTGCGCGTATATTTATTGGCGCAGGCAGGACAGCCGTCCGGCCATCGCTTCGTGCGGCCAGGAATCCGGCAATGATGCGGTGTTGAATGGCGATGCCGATCGCTATGGTCCCGCCGACAACCTTCTCCCCCGTGCCGATCCGGGTCTGGCCGCCCGGTTGCGCCAGAGTGTGTCGTATCTTCCGGCAGAC
>JBEVKC010000092.1:0-10852 GCA_040509895.1 Novosphingobium sp. | reverse complement strand
GGCCAAATCGTCCACAATGGCATGAACGTGCATTTGGGCCGCACCAGTTCGTCCCAATGCGCCGCCGTCGCGATTGCCCGCGCTCCGGCCGGTGTGCTAGCCTGTTAGTTCACCGGAGGTTCCCCATGTTTCTCAAGCATTTCGCTCTCGTCCTCATGCTGGGCGCGTCGACCGCCGCCTACGCCCAGACCGCCAAGCCCAAATACGGGACCTGGGGCGTCGACACCGCGACGATGGACAAGTCGGTCAAGCCCGGCGACGATTTCTACGCATTTGCCAACGGTGGCTGGATGAAGGCGACTGAGATCCCGGCTGACCGTTCAAACGTCGGTGGCTTCTACATTGCCGATCAGCAAGCCGAGAAGCACCTTGAAGAGCTGGTGAAGGGGATCGCTGCCGGCAATCCTGCTGCTGACAGCGACGAGGGCCGGATTAAAGCTTTCTATCAGTCGTATATGGACACTGCCGCGATCGACAAGGCGGGCCTCGCGCCGGTCAAGGCCGACCTGGATCGCTTTGCCGAAGTCACGGACGTGAAAAGCCTCTCGCGTGTGCTGGGCGAGCAGCTTCGTGCTGACGTTGACCCGCTGAACGCGACCGACTTCTTCACCGAGAACCTCTTCGGCGCTTTCGTGACGCAGGCGCTCGCTGGAGGTGAGGTGATGCCTTACCTGCTGCAAGGCGGCCTCGGCATGCCTGAGCGTGAGTACTACCTATCCTCCGATCCGAAGATGGTTGGCCTGCGGACCCAGTACCGCAAGTACATCGAGGACGTCGTGCGTGAGGCTGGGATGCCTGATCCCGCCGCGACGGCGCAGCGCATCTTCGATCTTGAGATGAAGATCGCCAAGGCACACGTCAGCCGAGCCGAGAGTGAAGATTTCCGCAACTCCGCTGCAGAATGGTCGCGCGCTGACTTTGCAAGCAAGGCCCCGGGCGTTGACTGGGAGGCGTTCTTCGCTGGTGCCAGCCTGCCTCAGCAGCAGACGTTCGCCGCCTATCACGCCAAGGCTATCAGCAACCTGTCAGGCCTCGTGAAGTCTGAACCGCTTCAGGCCTGGAAGGACTGGCTCGCTTTCCACCAGATCAGCAGCAACGCCGATGCACTGCCGACCAAGTTCGACGACCTGCGCTTTGGTTTTTATGGAAAGGCGCTGACCGGAGCGCAGCAGCAGCGTCCGCGTGACAAGCGTGCGATTGCTGCGCTCAACGGCACCATGGGCGATGCTGTCGGCAAGCTCTATGTCGACAAGTACTTCCCTGCATCGAACAGGGCGGAAGTGCAGGGGATGGTCGATGGCATCAAGAACGCCTTTGCCCGCCGTGTTGAAGGCATTTCATGGATGGCTCCCTCCACGCGTGAGGAAGCGATCAAGAAGGTCAAGACCATCGAAGTAGGAGTCGGCTATCCGGACAAGTGGCTTGGCTATGCGGATATGAAGGTCGATCCCGCTAATGCGTATGCCAACAGACAGGCAGCGTCGAAGCTGCGCTATGCCCAGCAGATCGCCAAGTCAGGCAAGCCCTTGGACCGCCGCGAATGGTGGATGAACGCGCAGCTGGTCAACGCGGTGAACCTGCCGGTGCAGAACGCGCTGAACTTCCCGGCGGCAATCCTGCAGCGTCCGTTCTTCGATGCCAGTGCCGATCCAGCCTACAACTACGGCGCGATTGGCGGCGTGATCGGGCACGAGATCAGCCACAGCTTCGATAACAACGGCGCGGCCTTCGATTCCACCGGCAAGATGCGCAATTGGTGGACACCGGCCGACCTTGCCCAGTTTGAAAAGGCCGGGAAGGCCCTGGCTGACCAGTACGACACATACGAGCCGTTCCCGGGCCTGCATGTGAATGGCAAGCTGACGCTGGGCGAAAACATTGCGGACGTCGCCGGCCTGTCTGCGTCTTATGACGCCTACCGGGCCTCGCTGAATGGCAAGGAAGCGGCGGTGATCGACGGCTTCACTGGCGACCAGCGATTCTTCATCGCCTATGCGCAGGCTTGGGCAACCAAGATGCGCGAAGAGGCGCTGCGAGGCCGCATTGCTACTGACGGCCATGCGCCGGGCAACTATCGTGCCCTGACGGTGCGCAACCTCGATGCCTGGTACAACGCATTCGACGTCAAGCCGGGCGACAAGCTTTACCTGCCGCCCGAACAGCGGGTCCGGATCTGGTAAGGGTCAGGAAAGAGCGGCGGAGAGCCGGGCCAGTTGGTCCGGCTCAAGCCGCAGCGAGGAAGCTGCGGTAAGCTCGGCTAGCTGGGCGGGGCTGGTCGCACTCGCAATTGGCGCGGCGACACCCGGTTGGGCGCCGAGCCAGGCAAGCGCGATCTGGGCATGAGAAGCGCCGGTTTCGCGCTTCACCTCGTCCATCGCCTCCAGCATCGCCCATCCGCCGTGTTCAGCGAATTCGTTGAGGGCAAAGGCGCGTGATGAGTCTTCCCAGTCTGCCGCCTTGCGGAACTTGCCAGTCAAAAAGCCGGATGCGAGCCCGTAATAGGGCATGACGGCGACGCCGCGCGCCACGCAGAGATCCTGCAATGCGCCTTCATATTCATCGCGCCAGACAAGGTTGTACTTGGGCTGGAGAACCGAAAAGGCCTGCAGACCAAGGCGGTCCGCCGTGGCGAAAACATCGTGCAACCGTTCGGTTGTGTAGTTGGATGCGCCCAGTTCCCGGGCCTTACCGGACTTCAGAGCTGCATCATAAACTGACACCACCTCGTCCAGCGGCGTCGTCAGATCATCGCGATGAGCATAGTACAGATCGACGTAATCCGTCCGCAGGCGTTCAAGCGAAGCATCCAGCGCAGTATTGACCTTGTCAGGGGCCAATGCCCCCGGATTGCCGCCCATTCCGGTCTTGGTGGCGATCAGCATTTCCTTGCGGACACCGCGATCCTCCATCCATTCGCCAATGGTGCTTTCGGATTCACCGCCCTTGTTGCCGGGAATCCACGAGGAGTAACCGTCTGCCGAATCGATCATCCGTCCGCCGGCTTCGTAGAACGCGTCGAGCACCGCAAAGCTGCGGTCCCGGTCCAGCGTCCATCCGAAGACATTGCCGCCAAACACCAGCGGAATGCCACCAACGGACGCATGTGATTCAGCCATCAAATCTCTCCTTGAGCGCCAGCAGCGCCAGCGCCGCCTTGGCCGCTTCGCCGCCCTTGTCCTTTTGTTTCGGGTCGGCGCGGACGATAGCCTGCGCCTCGTCCTCGACGGTAAGGATGCCGTTGCCGATGGCAACCCCGTCCATGGTCAGGGCCATGATGCCGCGGGCGCTCTCGCCGGCGACGATCTCGAAGTGATAGGTCTCACCACGGATAACCACGCCGATGGCGACGTAGCCGTCGTATTGGCCCGAAGCGTCGGCGAGTGAGATAGCGCCGGGAATCTCAAGTGCGCCGGGAACGGTTATTACCTCAACCTGATGCCCTGCCGCCTTGATAGCGGCCGAGGCCCCGGCAACCAGCATGTCGTTGAGGTGGTCGTAGAAACGGGCTTCGACGATCAGGAACTTTGCCATGGTCTATCCGTGAATCAGAGGACTGGACGTTCGCCGACGATGGAGAGGCCATAGCCTTCCAGTGCGACAAGCGAGTGATGCGTGTTGGTGAGCAGGATCATGTCGTGCACCCCCAGTTCCGCAAGGATCTGCGCGCCAACGCCGTAGTCGCGCAGTTCTTCCAGCGGAGCGCTCTCGCCCGCGCGGACCTGGTTCTTGATCTCAATGGTGCGGGTCATCAGCTTCTGCATTGGCCGGTTGATGACGACGATCACACCCGTGCCTTCTTCTGCAATGATTTCCATCGAGCGGCGGAGGAGGTCTGTCCTCTCGCTCTCTTCGCCAAAGATGTCGGCGAACAGCGAAAGCGTGTGCATGCGCACGAGTGTTGGCTTTTCCGGATCAGGGCGGCCCTTTACGAGCGCCATGGTTTCGTCGCCGGTCGCTTTGTTGAAGAAGCTGATCGCCCGCCAGTCACCGCCCCAACGGCTCGTGAAAGTGATCTCGGCCTTCTTTTCGACCATGCGGTCATGCTTGCGGCGATAGGCAATAAGGTCGCGGATGGTACCGATTTTCAGGTCGTGCATCCGCGCGTAAGTGATGAGGTCGTCCATCCGCGCCATGGTGCCGTCTTCACGCATGATCTCGCAGATCACGCCTGAGGGATTGAGTCCGGCAAGGCGGGATATGTCAACCGCAGCTTCGGTGTGGCCGGTACGGACCAGAACGCCGCCATCACGGGCGCGAAGCGGGAAAACGTGGCCGGGCGTGACGATATCGTTCCGGCCCTTGGTTCCGTCGATTGCGACAGAGATAGTGCGGGCGCGGTCGGCGGCGGAAATGCCGGTGGTGACGCCTTCCAGCGCCTCGATCGAGACGGTGAAGGCGGTTTCATGCCGGGTGCCGTTGTTGCGGCTCATCAGTTCAAGGCCGAGCTGCTCGCAGCGTTCGCCAGTCAACGTCAGGCAGATCAGGCCGCGGCCATGTGTCGCCATGAAGTTGACGGCAGCCGGCGTCGCCATCTGTGCGGGAATGACAAGGTCGCCCTCGTTCTCGCGGTCTTCATCGTCGACGAGGATGAACATACGCCCGTTGCGGGCTTCGTCGATGATTTCCTCGATGGGAACGAGCACGGGGCGCTCGTCATTCGTCAGGAGGAAGCGTTCCAGCTTGCCCAGCGTGTCGGCAGTGGGGTTCCAGTCTGCCTCGGTGCAGTCACGCAGCGTGTTGGCGTGGAGGCCTGCAGCGCGAGCGAGGCCTGCTCGGGTCATGGTGCCCTCGGTAACGAGGACTCGGACCTTTTCGATGATGGGTGTGGTCATGGAGGCCCGCTATCACATTTAGATGTGACGGCAAAGCCTCCAATCACATTGCATTGGAAATCAGGCGCTTTGCTTGGCGCCAGAGCCCATCATCTTGCTGATGTCGACCTGGCCGGTGGTGAGGCCGCCCATGAAGCCACCGTCAACCGGCAAAACCACGCCGTTCACGACAGCGGCAGCATCGCTGCACAGCAGGACGAGAGGACCGGCCTGCTCAGCTGCAGTGGTGTAGCGGCCCAGCGGCTCGGCGGCAGCATCGACCACTTCCTTGCCCGAAGTGGCGTGGAAAGTTGCCATCATCGGGGTCTGAGTCGGTGAAGGCAGCGAGCAGTTGATGCGGATGCCCTTCTTGATCAGCTGTGCACCCATGAACTGGGTCCAGACGATCACGGCTTCCTTCGAGAAGGCATAACCTTCCGAAACCTGGTCCATGTTGGCTTCGCACCAGTCGAGCGCGCCCTGGAAGCCCTGCGTCTGCAGAAGCTGCATGTGCACGGGGATGCGGCGGCTCCAGCCCAGACCGCCGGTCGATGCGATGGAGACGATGGCGCTGCCCTGGCCCATGTGCGGGATCACGGCTTCGGTCAGGTGACGGGTGCCGATGAAGTTCACCTTCATCGTGTCGATCGGCGGGAAGCCGCCGCCGCCCGGCAGGCCAGCGCAGTTGAACAGTGCGTCGATCTTGCCGCCAACCGCAGCCACGCCTGCCTCGATCGAAGCCGGATCGCGCAGATCGATCTTGTTGAACGAGGCGAGGGGGAGGGTGCTGTCCTTGTAATCAAAGCCATGCACTTCGGCGCCCAGGTCGAGCAGGATCTTCGCCGTGGCTTCGCCCATGCCGGAGAAGCAGCCGCTGACGATAACGCGCTTGCCCTTATAGCCCAGGATATCGCTCATTTTCCGTGTCCTTCCTCTCGTGCAGATCGGCGCGCCATGCGGCGCCCGGCAAAGCGCGCTTGGTAAGGCCTTGGGCGCGCCTCGCCAACCGGAAACCGGTGTGATCGCGCGGGCGATACCGGCTTGAGCGTCCAGGGCGGGGCGCCATGGCGCTGGCCACCGGTCGCGTTGCCGCCGGTCTCCTTGCCGCCTCCCAATCAGGCAGGCTTTATCTTCACGGGAATGCGCAGGTACTGGACGCCGTTTGATTCTGCTTCGGGAAACCGGCCCGCGCGGATGTTCACCTGTATGGAGGGCAGGAGCAATCTTGGCACGGCAAGGGTCGCGTCGCGCGCTTCCCGCATTTCTACAAATGCGTCTTCGCTGACCGTCTCATTGATATGGACACTTGATCTCAGCTGCTCGCCGACAGTGGTTTCCCAGCGATAATCATCTCGGCCCGGCGCCTTGTAATCATGGCACATGAACAACCTGGTTTCGGCCGGAAGGCTCAGCACCCGTCTGATCGAACGATATAGCAAGCGGGCATCACCTCCGGGGAAGTCTGCACGAGCGGTGCCGTAATCCGGCATGAACAGGGTGTCGCCGACAAAGACCGCATCACCAATGACATAGGCGACGTCGGCAGGGGTGTGGCCTGGAACATGCAGCACCTCCACCCTCAGGTTGCCGACTGACAATTGCTGACCATCCGCAAGCAGGAAATCAAAATCCGACCCATCTGTTTTCATGTCATCAAAGCCGAACACCGGCCGGAAGATTTTCTGCACGTCGCGGATGTGTTCACCGATGCCGACAGCGGCGCCGGTCTTTCCCTTGATATAGGGTGCGGCAGACAGGTGATCGGCATGGGCGTGCGTTTCGAGTATCATGACGATCCGCCAGCCCAATTCGCCTGCGCGCGCCAATGTGCGGTCGGCGGAGCGAACGTCGACTTCACCACTCGGCAGATCGAAGTCCAGCACGGGGTCGATCACTACGGCTTCACCGGTGTCCGGATCACCTACCAGATAACTGACAGTATTGGTGGGTTCGTCGAAGAACGCTTCAATTGCGGGTTTCGAATGCATGGCAAGCTCCATCTCAGGCTTGACATTATATTAGTAGATACTAAATTAGCAATAACTAATGGAGTGTTTCATGTTCAAGCCGCCGATGGATCTTGCCGCTTTTGAAATGAAGGCGAGCCTCGTTTCTGAAACACTGAAATCGATGGGCAACCCTCGCCGCCTGATGGTGCTGTGCAAGCTTGTTGAACATGGTGAGATGACGGTGAGCGATCTCGCAGAAGCGGTCGGCCTCTCGCAATCCGCGCTTTCGCAACATCTTGGCAGGATGCGGGATGAGGGATTGGTCACGTTCCGGCGCGAAAGCCAGACCCTTTGGTACAGCATTGCCGATCCCCGCGTCGAAACGCTTCTGGCGACGCTTTACGAACTCTATTGCAAGGACTGAAAGCTATGAAGATGCAATCTGTGTCTGCCCATGAGGCCCAGCGAATGATCGCCAATGGCGCGATACTCGTCGACATCCGCGATCCAGATGAACACGCACGTGAGCGCATTCACGGCGCGATGAATTTTCCGCTCGCGCGCATTGGTGAACTATCGCCTGGCAACCAGCCCGTCGTATTCCAATGCCGCGCGGGAATGCGGACCGCAGCAAATGACGCCGTCCTGGCGGAAAATTTACGCGGCGCTCCTGGTCACATCCTTGCAGGAGGGATCGATGCATGGCGATCAGCCGGTTTCCCCACGATCAAGGACCGCAAACAACCGCTTGAGATCATGCGCCAGGTTCAGTTGATCGCAGGCGGGCTGGTCCTGCTAGGACTGGTTCTGGGCCTGCTGGCCTCGCCGGTATTTGCGATCCTGTCTGCATTCGTGGGCGCGGGCTTGATGCTCGCAGGGGCAACGGGGTGGTGCGGCATGGCATTGCTTCTCCGCCGCATGCCCTGGAACCGTCGCGGATTTGCGGGTTGAGACAGCGATGCCGCTCTCCGCAATAATCGAGGCGCTGGGATCGGGCGCTGTCATCGGCGCAGTCCTGGGGCTGGTTGGCGGCGGCGGCTCGATACTCGCCGTCCCGCTGCTGGTTTATGTGGTCGGGGTCGGATCGACCCACGCTGCTATTGGCACAGCGGCGGTCGCCGTTGCAGCAAATGCCTTTGTCAGCCTGGTTGGACACGCGCGGGCAGGCACTGTGAAGTGGCGTTGTGCCGGGGTGTTTGCTGTCGCCGGGGTCATTGGCGCTGCACTGGGGGCAGAGGCGGGCAAAGCCATGGATGGGCAGCGTTTGCTGATCCTTTTTGGCGTGTTGATGATTGGTGTCGGCCTCTCGATGCTGCGGAAACGGCGGAGCCAGGAATATCCCGATGTCCGCCTGACCCGCGACAGCGCCATCTATCTGCTTCCTCGCCTCATTCCGATCGGATTGGGTGTTGGCCTGGCCGCTGGATTTTTTGGCATCGGTGGTGGGTTCCTGATCGTCCCGGGCCTTATGGCGGCGACGTCTATGCCGCTCCGGAATGCTATCGGAACATCGCTGGTCGTGGTGACTGCGCTAGGCCTGACAACGGCGGCGTCCTATACAGCATCAGGCTATGTGGACTGGGGGCTGACTGGACTGCTCGTTACCGGCGGCGCTGCAGGAGCAGTGCTGGGTATCCAGCTCGGGAAGAGATTGGCGGGCCACAAGGGCCTGCTTGAGAAGATATTCGCGATTGTCGTGATGGTCACCGGCGCCTATGTGATCGCCCGCGGATTTTAACCCGAACCCCGCCAGATGGCCTCGTGGCAGGTTTCCAGGCTAAGATGCGTTAGCGTTAGTCACCTTAGCTAATTGAACGACGTGCACAAGCAGTGGATGGAACCGCGTTTTTCCTTCGCCGGCAAGACGCCGAAGGCCAAATTATGCCCGAAGTGGATGTCCGAAGTGCAGCCGTTGAGAGCTTAGCGCAAGGTCAACAAACCTGAACGGCCATTGCGCCATTGGGGGCCTGCTACCCAGCAAGCTGCCTAAGATCGAAAGAACCGTTAGCACCGGTTATTCGAACTTTCCTGGACCATCGGTTTATGGAAAAATTTGGTGGACGCACTAGGGCTCGAACCTAGGACCCGCTGATTAAGAGTCAGCTGCTCTACCAACTGAGCTATGCGTCCACACTGCCGTTTCGGGCGGTCCCCGTCGCCGGGAGCGCTCCCTTTAGCGATTATTTTGATTCGCGAAAGCGAAAAATTAGCCTAGGCTATGAGGCCTGCGCTGCCAGTTGCTGACGGCCATAATCGTGCCGATGCAGATCATGTTCGTCATCATCGAAGAACCGCCGTGGCTCATGAACGGAAGCGGAATTCCGACCACCGGAGCAAGCCCCATGACCATCATCAGGTTGATGCAGATGTAAAAGAAGATGGTCAGCGCCATGCCCGCCGCAAGCAGGCTGGCGAAGCGGTCTCCGCTGGCACTGCGAGACACGTTCATGCCCCAGCGAAGGATCAAAAAGAACACGAAAAGGATGAACAGGCCGCCGATCACCCCCCATTCCTCTGCCATCGTGGCGAAGACAAAATCCGTGTGTGCTTCGGGCAGGTATTCAAGGTGGCTCTGAGATCCGTTGCCAAAGCCTTTCCCGAACATCCCGCCCGACCCGATGGCGATTTTGGATTGGGTGATGTGATAGCCGGTTCCCAACGGATCATTTTCAGGATCGAGGAACGTCAGCACGCGGTTGCGCTGGTAATCGTGAAGCAGGGTGAAGAAAGCGATGGGGGCGACGATCGACGCGGCCAACGCTCCGGCGCCGAACCACCAGAGCGGAAGTCCTGCCAGGAACATGACCACGAAACCGCCGAAACAGATTGCCAGCGCCGTGCCCAGATCGGGCTGGAGCATGACGAAAAAAGCCGGCATGCCGATCAGCAGGACAGCAGGTGCCAGCCCGCGCCAGCTTGCCGTCATGGATGGCGGGACGCTGTCATAGAATCGGGCAAGCACCAGAACGATGGCGGGTTTCATCAGTTCTGACGGCTGGAGGGTCATGAAGCCAAGATTGAGCCAACGCTGGCTGCCCCCGCCAATCGCGCCCAGCATCTCGACCAACAAAAGCAGAACCAGAACCATCCCATAAATTGGGTAGGCAAGGCCCTTGAACCAATCGCGCGGTACCCGGGCAATGACGATTGCCATCCCAAGGAAAACACAGAAACGCAGGGTGTGCGTCAGGGCCCATGGCTGAAGATGGCCCCCGGCAGCCGAATAAAGGACGGCGGAGCCAAACATTACGAGCGCGGACAGGGGCAGGATCACGCCCCAGGGTTGGCGAGCTACTCCCTCAGGAACGACGGAGCGGATCATCTTGCCGGACTCGGCTTGGGCGAGGGGGCAGGGGCCGGGGTTGCGTCCCCGTCCGGTTCAGGCGGTGGAGAAGCGGCTGTATTGACGATGGGCTGGGCCGGCGAACCCTCGCGCGTGCCCTCGTCGGATTTCACCTGCGCCTCGGGCGATTGCTCAACCTTGGGTGCGCCCGTACCGTATTTGGCAGCGTACCTGTTGTACTTGGTGGCCATGCGCTGTTGCGGCGTGCCGCCCCAGCCCTTTTCCATCTCGAGCAGCACGTCCATCGCCTTTGTCGGGTCGAAGAGATAGGTCATCACGTCGCGAGCCACCGGATATGCGGCGCTTGAGCCGCCACCGTGCTCGATCACCACGGCACAAGCGTAGCGCGGTTTGTCAAAGGGCGCGAAGCAGATGAAGTGGCCGTGGTCGCGGTGCTTCCACACGCCGCCCTTGCCGCTGGAAATGTTGAGGCCAACGACCTGTGCCGTGCCCGTCTTGCCCGCCAGCAGCACGTCCGGGATGGGCAGTCGCGCCCGCCCGGCGGTACCCGGTCCGTTGACCACGTCGCTCATCGCCTGGTGGACGAAATCGAGATGTTCCTGGTTCAGGCCCAGTGAAGGGACGTTTGGCACCTTCGGATCGAACAGGAGCCGGGGCATCAGTTCCTTGCCGCTGGCAATGCGTGAAGCCATGACTGCCTGCTGGAGAGGATTCACCAGCATGTAGCCTTGGCCGATTGTGGCGTTGACCGTGTCGTAAACGGCCCAGTCCTTGCCGTATTTCTTCTT